>NZ_JBEOYE010000111.1:0-28653 GCF_040296945.1 Streptomyces sp. NPDC001941 | reverse complement strand
GCCCGCGCGGTCGGCCACCAGGGCCAGGGCGCGGCGGCCCGCGACGGCGCCCCGCTTGTCGGCGAGGGCGCCGCGCATCCCGACGGAAGCCTCCAGCTCGGCGCGGGCCCGCTCCAGGCTGCCCGCGCACAGCGCGAGGACGCCCAGCTCGTGGTGGAAGTACGCGTCCTCGGCGACCTCGCCGGAGATCCTGGCGGCCTCGGAGCCGGTGCGCAGCGCGCGCTCCCAGGCCGACCAGTGCAGTCCGGCGGCGAACGCGGGCGCGGCGCTGCGGGCCAGCAGCACGGCGGCGCTGGCGTGCCCGGCCTCGCGGCCCGGCACCAGGGCGGCCATCGCGGCCAGCAGGGCGTCGGCCTCGGCGCAGGCCCGCTCCGGGGTGACCGAGGGGTGCCCGGCCCACCAGGCGTAGTGCTGGGCCGCGGTGTGGGCGTGGGCGGTGGCCTCCTCCGCGTACCCCTCGGCCTCCAGCTGGGCCAGCACGCCGCCGGCGAGCCGGTGGCGCGGTCCGGCGGGGCTGAGCAGCCCGCAGGCCGTCAGCTCGCCGAGGGCGGCGTCGGCGTGGGTGTCGCCGACGAGGGCGGGCAGGTGGGCCTGGTGCGGGACCTCGCCGCCGAGGGCGACCGCGAAGCGCAGGGTGGCGCGGGCGGCGGGGCTGAGCCGGGAGGCGAGCAGCGCGGCGGGCGCGGCTCCCTCGCCGAGGCTGGGCAGCGGCACCTCGGGGCCGTCGCCGGGGGCGGGCGGCTCGTCGAGGCCGTCGGGGTCCTCGACACCGTTGCCGAAGGCGTCGAAGGCGCCCGGGTCGGCGCGGCGGGCGTCGCGCTGGCGCAGCAGGGCGCCGGCCTGGACGAAGCGCAGCGGCAGCCCCTCGGACTCGAACCAGAGGTCGCCCGCCCAGTTGGCCTCGTCCTCGCTGAGCGGCCGGGCGACGGCCTGTTCGAGCAGCTGCAGGGCGGCGCCGCGGCCGAGTCCGCCGAGCGGGACCTCCTCCAGGTGGGAGTCCTCGGACGGCGCGGGCGTCTCGGGGGTGGCGGCGAGCAGGAAGGCGCACTCGGGGGTGGCGTCCAGGAGTTCGTCGAGCGCGCTGCCGCCGAACTCCAGGTCGTCCAGGACGACGACGGCCCCGATGTCCCGCACCAGGTCGAGCAGTTCGGCGCGTTCGGGGCGGTGGCGGGGGGCGCGGTGGACGGCCGCGAAGAGTTCGTGGAGCAGTTCGGCGGGGGTGCGGTGCAGTCCGGAGAGGCGGACGACGCCGTCCGGGGCGAGTTGGGCGCAGTCGGCGGCGACGGCGTCGAGCAGGGCGCTGCGGCCGGAGCCCGCGGGGCCGGTGAGGCGTACGGAGCGGCCGCGGGCCAGCAGCCGTACCAGGCGGGCCCGTTCCTCCTCGCGCTCCAGGAAGGGTATCGGCGGGGCGGCGGGGCCCGGGGGGACCGGCGGGACCGTGGCGCGGGCGAGTTCGGCGCGCTCGTCGGCGGAGTGGCGGACGGGGCGTGCGGGGCGCTCACCGGGCGGGCAGTGCTCGATCTCGCTGCCGTCGACGGGGTTCACGGTGAGCAGGAAGTCGCCGGAGGTCAGGCGCACGGTGCGGGCGGGTGCGGGGCTCGGCGGCCCGAAGCCGGGAGCGAGGGGTTCGCGCGGGCGGCGGCCCGCCGCGCCCCCGCCGTGACCGTCCTCCTGGCCGTGGTCCTCCGGTCCCCGGTTGATCGGGTCCATGGTCAAAGCCCCCCAAAAGCGTTCGCGCGCCGAAGCCCTCCCCGGCCTTTCGCACGCCCGCTGTCGCTTCTGGTCCGGTGCCCACCGCAAGGGTTCGTCAATCGGCGGGCGACCGCACCCTAGACCTTCGACCAGTATCTACGAACAGCCGGGGTGCCGGGCCGCCCAAGACGTCACAGTCCGGTGAGGATTGCGCGTCTGGGGCGGTTTCACACGCGAGGAAGCGATTCGGCCGCGATGCCGCCCTCGATGGCGAGGATGCGGTGCAGCCGGGTCGCCACGAGCAGTCGCTGCATCTGCGGGGGTACGCCGCGCAGGACCAGGCGGCGGCCGCAGCGGCCGGCCCGCCGGTGGGCGCCCATGATGACCCCGAGGCCGGTGGCGTCCCAGGAGTCCAGACCGGTGAGGTCGAGGACCAGGTCGCCGCGGCCGTCGTCGACGGCGGTGTGCAGGACGGAGCGGGCGTCCGCCGCGCTGCGGACGTCGAGGCGGCCCCCGACGACCAGCTCGGCGTGGTCGCCCCTGATGTGCATATGCGCTCCCCGAGAGTGCTGTGGCTTTCCAACAACTGACTGCCCGACGGGCACATAAGTTGCCGGTTGTAGGTGAACCGATACCGAATTCACCCCTGAGGGTGAACGGGGCTCAGTGCTTGTAGAACCCCTGGCCGCTCTTGCGGCCGATGTCCCCCGCGTCGACCATGCGGCGCATCAGCTCCGGCGGCGCGAACTTCTCGTCCTGCGACTCCGTGTAGATGTTGCTGGTGGCGTGCAGCAGGATGTCGACGCCCGTCAGGTCGGCGGTGGCCAGCGGGCCCATCGCGTGCCCGAAGCCCAGCTTGCAGGCGACGTCGATGTCCTCGGCGGTGGCCACGCCGGACTCGTACAGCTTGGCGGCCTCGACGACCAGGGCGGAGATCAGACGGGTCGTCACGAAGCCGGCGACGTCGCGGTTGACGACGATGCAGGTCTTGCCGACGGACTCGGCGAACTCCCGCGCGGTGGCGAGGGTTTCGTCGCTGGTCTTGTAGCCGCGCACCAGCTCGCACAGCTGCATCATCGGGACCGGCGAGAAGAAGTGGGTGCCGACGACCCGCTCCGGGCGGTCGGTGACCGCGGCGATCTTGGTGATCGGGATGGCGGAGGTGTTGGAGGCGAGCACCGCGTCGTCCCGCACGATCTTGTCCAGGGCGCGGAAGATCTCGTGCTTGACCTCGAGCTTCTCGAAGACGGCCTCGACGACCAGGTCGGCGTCGGCGACCGCGTCGAGGTCGGTGGTCGTGGTGATGCGCGCGAGGGCCGCCTCGGCGTCCTCGGCGGCCAGCCTGCCCTTGGAGACGAACTTGTCGTACGAGGCCCTGATGCCGTCGGTGCCCCGGGTCAGCGCCTCGTCGGTGACGTCGCGCAGCACGACCTCCCAGCCCGCCTGGGCGGAGACCTGCGCGATGCCGGACCCCATGAGTCCGGCCCCGATGACGGCGAGCTTCCTGGCCACTGAGTACCCCTTAACAACCGTTTACCGTTCGTCTCTTGGGCGGAGATTAGTGGCTCAGCGGGTCCGATCGGGCACGAAGAGATGCGCGTCACGTCTCAGATGACGGACATCACACCAAGACGGGTCCCGACTGTCCCCCTGCCCCGTCCGGAAACTTCCGCACGCGTGACGCGGGGCACACCCGAGCCCGGCCCGGGCCGGGCCTCACTACCCTGGACGCATGGTCAATCTGACGCGCATCTACACCCGTACCGGCGACCAGGGCACCACGGCGCTCGGCGACATGAGCCGGACCGCCAAGACGGACCTGCGCATCGCGGCGTACGCGGACGCCAACGAGGCGAACGCCGTGATCGGCACGGCGATCGCCCTGGGGCGGCTGGACCCCGAGGTGGTGAAGGTCCTCACCCGGATCCAGAACGACCTCTTCGACGTGGGCGCCGACCTGTGCACCCCGGTGGTCCAGGACCCCGAGTTCCCGCCGCTGCGCGTGGAGCAGGCGTACGTGGACAAGCTGGAGGCCGACTGCGACGCGTTCCTGGCGGAGCTGGAGAAGCTGCGCAGCTTCATCCTGCCGGGCGGGACGCCGGGCGCGGCCCTGCTGCACCAGGCGTGCACCGTGGTGCGGCGCGCGGAGCGCTCCACCTGGGCGGCCCTGGAGGCCCACGGCGACACGATGAACGCGCTGACCGCGACCTACCTCAACCGCCTGTCCGACCTGCTGTTCATCCTGGCCAGGACGGCGAACAAGGAGATCGGCGACGTGCTGTGGGTGCCGGGCGGCGAGCGCTGACGCCTGCCGGGCGAAGTTCGGCCGTCTGCGCGGCGTACGGGGTACGGCGGCGGTACGGGGACGGAGCGGCGCTCAGCGTTCGGCGCGCACCGGCTCGCGGTCCTCGCGCGCCTCGCCCTCCCCGCCTCCCCCGTCCCGCTCCGCCCGCTTCGGCGCCCGGCGCGGGAAGACCAGGTAGGTCAGGGCGATCACGCCGTGGATGCCGGTGACGCGCCACGCCTGGAAGATCCAGGCGTGCAGCGGTCCGGTGCGCGACGCGTCGCCGACGTACCAGGAGGCGGCGAGCAGCAGCACGCTGGCGACGGCCGCGGCGACCACCGTGCCCAGCCAGACGGCGCCCTCGTGGCGGGCGCGGGCCATGCCGTACTCCGGGGGTCCGGCGGGCCGGGGCGCGCCGCCGAAGCGGTGCGCGGCGTGGCCGTCCAGCCACTTCACGGTGCGGTGGCCGTGGCCGGCCGTGTAGCCGATGTAGAGCGCGGCCAGGCCGTGGGTCCAGCTGGGCTCGGCGCCGTTCCTCAGGTCGATCGCCGTCACCACGAGCAGCACCACCTCCAGGAGCGGCTCGCACAGCAGCAGCGCGGCTCCGGTGCGGGGCATCCGCAGGAGGTAGCGGGCGGCCAGGCCGGCGGCGAGCAGCACCCAGAAGCCGACTTCGCAGATCACGATCATCGTGACGATCACGACGCTCTCCCTTCGTACCCCTCCAGGCTCGCCGCGCGCCGGGCGCCGGGCGTCGTCGCCGGGGACGAACGCGCCCTGCATCCTTCGATGTAGGGCGGTACGGGCCGGGATCGGCCCCGGCGCGGAGGACGGGCCGGTGCGGGCCGTGTTGGATGGAGGGGTGACCCCGCCCCGCCCGCCCCGCTCCGACGTCGTCCTGGCCGCCACCGGCTTCCTGGGCGGCCTCCTGCTGTGGGCGCTGGGGCTGCACTCCCAGGGCGGCCCCCGGCCGGTGCCGCCCTGGGTGGCGCTGGTGCCGCTCGCGGTGGTCTGCCTGTTGCAGGTGAACCGGCGGACCATGCCGCGCACGGGCCTGGCGGTGGGCGCGCTGGCGATGGTGGCGGACCGCTTCACGGTGGGGAACCTGGCCACCGTGCTCGTCTTCACCGACCTGGTGTACGCGGCGGTGGTGTACGGATCGCCCGCGGCGGCCCGGCGGATCCCGGTGGTCTCGGGGCTGGCGACGGTGGCCGCGACGGTGACGTTCCTGGCCTGGCTGCGCAGCCCGGTGGGGCTGCTGTTCGGGGTGCTGTTCGGCCTGGTCACGTTCGGGCCCGCGGCCACCGGCGCGGTCCTGCGCGACCACCGGGACGCCGCGGAGGCGGCCCGGCTGCGGGCCGAACAGACCGCGCTGCTGGCCGAGATGGACCGCGCCCAGGCGGTCAGCGCCGAACGGGCCCGGATGGCGCGGGAGTTGCACGACATGGTGGCCAACCACCTGTCGGCGATCGCCATCCACTCCACGGCCGCGCTGTCCCTGGACTCCCCGGAGACCAGCAGGGACGCGCTCGGGGTGATCCGGGAGAACAGCGTCGCGGGGCTCGCCGAGATGCGCCGGCTGATCGGGCTGCTGCGCGACAGCGGCGGCGACCGCGAGCCGGCCGCCGCGCCGACGCTGGCCGGTCTGGCGGCGCTGGTCGAGGGGTTCCGTACGCACGGCACGGCGAGCGGGCTCGCCTTCGCCCTGGAGGACCGCCGCGACGCCCCGGTGCCGCTGCCCGCGCCGGTGGACCTGGCCGCCTACCGCATCGTGCAGGAGTCGCTGACCAACGCCCTCAAGCACGCGCGGCCCGGGCGGGTGCGGGTGGTCCTCGAGCACACCGGGGGCGGCCGGGCCCTCGCGGTCACGGTGACCAGCCCGGACGGGCGGGGCCCCGGGCCGCGCGCGCCCGGCTCGGGGGCCGGTCTGGTCGGGATGCGGGAGCGGGCGGTGCTGCTGGGGGGCACCTTCGAGGCGGGGCCCGTGGCGGGCGCGGACGCCGGGGCGGACGCGAGCCCGGGGAAGGCCTGGCGGGTACGGGCGGTGCTGCCCGTGGACGACGACGACAAGGAGCGGTCGGCATGAGCGGGCGGACGGGGCGCGTGCGCGTCCTGGTGGCGGAGGACCAGAGCGCGGTGCGCGCCGGTCTCGTACTGATCCTGCGCAGCGCGCCCGACCTGGAGGTGGTGGGCGAGGCCGAGGACGGCGAGCGGGCCGTGGAGCTGGCCCGTGAGCTGCGTCCCGATGTGGTGCTGATGGACGTTCAGATGCCCCGCCTGGACGGGGTGTCGGCGACCCGGCTGGTGGTCGCGGAGGGGCTCGCGGACGTGCTGGTGCTGACCACGTTCGACCTGGACGAGTACGTCTTCGGGGCGCTGCGGGCGGGCGCGGCGGGCTTCCTGCTCAAGGACACCGACGCCCGCGACCTGCTGGCGGCGGTGCGGACGGTGGCGCGGGGCGAGGGCCTGATCGCCCCGGCCGTGACGCGGCGCCTGATCGCCGAGTTCGCCTCCCCCGCCCGCCCGGCGCGGGAGCCCGCGGCGGAGCCGGAGGAGCTGCGGTCGCTGACGCCGCGCGAGCGCGAGGTGCTGGTGTGCCTGGGCGAGGGGCTGTCCAACGCGGAGGTGGCGGTGCGCCTGGACATGGCGGAGGCGACGGTGAAGACGCACGTCAGCAGGTTGCTGGGCAAGCTGGGGCTGCGCAGCCGGGTGCAGGCGGCGGTGCTTGCGCGGGAGTGGGGTGTGTGACGGGGGCGGGCCGGGTGGCGCGGCTCCGGGCCGCCGATGGCCGCCCGGCTCCCGGCCGGTCCTCCGCCGATCCCCCGCTGATCCCCGGCTGACGGGGCTCTGACGCTCAACTCGCCTTTGGTCTGGACCTATTGACGGTTGGTCCAGACCTTTCTACGCTCACGGCGCGCACAAGTTCACGGACCACCCCCGCACGTCCCCGTACGTACGCCCGCGACTTGAGGAGCACCGTTGAGTTTCAGACACAGAGCCGCGGCGGGGTTCACCGCCTTGCTGCTCCCCCTGGCCGCCATGGTCGGCCTGGCCGCCCCCGCCCAGGCCGCCGACGCGGCCAGCGCCACGTACACCAAGGTCTCCGACTGGGGCACCGGCTTCGAGGGCAAGTGGACGGTGAAGAACACCGGCACCACGACCATCAACGCCTGGACCGTCGAGTGGGACTACCCCACCGGCACCCGCGTCACCTCCGCCTGGGACGCCGACGTCACCTCCTCCGGCACCCACTGGACCGCCAAGAACAAGGGCTACAACGGGACCCTCGCCCCCGGTGCCTCGGCCTCCTTCGGCTTCAACGGCGCCGGGGCCGGCGCCCCCTCCGGCTGCAAGATCAACGGCGCCTCCTGCGACGGCAGCACCCCGGTCGACACCCCGCCGACCGCCCCCGGCACCCCGGTCGCCTCGGACATCACCACCAGCTCCATCAAGCTGAGCTGGACCGGCGCGACGGACGACAAGGGCATCAAGAACTACGACGTGCTGCGCAACGGCACGGTGGTCGGTTCGACCTCCACCACCTCGTACACCGACGGCGGCCTGACCGCCGACACGGAGTACACCTACACCGTGCGCGCCCGTGACACCGCCGACCAGACCGGCCCGGCCAGCGCCGCGGTCAAGGCCCGCACCAGCGGCGGCCAGCCCGGCGACAACCCGCCCTCCGCGCCCGGCACCCCGGTCGCCTCGAACGTCGGCGACAACTCGGTGACCCTCACCTGGACCGCCGCCACCGACGACAAGGGCGTGCAGAACTACGACGTGCTGCGCAACGGCTCGGTCGTCGGCACCGTCACCGCCCTGACCTTCACCGACAAGGGCCTGACGAAGGACACCAGCTACACCTACACGGTCCGGGCCCGCGACACCGCGAACCAGGTCGGCCCGCTGAGCGGGGCCACCCAGGTCCGCACCACCGGCGGCACCAAGCCCAGCAGCCTCGTGAAGATGGGCTACTTCACCAACTGGGGCGTCTACCAGCGCAACTACCACGTGAAGAACCTGGTGAGCTCGGCGTCCGCGTCGAAGATCACGCACATCAACTACGCCTTCGGCAACGTCCAGGGCGGCAAGTGCACCATCGGCGACTCCTACGCCGACTACGACAAGGCCTACACCGCCGACCAGGCCGTCGACGGCGTCGCCGACACCTGGGACCAGCCGCTGCGCGGCAACTTCAACCAGCTGCGCAAGCTCAAGGCCAAGTACCCCAACATCAAGGTGCTGTGGTCCTTCGGCGGCTGGACCTGGTCCGGCGGCTTCGGCCAAGCCGTGCAGAACCCGACCGCCTTCGCCCAGTCCTGCTACGACCTGGTCGAGGACCCGCGCTGGGCCGACGTCTTCGACGGCATCGACCTGGACTGGGAGTACCCCAACGCCTGCGGCCTGTCCTGCGACACCAGCGGCGCCGCGGCCTTCAAGACCATGATGCAGGCCATGCGCGCCAAGTTCGGCACGGGCAACCTGGTGACCGCGGCCGTCACCGCCGACGCCTCCGCCAACGGCAAGATCGACGCGGCCGACTACGGCGGCGCGGCGCAGTACATGGACTGGTTCAACGTGATGACGTACGACTTCTTCGGCGCCTGGGCGGCGCAGGGCCCGACGGCCCCGCACTCCCCGCTGACCGCGTACGCCGGCATCCCGCAGGCGGGCTTCAACTCCGCCGAGGCGATCGCCAAGTACAAGGCCAAGGGCGTCCCCTCCGCCAAGCTGCTCCTCGGCATCGGCTTCTACGGCCGCGGCTGGACCGGCGTGACGCAGAAGGAGCCCGGCGGCACCGCGACCGGCCCGGCCCCGGGCACGTACGAGCAGGGCATCGAGGACTACAAGGTCCTGAAGAACTCCTGCCCCTCCAACGGCACCGTGGCCGGCACCGCCTACGCCTTCTGCGGCAACCAGTGGTGGAGCTACGACACCCCGGCGACCGTGACGTCCAAGATGGGCTGGGCCAAGGACCAGAGCCTGGGCGGCGCGTTCTTCTGGGAGTTCAGCGGTGACACCACCAACGGCGAGCTGGTGAGCGCCATCAACAGCGGCCTCGGATAACCCTCCGGGGCGTCCCGGCCGGTCAGCGGCGGGGGCGGTGCAGCACGCCGTCCCCGTCGTAGGCCACCTCGTGCACCACCACCGGGTGGTCGTCGCCGAGCAGCGCGACGGCCGCCCGGTAGCCGTCCCCGGCCGGCACGTCGTACAGCCGCACCGGCGTCACGGGCTCCGGGCGCCCCTGCCACTCCAGCAGCTCCGCGGGGGCGTCCGGGGCGCTCACCGTCAGCCGCGACGGGTCGACCATCAGACCGTCCCCGGTGGCCTTCAGGACCGCTTCCTTGCGCGACCAGTACGTCGAGAAGGCGCGCCGCCGCGCCTGCTCGTCCAGCGCGTCGAGGACCTTCCGCTCCGGCTCGGACAGGGCCATCAGCGGCAGGTCGGGGAAGGTCGCCGTCTGCTCCACGTCCACGCCGACCGGGACGCCCAGCGTGACGGCGACCAGCACCCGGTCCCCCGAGTGCGACAGCGAGAACTCCAGCGGGGTGCCCGGCAGGGCCGGCTTGCCGTGCGCGTGGTCCGAGCAGTGCTTGCAGTACGGGACGAAGGCGAGGTCCCGGGGGTCCGCGTCCAGCTGGGCCGCGACGACGTGCCGGACCAGGGCGTGGGCGGTCAGGTAGAGGCGCTGCGGCTCCGGCCGCAGGAAGTTCTCGTACCGCTCGCGCTCGCGGGCGTCGAGCAGCGGCAGGAGCGCCGGTACGAGGGCGGTGGCGTCGGCGGACCAGACGTGGCACTCACCGGGGCGCACCCGGGCGATCACGGGCGGCATCAGGCCACGTTCACCCGCTGGCCGGGGGGCGCCGCCTCCAGCCAGGCCAGGAAGCCGGTCAGCGCGTCGTCGCTCATCGCCAGCTCCAGGCGGGTGCCGCGGTGCAGACAGGCCAGGACGACGGCGTCGGAGAGCAGCGCCAGTTCCTCCTCGCCCTCGGGCATCCGGCGGGCCAGCACCTCGATGGCGGAGCGCTCCAGGACGCGGCGGGGCCGGGGGGCGTACGAGAAGACGCGGAACCAGGCGATGCGGTCACCGCTGTAGCGGGCCACGCCGTACACCCAGCCCTTGCCGGACGCGTCCGGCTCCTCCGGCACGTTCCAGCGGAGGCTGCAGTCGAAGGTCCCGCCGGAGCGCTGGATCAGCCGCCTGCGCAGGCCGAAGACGAAGAGCCCGATCACCACCAGGGCGACGACCACGCCGCTCAACAGCAGAGCGAGGAACATCTCCACCGACCTCCTCGCATCGTCCCGTAACCGAAGTACAACCCGCATTCGCCTCAGCCGCGGCACGGGCTGGAGAATTCCAGACCGGGCCGCGGCTGAGGGTCGATCAGTCCGGCGCGCCTACTCAGCGCACCGACACGGCGCGCAGACGGACGTCGGCACGACGCTCGGCGGCGGCGTCCGAATCCGACTTGGCGCGCTCCAGCGCGCGCTCGGCGCGCTGCTGGTCGATCTCGTCCGCAAGCTCGGCGATCTCCGCCAGCAGCGAAAGCTTGTCGTCCGCGAACGAGATGAAACCGCCGTGCACAGCGGCCACGACCGTTCCCTCGCTCGTACGGATCGTCACCGGGCCCGACTCCAGCACACCGAGCAGCGGCTGGTGACCGGGCATGACGCCGATGTCGCCGGACGTGGTGCGCGCGACGACCAGGGTGGCCTCGCCGGACCAGACCTGACGGTCGGCGGCGACCAGCTCGACGTGCAGCTCAGCAGCCAAGGGTGGCTCCTCGGGTCACCACCCGGCGATGGGTGCCGGGTGTTGGGTCAATTCTACGGGGCGTACGAAGGGGGGCGGGACGGACCCCGCCCCCCTTCACGAGTCGGGGACTCAGGAGACGCCGAGCTCCTTGGCGTTCTTCTTCAGGTCCTCGAGACCGCCGCACATGAAGAAGGCCTGCTCCGGGAAGTGGTCGAACTCGCCGTCACAGATCGCGTTGAACGCGGTGATCGACTCGTCCAGCGGCACGTCCGAACCGTCCACGCCGGTGAACTGCTTGGCGGCGTGGGTGTTCTGGGACAGGAAGCGCTCCACACGACGCGCGCGGTGGACGACGAGCTTGTCCTCCTCGCTGAGCTCGTCGATGCCGAGGATCGCGATGATGTCCTGGAGGTCCTTGTACTTCTGCAGGATGCCCTTGACGCGCATGGCGGCGTCGTAGTGGTCCTGCGCGATGTAGCGCGGGTCCAGGATCCGGGACGTGGAGTCCAGCGGGTCCACGGCCGGGTAGATGCCCTTCTCCGAGATCGGACGGGAGAGCACCGTCGTCGCGTCGAGGTGGGCGAAGGTGGTCGCCGGCGCCGGGTCCGTGAGGTCGTCGGCGGGGACGTAGATCGCCTGCATCGAGGTGATCGAGTGACCACGGGTCGAGGTGATGCGCTCCTGGAGGAGACCCATCTCGTCGGCCAGGTTCGGCTGGTAGCCCACCGCGGAGGGCATGCGGCCGAGCAGGGTCGAGACCTCGGAACCGGCCTGCGTGAAGCGGAAGATGTTGTCGATGAAGAACAGCACGTCCTGCTTCTGCACATCGCGGAAGTACTCCGCCATGGTCAGACCGGCCAGGGCCACGCGCAGACGGGTGCCCGGGGGCTCGTCCATCTGGCCGAAGACCAGCGCGGTCTTGTCGAGAACGCCGGCCTCCTCCATCTCGACCATCAGGTCGTTGCCCTCACGGGTGCGCTCGCCGACGCCCGCGAAGACGGAGACACCGTCGTGCAGCTTGGCCACACGGACGATCATCTCCTGGATCAGCACGGTCTTGCCGACGCCGGCACCACCGAACAGACCGATCTTTCCACCCTTGACGTACGGGGTGAGGAGGTCGACGACCTTCAGGCCGGTCTCGAACATCTCGGTCTTGGACTCGAGCTGGTCGAAGGCCGGGGCCGTGCGGTGGATGCCCCAGCGCTCGGCGTCCGCGACGGAGGACGGGTCCGCGTTCAGGACCTCGCCCAGCGTGTTGAACACACGGCCCTTGGTCACGTCGCCGACCGGCACGGAGATGGCGCTGCCCGTGTTGGTCACCGCGGCCTGGCGGACCAGGCCGTCCGTGGGCTGCATGGAGATGGTGCGGACGAGGCCGTCACCGAGGTGCTGCGCGACCTCCAGGGTCAGCGTCTTGGTGCCCTCGCCCGTGGGGTCCGGCACGTCGACGTGCAGCGCGTTGTAGATCTCCGGCATCGCGTCGACGGGGAACTCCACGTCGACGACCGGGCCGATGACCCGGGCGACGCGGCCCGTGGCGGCGGCCGTCTCAACAGTGGTCGTCATTACTTGTCACTCCCCGCGGTCGCGTCGGACAGGGCTGCGGTGCCACCGACGATCTCGCTGATTTCCTGGGTGATGTCGGCCTGGCGGGCCGCGTTGGCAAGTCGGGTGAGGTTGGTGATCAGCTCACCCGCGTTGTCGGTCGCCGACTTCATCGCGCGGCGCGTGGCGGCGTGCTTGGAAGCGGCCGACTGCAGCAGCGCGTTGTAGATGCGGCTCTCGACGTACCGGGGCAGCAGGGCGTCCAGGACGTCCTCCGCCGACGGCTCGAAGTCGTACAGCGGGCGCAGGGTGTCCTGCTCTCCCGCCTCCTTCGCCACCTCGTCGAGGCTGAGGGGCAGCAGCCGGGCCTCGACCGCCGTCTGCGTCATCATCGAGACGAACTCGGTGTAGACGATGTGGAGCTCGTCCACACCACCCTCGGCCGTGTCCTTCTCGATCGCCTCGATGAGCGGGGCAGCGATCTTCTTGGCGTCCGCGTACGTGGGCTCGTCCGTGAAGCCGGTCCACGTCTCGGCCAGCTTGCGCTCACGGAAGTTGTAGTGGGCGACGCCACGGCGGCCGACGACGAAGATGTCGACCTCGCGGCCCTCCCGCTCCAGCTTCGCGGTGAGCCTCTCCGCCGCCTTGATGGCGTTGGAGTTGAAGGCACCGGCCAGACCACGGTCGCTCGAGAGGAGCAGGACCGCGGCGCGGATGGGGCTCTCCACCTCGGTGGTCAGCGGGTGCTTGTCGTTCGCACCCGTGGCCACCGCCGTGACCGCGCGCGTGAGCTCGGTCGCGTACGGCGTGGAAGCCTGCACCTTGCGCTGCGCCTTGACGACGCGCGATGCGGCGATCATCTCCATCGCCTTGGTGATCTTCTTCGTCGCGGTGACGGATTTGATGCGACGCTTGTAGACCCGGAGCTGCGCTCCCATGAGTCAGGTCCCTTCCGTCGTCACTTCGAGACGTTGACGGCGGCAGCGTCCTCGCCGAGCAGCTTGCCGTCAGAGGTCTCGAACTGCTTCTTGAACTCCGCGATGGCGTCGGACACGGACTGCAGCGTGTCGTCCGACATCTTGCCGCCCTCGCGGATGGAGGACATCAGGCCCGAGTGCGACTGGCGCAGGTACGCCAGCAGCTCGGACTCGAAGCGGCGGATGTCGACGACCGGGACGTCGTCCATGCGGCCGGTGGTGCCCGCCCAGATGGAGACGACCTGGTTCTCGGTGGCCATCGGCTGGTACTGGGCCTGCTTCAGCAGCTCGACCATGCGCTGACCCCGCTCCAGCTGGGCCTTGGACGCGGCGTCCAGGTCGGAGCCGAAGGCGGCGAACGCCTCGAGCTCACGGAACTGGGCCAGGTCCACGCGCAGGCGGCCGGAGATCTGCTTCATGGCCTTGTGCTGGGCCGAGCCACCGACGCGGGAGACCGAGATGCCGACGTTCAGGGCCGGGCGCTGGCCGGCGTTGAACAGGTCGGACTCCAGGAAGCACTGGCCGTCGGTGATGGAGATGACGTTGGTCGGGATGAACGCCGAGACGTCGTTGGCCTTGGTCTCGACGATCGGCAGACCGGTCATCGAGCCGGCACCCATGTCGTCCGAGAGCTTGGCGCAGCGCTCGAGCAGACGCGAGTGCAGGTAGAAGACGTCGCCCGGGTAGGCCTCGCGGCCCGGCGGGCGGCGCAGCAGCAGCGACACGGCGCGGTAGGCGTCGGCCTGCTTCGACAGGTCGTCGAAGACGATCAGGACGTGCTTGCCCTGGTACATCCAGTGCTGGCCGATGGCGGAACCGGTGTACGGCGCCAGGTACTTGAAGCCGGCCGGGTCGGACGCCGGGGCGGCGACGATCGTCGTGTACTCAAGGGCACCCGCCTCCTCCAGCGCGCCGCGCACGGACGCGATGGTGGAGCCCTTCTGGCCGACGGCGACGTAGATGCAGCGGACCTGCTTGTTCGGGTCGCCCGAACGCCAGTTGTCGCGCTGGTTGATGATCGTGTCGACGCACAGGGCGGTCTTGCCGGTCTGGCGGTCGCCGATGATCAGCTGGCGCTGACCGCGGCCGACCGGGGTCATGGCGTCGACGGCCTTGTAGCCGGTCTCCATCGGCTCGTGGACCGACTTGCGCTGCATGACGCCCGGCGCCTGCAGCTCGAGGGCGCGGCGGCCCTCGGTCGCGATCTCGCCGAGGCCGTCGATGGGGTTACCGAGCGGGTCGACGACACGACCCAGGTAGCCCTCGCCGACGCCGACCGAGAGGACCTCGCCGGTGCGGTGCACCGACTGACCCTCCTCGATGCCGCTGAACTCGCCGAGGACGATCGCGCCGATCTCGCGCTCTTCCAGGTTCAGCGCGAGGCCGAGGGTGCCGTCCTCGAACTTCAGCAGCTCGTTCGCCATGGCCGAGGGAAGACCCTCCACCTTCGCGATGCCGTCGCCGGCCAGGCTGACCGTGCCGACCTCCTCGCGCGAGGCCGCGTCCGGCTTGTACGACTGGACGAAGTCCTCCAGCGCGTCCCGGATCTCCTCCGGCCGGATCGTGAGCTCCGCCATCTGGGTTCCCTGCTCTCCTTGTTGGGCCCGAAGTTTCTTTGGGGGTCTGGGGCTGTAGTGCCTAGCGGCTCCGCCGCGGGCCCCCAGAATCTTCTGCAATCTGCACGGCCCAACCGGGCCGCTGGTGGTGCTTCTTGAATTGGTGGTCCGACGCGGTGCGTCAGCCGGCCAGCCTGCGTTCCGCCTCGGCGAGGCGGTCCGCGATGGTCCCGTTGACGACCTCGTCGCCGACGCGCACCGTGATCCCGCCGAGGACCGCCGGGTCCACGTCGAGGTTCAGGTGCATCGCCCGGCCGTAGACCTTCGCCAGTACGGCTCCGAGGCGCTGCTTCTGCCCGTCGCTCAGCGGGACCGCCGAGGTGACGACGGCGACCATGCGGTCACGGCGCTCCGCGGCGAGCTTGGAGAGGGACTCCAGTCCCGCTTCCAGGCTACGTCCCCGGGGGCGCGTGACGAGACGGACCACCAGGCGCTCCGTCTGCGGCTTGGCGCGGCCGCCGAGCAGGCTGTGCAGCAGCCGGCCCTTGGCGGAGTCCGTCGCGGCCTTGTCCGTCAGCGCCGAGCGGAGCTCGGAGCTGGAGGAGACGATCCGGGCGAACCGGAACAGCTCGTCCTCGACGTCGTCGAGCCCGCCGGCCTGCTGCGCCGCGGTGAAGTCGGCGGTGTTCGCCAGCTCCTCGGTCGCGTCGACCAGGTCGCGCGAGCGCGACCAGCGGGATCGGACCATGCCGGAGACCAGGTCGACGGTCGCGCCGCCCACCTGACCGCTCAGCAGTCGCTCGGCCAGCTGGGCCTTGGCCTCGCCGGACTGCGCCGGGTCGGTCAGGACCCGACGCAGCGACACCTCGCGGTCGAGCAGCGCGGTAACGGCGGCCAGCTCCTCGGCGAGCTTCGCCGCGTCGGCCGACGTGTTGTCGGTCAGCGCGTCGAGGCGCTCGCGTGCGGCAGCCAGTGCCTCGCGGCTCGCTCCGTTCATCGGGCGGCTCCGGTCGACTCCGCCTTGGCCTCGAGCTCGTCGAGGAAGCGGTCGATGGTGCGGCTCTGGCGGGCGTGGTCCTCGAGGGACTCGCCGACCAGCTTGCCGGCCAGGTCGGTGGCGAGCTTGCCCACGTCCTGGCGCAGCGCCGTGGCGGCGGCCTTGCGGTCGGCCTCGATCTGGGCGTGCCCGGCCGCGATGATCTCCTCGCGCTGGCGCTGGCCTTCCGCCTTCATCTCCTGGATGATCGCGGTGCCCTGCTCCGTGGCCTCCTGGCGAAGCCGCGCGGCCTCGTGGCGGGCCTCGGCGAGCTGGGCCTTGTACTGCTCCAGCACGCTCTGGGCCTCGATCTGGGCCGACTCGGCCTTCTCGATGCCGCCCTCGATGGCCTCACGACGCTCTTCCAGAACCTTGTTGATGTTCGGGAGGAGCTTCTTGGCGAGGAAGCCGAAGACGATGATGAAGGCGATCAGGCCGATGACGAGCTCGTCGGGATGCGGGATCAGAGGATTCTGAGGCTCCTCCGCCGCCGCAAGGAACAGAGCGTTCACATCAGTGCCTTCCGTGAAAAGGGTTGGGCTGTCGGTCCGGCTTACTGGTAGACGAAGCCCATGACGATGCCGATGAGGGCGAGCGCCTCACAGAAGGCGAAACCCATGATCTGGTTGGTGCGGATCAGGCCGGCCGCCTCGGGCTGACGGGCGAGGGCCTGGGTGCCGTTACCGAAGATGATGCCGACGCCGACGCCGGGGCCGATGGCCGCGAGGCCGTAACCGATGGAGGCGACGTTGCCGACCACGGTGCTCTTGGCGGTGTCACCGGGGGCGGCCAGGTTGATCATTTCGAGAGCAGCGGACATGCCGTTACTTCCTTCTCTTTCACGGACCCGGTGGGGGTTGGCCACCGGACGTCTGTCGGTTCTTGGGGGCGGGGCTGGCTCAGTGGCTCTCGGAGAGCGCGCCCTGGATGTAGCTGGAGGCCAGGAGCACGAACACGTACGCCTGGACGGCCTGGATGAAGAGCTCGAAGAGCGTCATCACGATGACCATCACGAACGACACGGTGCCGTAGGCGATGCCGATGCCGTTCATCAGGTACCAGGAGGCCACGGTGAACATCACGATCAGCAGGTGGCCGGCGAACATGTTCGCGAACAGTCGCACCGCGTGCGTGAAGGGGCGGATCAGCAGGTTCGAGAAGAACTCGATCACCACGACCAGGGGAAGGACCCAGCCCAGCGACTTGTCGTAGCCCGTGATGTTCTTCCAGCCGCCGGTCCAGCCGTGCTTGCGGAAGGTGAGGCTGACCCACATCACGTAGACGATCAGCGCCAGACCGGCCGGGAAGGCGATCAGCGACGGGACCGGGAACTGCGCGACGGGAATGATGGACCAGATGTTCATGATCCATACGAAGAAGAACAGCGACACCATGAACGGCACGTACTTCTCGCCGTCCCGCTTGCCGATGATCTCGTAGACGATGCCGCGGCGCACGAAGTCGTAACCCGCCTCACCGACCATCTGCACCTTGCCCGGCACCGTCTTGGGCTTGCCGAAGGCGGCCCAGAAGAACCCGACGACCACCACGGAGCTCAGCAGCGCGAGCAGCATCGGCTTGGTGAACTCGAAGCCGCCCACGGAGAACATGGGCTTGTACAGGAACGTGTGCAGGCCCGGAGCCGGGAACCCACATCCGGAGAAGATGTGGCAACTCGCGTCGAAGGCAAGCGTCTGGTCAGCACTCACCGCGGGCTCCTTCAGCGTGGCGCATAGGTACGGCAACCTCGTTGTGTCGGCGCGGCAAGCAGCCGCGGTTCGGCACTGGACTGGTCTTACGGGTAAGGGGGCGGCGGTTCGGCATCGAGCCTCGCGCTGGGACAGGCGTCAGCTCGGATGCCCGCGCCCGCAGTGCCGCAGTTGGCACCGGACGATAGCAGCATCTCGAACGGGCATTTATCCCGGCCCTACGCTTCACGATGACGACCCCGTCCTCTCGGGCTTTCCGCCCTTCTCGGACTCGGGCTCGACATAGGTGATCTTGGCCTTCATGAACCAGCGGGCCTGCGCGGAGATCCACGCGATGGTGGCCGCGAGCAGGGTGAAGCCGAAGGCCTTGAAGCTGAACGCCGTGGTGCCCTTGAGCAACGTCATCAGAACGAAGAGAAGCAGCAACTGCGCGGTGTAGAGCATCAGGCCCATGGCCTGGAACAGGTGCGGGAAGTGCTTGGCCGTCCGCTGCAGCACCAGCAGGCCGATGCCCATGAAGGCGATGACCACCGCGGTGCCGATGACGGCGCCCAGCGCACCCTTGCCGCCCGCGACCACGGCGCTGATGACGGCGGCGATCGCGCCGACGGCAGCGGTGGGGACGGCGGCGTACAGGAGGGTGCGTGCGTCGTTGGACGGCATGGCGGCATCTCCGCTTGCTGGTGGGGGCAGGGTGTCGTCATGGACGAGCGTAAGCCCGGTCCGAGGTGGGTCTCGGGGCCAACGGACCGTCGCACTACGGTCTTTCGGCACTGTCGCCGGGTCTCGTGAACCGTATCACAAACTATTTGAATAGGTCTTTACTCAGGTCGTGTGCAAACAGTCACACATGAGGGTGACAGCGCGCGTGTGTGCAGGACACGGGTCGATCTGCGTGGTATTGCCCCGACTTGAACGCCGCGTCAACTTGGCGTTCCGGCCTTCCGCCGATCGGAGAAGCGTGAACGGTGACCCACCGCCGTCGCCCCATTGACCCCGGCGGGCACGGGAGTTCGGGACTCGTCCCCGGGCTCCCCCGGCTCGTCCCCGGCGTCCTCGTCCCCGTCCTCCCCGGACGGGGCCGCGGCCCTGCGCCGGTAGCGCGGCGGCACGAACGACTCCGCCCAGCGCGGCGCCCGCGGCGTGAAGCGCGGGAGCAGGAGCAGGCCCAGGCCGACCGCGCTGAACGCGACGATCAGCAGCACGATCCACATCGACGCCGAGTGCACCGAGTACGACAGGGTGCCGAAGGCGATCAGCGCCGACCAGAAGTACATGATCAGCACCGCCCTGCTGTGCGAGTGCCCGATCTCCAGGAGCCGGTGGTGCAGGTGCCCGCGGTCCGCGGCGAACGGCGACTGCCCGTTCCAGGTCCTGCGCACGATCGCGAGCACCAGGTCGGCCATCGGGATCGCGATGATCGTCAGCGGCAGCAGCAGCGGGATGAAGACCGGCAGCGCGGCGTGCGTCGCCTCCCGGGTCGAGCCCTCGAAGATCCGCAGCGCGTCCGGGTCGACCTGGCCCGTGATCGAGATCGCCGAGGCCGCCAGGATCAGCCCGATCAGCATCGAACCCGAGTCGCCCATGAAGATCCGCGCCGGGTGCATGTTGTGCGGCAGGAAGCCCAGGCACATGCCCATCAGGATGGCCGCGAAGAGCGTCGCGGGGGCGGCGGCCTCGATCCCGTAGCTGAACCAGATCCGGTACGCGTACAGGAAGAAGGCGGCGGCGGCGATGCACACCATGCCGGCGGCCAGGCCGTCCAGGCCGTCGACGAAGTTCACCGCGTTGATGGTGATCACCACCAGCGCGACGGTCAGCAGGGTGCCCTGCCACTGGGTCAGCGCGACCGTGCCGATGCCCGGGATGGGCAGCCACAGGATCGTCAGGCCCTGCATCACCATGACGCCCGCCGAGATCATCTGGGCGCCCAGCTTGATCAGCGCGTCCAGCTCGAACTTGTCGTCCAGGACGCCGATCAGCCAGATCAGCGCGGCGCCCGAGAGCAGCGCGCGCGGCTCGTTGGACAGCGCGAAGACGCTGTTCAGGTTCTGCAGGTGGTCGGCGACCAGCAGTCCGGCGCACAGGCCGAAGAACATGGCGATGCCGCCGAGCCGCGGCGTCGGTTCTCTGTGCACGTCGCGGGCGCGGATCTCCGGCATCGCGCCGGACGCGATGGCGAACTTCCGCACCGGCCCGGTGAGCAGATAGGTCACCGCGGCCGTGACACAGAGTGTCAGCAGGTAATCACGCACGGGCTGCCCCACAGGTATCGCTGGCCATCTCAGCCCCACACCCTAGCTCCGCCGCCCCCATGGTTGAGGACACACCCGGGCCGTCAACGGTTGCACACCGCCCCGCGCCTACCCCCCGAACGGTGGAAAACGCCCCGCGAGGTCCGCCGCGTGCGCCCGCAGCGCCCGGCCGTCGGCGCCCTCCCGCAGCGCCGCCGCGAACAGCGTCGCCACCCGCGCCATCTCCGCGCCGCCCATCCCCTGGGTCGTCAGCGCCGCGGTGCCCAGACGCAGGCCACGCCCGTCCCCACCGGGCAGGACGCAGGTGTCCAGCACCATCCCCGCGGCCGCCAGGAGCCCGCGTGCGGCCCTCCCGTCGTGGCCGAGGGGTGCGGGGTCGGCGGTGATCAGATGGGTGTCCGTACCGCCCGTGGTGAGCTCCAGGCCCTCGGCGGCGAGGCCGTCCGCCAGGACCCGCGCGTTCGCCACCACCTGATGGGCGTACGCGGTGAACGCCGGGGTTGCCGCCTCGCCGAACGCGACCGCCTTGGCCGCGATCGTGTGCATCTGCGCGCCGCCCTGGGTGTACGGGAACACCGCCCGGTCCACCCGCTCGGCCAGCTCCTCCCCGCACAGCAGCAGACCGCCGCGCGGACCGCGCAGCACCTTGTGCGTGGTCGCGCACACCACGTCGGCGTACGGCACCGGGCTGGGCGCCGCTCCCCCGGCCACCAGGCCCAGCGGGTGGGCCGCGTCGACGATCAGGTACGCCCCCACCTCGTCGGCGACCTCGCGGAAGGCCGCGTAGTCGGGGTGGCGGGGGTAGGCGATGGAGCCGCAGACGACGGCCTTGGGCCGGTGCTCGCGGGCCAGCGCGCGCAGCGCGGCGAGGTCGACGAGCCCGGTGGCGGGGTCCAGGCCGTAGCCGACGAAGCGGAACGAGCGGCCGGAGGAGTTGCCGGGCGAGCCGTGGGTGAGGTGGCCCCCGGAGGCCAGCCCCAGGGCGAGCACGGTGTCGCCGGGCCGCAGCAGCGCCGCGTACGCCGCGAGCACGGCGGAGGACCCGGAGTGCGGTTGTACGTTGGCGTGGCCGGCGCCGAACAGGGCCTTGGCGCGCTCCACCGCGATGCGCTCGACGGCGTCCGCGAACTCGCAGCCGCCGTGGTGGCGGGCGCCCGGGTAGCCCTCGGCGTACTTGTCGGCCAGCGGGGAGGCGAGCGCGGCGAGGACCGCGGGCGAGGTGAAGTTCTCGGCGGCGATCAGCTGGAGCGTGCCGCGCTGCCGCTCGGCCTCGCCACCGAGCACCTCGGCGACCTGCGGGTCCTGGCGCAGCAGGGCGTCGAAGTCGGCACGCGCGGGGATCCCCCCGACGAAGCGGATCACCATGCCCCCAATGTAGGCCCGCACCCGCGCGGGCGCCTGCCGGGAGGGGGAGCTCCGTCAGGCGCGGGCGGGGACGCCCGTGAGGGCCGTGACGACCGGGTCCAGGGCCGTGTTGATCTCGTCGCCGACCGAGCGGAAGTAGGTGATCGGCGCCCCGTAGGGGTCGTTGACCTCGTCCGCCTCGGCGCTGGGCGCGAGCAGCCAGCCGCGCAGCGCCGCGGCGGCCCGCACCAGCGCCCGCGCGCGCTCGACCACGCCCTCGCCCAGCGGGTCCGGCAGCGTCGCCGGGTCTATGGCCCGCACCAGGCGGGTGAACTCCTTCAGGGTGAAGGTGCGCAGCCCCGCCGAGTGCCCCATCGAGATGACCTGGGCGCGGTGGTCACGGGTGGCCGTGAGCACCAGGTCGGCCCGGATCACGTGCTCGTCGAGCAGCTCGCGGCCGGTGAACCCGGAGGCGTCGGCCCCGAAGTCGGCGAGCACGATCTCGGCGTTGGGCTCCATGGGGGCGCCCTCGTGGCCCCAGGTGCCGGCGCTCTCCACGATCAGCCCGCCCGTCAGCGGGTCGCCGAGGCGGTCGCTGAGGGCGTGCCGCGTCAGCCGCTCGGTGATCGGCGAGCGGCACACGTTGCCGGTGCTGACGTGGAGGATGCGGAAGGTGTTCTCCGTGCCTATGCCACGCCCCTCAGGGGCGGTCAACTGGCCACCTCAAGGTCGGGTACGACCTTGCGCAGCTCTTCGGCCGAGAGCGCGCCCTGGCGCAGCAGGACGGGCACCTTGCCCGTGACGTCCACGATGGAGGACGGCACGATGCCGGGCGTGGGACCGCCGTCGAGGTAGACCGAGACGGAGTCGCCGAGCATCCCCTGCGCGGCGTCGCAGTCCTCGGGCGCCGGGTGGCCGGTGAGGTTGGCGGAGGACACGGCCATCGGGCCGAACTCGGTGAGCAGCTCGATGGCGACCGGGTGCAGCGGCATCCGGATCGCCACGGTGCCCCGGGTGTCGCCGAGGTCCCACTGGAGCGACGGCTGGTGCTTGGCGACCAGGGTGAGCGCACCGGGCCAGAACGCGTCGACGAGCTCCCAGGCCATCTCCGAGAAGTCGGTGACCAGGCCGTGCAGCGTGTTCGGCGAGCCGATCAGCACGGGCGTGGGCATGTTGCGGCCCCGGCCCTTGGCGTCCAGCAGGTCCGCGACGGCCTCGGAGCTGAAGGCGTCTGCACCGATCCCGTACACGGTGTCGGTGGGCAGCACGACCAGCTCGCCGCGGCGGACGGCGGACGCGGCCTCGCGCAGACCCGTGGTGCGGTCGGTCGCGTCGTTGCAGTCGTAGCGCCGTGCCATCAGCCGGCCCTCCACTTCCTGGGGTCTGTCGTCACTCGGTGGGGATGCCTCATGGCATCGCCTTGCGGGCGGTCGCGAAGCGCGGCCGGTTGTTCAGGTCGGGGTGGTCGGCGGCGTCCGCCCAGCCGGCCTCCTCGTTGAAGATCCACGGCACCTGGCCGCCCTGGGTGTCGGCGTGCTCGATCACCACGAGCCCGCCGGGGCGCAGCAGCCGGTGCGCGGTGCGCTCGATGCCGCGGATGGCGTCGAGCCCGTCCTCGCCGGAGAAGAGTGCCATCTCCGGGTCGTGGTCGCGGGCCTCGGGCGCCACGTACTCCCACTCGGTGAGCGGGATGTACGGCGGGTTGGAGATCACCAGGTCCACCTGGCCGTCGAGCTCGGGCAGCGCGGCCAGGGCGTTGCCCTGGTGCACGGTGACCCGGGAGCCCTCGGCGTTCTTGCGGGTCCACACCAGGGCGTCGTCGGACAGCTCCACGGCGTGCACCCGGGAGCGGGGCACCTCCTGGGCCATGGCGAGCGCGATGGCGCCGGAGCCGGTGCACAGGTCGACGATCAGCGGCTCGACCACGTCCATGGCCCGTACGGCGTCTATGGCCCAGCCGACGACCGACTCGGTCTCGGGGCGGGGCACGAAGACGCCGGGGCCCACCTGGAGCTCCAGGTAGCGGAAGAAGGCGCGGCCGGTGATGTGCTGCAGCGGCTCGCGGGCCTCGCGGCGGGCCACGGCTTCCCAGTAGCGGGCGTCGAAGTCCGCGTCCTTGACGTTGTGCAGCTCGCCCCGCTTGACGCCGTGGACGAACGCGGCGAGCTCCTCGGCGTCGAAGCGCGGCGAGGGTACGCCGGCGTCGGCCAGCCGCTGGGTGGCCTGGGCCACCTCGGCAAGCAGCACGCTGCGGGGGCTGTGGGGTCGCCCCCCAATATGTGGCTGCACGCTGGTCCTCCGGGCTGCAGGGGCTTTACAGGGTCTGGTTCACTGCGCGGCGGCGAGCTTCGCGGCCGAGTCGGCGTCGACGCAGGCCTGGATGACGGCGTCGAGGTCCCCGTCGAGCACCTGGTCCAAGTTGTACGCCTTGAAGCCGACGCGGTGGTCCGAGATCCGGTTTTCCGGGAAGTTGTACGTACGGATCTTCTCGGACCGGTCGACGGTGCGCACCTGGCTGCGGCGGGCGTCGGCCGCCTCGGCCTCGGCCTTCTCCTGGGCGGCGGCCAGCAGCCGGGAGCGCAGGATGCGCATGGCCTGCTCCTTGTTCTGGAGCTGGCTCTTCTCGTTCTGGCAGGAGGCCACGACGCCGGTGGGGAGGTGCGTGATGCGCACGGCGGAGTCGGTGGTGTTGACGGACTGGCCGCCGGGGCCCGACGAGCGGTACACGTCGATGCGCAGGTCGTTCATGTTGATCTCGACGTCGACCTCCTCGGCCTCCGGCGTCACCAGGACGCCGGCCGCGGAGGTGTGGATGCGGCCCTGGGACTCGGTGGCCGGCACCCGCTGGACGCGGTGCACCCCGCCCTCGTACTTCAGGCGGGCCCAGACGCCCTGGCCGGGCTCGGTGGCGCCCTGGCCGCCCTTGGTCTTCACGGCGACCTGGACGTCCTTGTAGCCGCCCAGCTCGGACTCGGTGGCGTCGATGATCTCGGTCTTCCAGCCGACGCGCTCGGCGTAGCGCAGGTACATGCGCAGCAGGTCGCCGGCGAACAGGGCCGACTCGTCGCCGCCCGCGCCCGCCTTGACCTCCAGGATCACGTCCTTGTCGTCGGACGGGTCGCGCGGGACCAGGAGCAGGCGGAGCTTCTCGGTGAGCTCCTCGCGCTGCTTCTCCAGGTCCTTGACCTCGGCCGCGAAGTCGGGATCGTCGTGCGCGAACTCCCGGGCGGTCTCGATGTCCTCACCGGCCTGCTTCCAGGAGCGGTACGTCGCGACGATCGGCGTCAGCTCGGCGTAGCGCTTGTTGAGCTTGCGCGCGTTGGCCTGATCGCTGTGGACCGAAGGGTCGGCGAGCTTCTTCTCCAGGTCGGCGTGCTCGCCGACCAGTTCCTCGACCGCCTCGAACATCGGGGGCTCCTGGGTTTCGCGTAAAGACTGTGGCTTCGGGAGACGGCAAAGCGCCGGTCCCGGCGCCCCCGGTGCGGGGGCGCCGGAAACCGGCGCAGTGGCTCGCTACTTCTTGGCGGAGCCGGCAGCCTTGCCGAAGCGGGCCTCGAAGCGGGCCACGCGGCCACCGGTGTCGAGGATCTTCTGCTTGCCCGTGTAGAACGGGTGGCACTCGGAGCAGACCTCGGCGCGGATGGTGCCGCCGGAGAGGGTGCTACGGGTGGTGAACGACGCGCCACAGGTGCAGCTGACCTGCGTCTCGACGTACTCGGGGTGGATGTCGCGCTTCAAGGTGTCTCCTAGTTTCGGGAGGGCTCCGGGTCGCATACGCGGGATGCGGGTGCGTGAACCGGGGCCGACGTACCAGTCTGCCAGGACCGGCCGCATCTCCCAAAACCGGGGTGGGGCCGGATCTATTCCGGGGGCCGCGTCCGGACCCCGTCCGGCTACTTCACGACGCCTTCGGCCTGGCCCGTGGCGGCGTCCTTGGTGGCCGACGCCGGGATCGGCTTGTCGGCCTTCAGGGCGGCCCACACCTGCTGCGTCTGGGCCTCCAGGGGCACCACGCGGTTGGGGTCGCGCTTGTCGTAGGTCACCGGCAGCGTGACCATGTGGACGTCCTCGGAGCCCAGGCCGCTCAGGCCCTTGGCGAAGTCCATCAGCTCGGTGACCGAGTCCAGCTCGGAGTCCGGCTTGATCGCCTTGGTCGCGGTGTCCGCGATGTCCAGCAGCTTCTTGGGGTTGCTGAAGACGCCGACGCTCTTGACCTGGTTGATGAAGGCCTTCATGAACGCCTGCTGGAGCTGGATGCGCCCCAGGTCACTACCGTCCCCGACGCTCTTGCGGGTGCGCACCAGGCCGAGCGACTGCTCGCCGGTCAGCGTGTGGGTGCCCGGCTTCAGGTCGAGGTGGCTCTTCTTGTCCTGGATGGCCTTGCTGGTGGTGACCTTCACCCCGCCGAGCTCGTCGATGAGCTTCTTGAAGCCGGTGAAGTCGACCTCGATGTAGTGGTCCATGCGGATGCCGGACATGGACTCGACGGTCTTGACGGCGCAGGCCGGGCCGCCGACCTCGTACGCCGTGTTGAACATCGCGCGCTGCTCCCCCGGCACGGCCTTGCCGTGCGCGTCGGTGCACTGCGGGCGCTCGACCAGGGTGTCGCGCGGGATGGAGACGACGCTGGCGGTCTTGTGGCCCTCGTTGACGTGCACGACCATCGCGGTGTCGGAGCGCGCGCCGCCCTCGTCACGGCCGTACGCGGAGTTGTCCCCGGAGCGCGAGTCGGAGCCCAGGACCAGGATGTCCAGCGAGCCGTTGTCGATGTTCTCGGGGCGGTCCGTGCCCAGCTGGGCGTTGATGTCGACGCCCTGGATGTTGCCGTTGAGCTTGAAGTAGACGTACCCGAGGCCGGTACCGCCGACGAGCACCAGACCCGCCGCGGACCACGCCGCGACGGTCAGCGCCCTGCGGCGCGTGGTGGGCTTCTTGCGGCGCGAACCGCTGCCGCGTATTCGGCCGCCCTTGCTCTGCTCGGTCATGGTCTCCCTCGGTCCTTCGCTTCCCGCTACCCCCGGCCGGCGAGATCAGGCGCTCGATGGCGACATCTGTTCGCATCTGTTTCGGCACCAGGTGAGACGGGGGAGCGACTGGAAGGGTTGCACAGGGTTGTAAGAACTCCTTCAGGAACGCACGGTGCCCACGGTGCGTGGCACCGTGGGCACACTGGCGTTCGCGCAGGTCACGACTGGCCGAAGAGGGCCCTTCGGCGGCCGCGTGATGTGGCGAAGGTCTCTTGCCGGGGGCGGTCAGCCGAGCAGCGTGAAACCGTTCCAGCCGCTGCCGATCTTGATGCGCTGCGAGGTGATGAACGGGGTCGTGGCCGAGCCCGTGCCCTTGTACGCCCACATCGCGCCGGCCGCGTCGCGGACCGCGAAGTCCGCCCGGCCGTCGCCGGTCAGGTCACCGGTGGTGACGTACGCGGTGAAGTTCCAGCCACTGCCGACCTGGACCCGGGCCGAGAAGGGGGCGGCGGGGTTGCCGGTGCCCTTGTAGACCCACAGGCGGGCCTGGGCGTCGCGGGCCAGCAGGTCCGGGACGCCGTCACCGCTGTAGTCGCCCTTGCCGTACACCTGGTACGAGGCCCAGCCGCTGCCGATCTTGACGCGGGCGTTGAAGGTGCCGTCGCCGCGTCCGCTCCACAGCCACAGCGCGCCCGCGGCGTCGTTGGCCACGAGGTCCGGGAAGCCGTCGTTGGTGACGTCACCGGGGACGGTGAGGTTGCGGAAGGCGCCCCAGCCGGTGCCGACCTTGTGGTCGGCCACGTCGCCGGCGTTCTTGTCGAAGCCCCACCAGTGCAGCTCGCCCGAGGCGGTGCGGTACACGTAGTCGCCGTAGCCGTCAGCGTTGATGTCGCTCTGGCGCACCACGTCGGCCCCGGTGAGCGGGCCGACCGGGAAGGCCGGACCGGTCAGGCCGGTGCCGTTGGAGCGGTAGACGGTGTCGGCGCCGGCCGCGGTGCGGGCGTACACGTCCGCGAAGGCGTCGCCGTCGAGGTTGGCATCGTCGACGCGCGGGTTGATCAGCCCGGTGAAGGTGCCGGCCCGGGCGAAGACGCTGCGGGCGCCCCGCACGGAGCAGACCCTCGCGCCCCAGGAGACGACGCCCACGATCCGGCCGCCGTAGACGAGCGGGCCGCCGGAGTCGCCGCTGCACGTCGTGGTGGTGGTCGAGTCGCTGCCGGTGGCCGCGTTGCCCGCGCAGAGCATGGTGGCCTTGAGGTAGTCCGAACCCCAGGTGGACGTGCAGGTGGCGTCCGACTGCACGGCCAGGTTGGCCTTCTTCAGGGTCGGCGAGACGGTGCCGTTGGAGGCGGTGAGGCCCCAGCCGTAGACCGTGCCGGTCTTGCCGTAGTAGCCGGTGTCGCCGTACCGCGTGACGCGCAGCGTCTTGTACGGCAGCGGCTGGCTGAGCGTGAGCACCGCGACGTCGTTGCTGTACGTCGTGGAGCTGTAGGACGGGTGGCTCCACTGGCGCGAGACGCCGACGACAGTGCCGTGGGCGTCGTCGCCGAACGTGGCGGTGCCGCCGAGGACGGTGCCCCGGCTCGCCCAGTCCGAACCGGCGACGCAGTGCGCGGCGGTGAGGACCTTGTTGGCGGCGACGAGGGTGCCGCCGCAGAAGAAGCTGTCGTTGCCGTTGTCGTAGAACAGCTGCACCATCCACGGCGCCTCGGAGATCGAGGCACCCCCGCCGCCGATGATCTGCGGCGTCGGGGTGGTGTCTTCCGGGCCGCCGGACTCTGCGGCCTTCTTCTCGGCCTGCCGGACCACGACGTCCTTGACGGCCTGGATGGACTGGCGCGCCTGCCGCTCCGAGACGGCCGGGCGCTGGACGCCCGGCTGCGGGACGGGGCCGTCGGCGGCCTGCGCCGGTACGGCGCTGAGTGCCGCGCCGCCCAGGGCGAGCGCGACCGCGGCGGCGGACACGACGGTCCGCAGCCTGCTGCGAGCAGATATCACTCGTTTCTCCATTCGGTGTCGTCGCAACACGACGGAGAGAAGGCCTCCGGGTACGCGGACCGGAGCCGCCCGTTCGATGCCCGGGCAGGGCTCCGCCGACCTCAGTGGCCGTATCAGGAAATACGTTCCCCCCACGCGACGCAGGGATCGTACAACGCGGGACCGCCCCCGTCACTCCTGTGACGGGGGCGGTCCCATGGCGACTTGACGGTGCGTCAGTCGTTGCCGTTGCCCGGCGCGGGCGTCGACTTGTGGATCTGCAGCAGGAACTCGGCGTTCGACTTCGTCTGCTTCATCTTGTCGAGCAGCAGCTCGATCGCCTGCTGCTGGTCGAGCGCGTGCAGCACCCGGCGCAGCTTCCAGACGATCGCGAGCTCGTCGCTGCCGAGCAGGATCTCTTCCTTGCGGGTGCCGGACGCGTCCACGTCCACCGCCGGGAAGATGCGCTTGTCGGCGAGCTTGCGGTCGAGCTTGAGCTCCATGTTGCCGGTGCCCTTGAACTCCTCGAAGATCACCTCGTCCATGCG
>NZ_JBEOYE010000110.1:0-28702 GCF_040296945.1 Streptomyces sp. NPDC001941 | reverse complement strand
CTCCCGGGGGGCGCGCGCCCCCGCCCCCCCGGCGGGCCCGCGCGGCGCCGCCGGCGGGCCGGCGGCGCGCGGGGGCCCCCCCCCCCCCCGCCCGGCTGCTGCGCGCGCGGCGCCCCTCAGGGGGCCGGCGGCGGAGGCGACGCGGGAGGCGTGCCGTCGTCCTTGTGGGAGAGGCGGTCGAGGGCGTCCTTGGCCTTGCCCGTACCGGACTCGATCTTGTCGCTGTACTTGCCCTTGGTCTTCTCGTCGACCATCTTCGCGGCCTTATCCAGGCCCTGGTCGATCTTGTCCCCGTGCTGCTGCGCGAGGTCAGAGACCTTGTCCTTGGCCGGCGCGAGCCTGGCCTTCAGCTGATCAAGAAAACCCATGGTCACCTTCCCTCGTGGACGGGACTACGTGCGGGCGGCCTCGCCGGCCTCGTTGTCCGCCGCCTCTTCGGCCGACTGCTGCTTCGGGATCTCGACGCCCTCGGCGGGAGCCGCCTCCGCGGCGGGCTCCGCCTTCTCGGGGGCCCCGGACTCGTCCGCGGTGGCGGCGGCCTCGGGCTCGGCCGTCAGGGTGGCCACCCGCGCCTCCTCCGTTGACGCCTCCGCAGCCTCCTTGTTCTTGCGGCGGAACCGGCTAAAAACGCCCATATCTACTCCATAGCGTACTCGTGTGGGCGAAATTCCGCGCCGTCCGGAGCGTCCCATTGCGTCGCCCGGTGGCACCGGTCCTGAAAACCGGCGGTCGGAACCTCGCAACAGGCAACGACCTCGCGCGCGTGCCGTCACGTAGCTCGTTCGGGGACCGCCCCCGATGTTTGCGAGACTGGGGCGGTGAGAAGTGCAGCTCCCGCCCCGCGGGTCATCGCCGTCGTCGGCCCCACCGCGGCCGGAAAGTCCGATCTGGGCGTCTTCCTCGCCCAGCAGCTCGACGGCGAGATCGTCAACGCCGACTCCATGCAGCTCTACCGGGGGATGGACATCGGCACCGCCAAGCTGACGCCCGAGGAGCGCGGCGGGGTGCCGCACCACCTGATGGACATCTGGGACGTCACCGAGGCGGCCAGCGTCGCCGAGTACCAGCGGCTGGCGCGCGCGCAGATCGACCGGCTGCTCGCCGAGGGCCGCACCCCCGTCCTGGTCGGCGGCTCCGGCCTGTACGTGCGCGGGGCGATCGACGTCCTGGACTTCCCCGGCACCGACCCGGAGGTCCGCGCCCGCCTGGAGGCGGAGCTGGAGGAGGCGGGCTCCGGCGTGCTGCACGCCCGCCTGGCCGCCGCCGACCCCGAGGCCGCCCGGCGCATCCTGCCGAGCAACGGCCGCCGCATCGTGCGCGCCCTGGAGGTCATCGAGATCACCGGCAAGCCCTTCACCGCCAACCTCCCCGGCCACGACTCGGTGTACGACACCGTGCAGATCGGCGTCGACGTCGAGCGGCCCGAGCTGGACGAGCGCATCACCGCGCGCGTGGACCGCATGTGGGAGGCCGGACTGGTCGACGAGGTGCGCGCGCTGGAGGCCCTGGGACTGCGCGAGGGCCGCACCGCCTCCCGCGCGCTCGGCTACCAGCAGGTGCTCACGGCGCTCGCGGGGGAGTGCACCGAGGACGAGGCGCGGGCCGAGACCGTGCGCGCCACCAAGCGGTTCGCCCGCCGCCAGGACTCCTGGTTCCGCCGCGACCCGCGGGTGCACTGGCTGAGCGGAGCCGTCGCGGACCGCGGGGAACTCCCGCACCTGGCGCTGACGTTGGTCGAACGAGCGGTCACAGCCTGATCACGTCCTGGCATCGGGACGTGAAGGCCGTCATTCCGGTGCCCGGTGCCGTGCCATCATCGGACTCGATAGATCGACCAGTTGAGTCCGAGTTGGGAGGGCGCGTGGCGATGGAGGCCGGCCCTCGCGACAGAGAACACCACCGGGCGGCGCAGGACGCGCCCTCGCTGAGCCCTGACGGGCCCGACGAGACCGGGGAGGTCCAGGACGTCACCCAGGGCGAGGTCGAGGTCGAGCTGCGCCCGCGCCGCCTGCTGCGCATCTGGCAGCTCGCCCCCATCGTGGGCCTGGCCGCCGTCGGCTCCCTGATGTTCGCCTTCCCGCTCGCCTTCGGCTCCGGCGACGGCGGCGCCGTCGTCGCCATGCTGGGCCTGCTGATCAGCTGCTGCGCCGCGGGCTGGGGCCTGATGGCCGCCCGCCGGGTGGGCGCCAGCTGGCCCGGACTGCCCGCGCGCGGCTCCGGCGAGCGACCCGACTGGCGCGTGGTGCTGCTGTACGCGGCCGTGGTCAGCGCCCTGGTGGTGCTGGCGATCTGGCGGGTGGCCCGGCTGCGCTGAGCGGCCCGCCCAGGGTCCCGCGCCGCCTTCCGCACGGTCGCCGTCCGCTCCCCGGACCGTCCCTGCCCGCTGTCGTACCGCCCCCGTACGATGGATCACATGACCACTCAGAGCGCCGCCCCGCTGGCCTTCCTCAAGGGCCACGGGACCGAGAACGACTTCGTGATCGTCCCCGACGCGGACAACGCGCTCGACCTGCCCCCCGCCACCGTCGCCCGGCTCTGCGACCGCCGCGCGGGCATCGGCGGCGACGGCCTGCTGCACGTGGTGCGCTCCGCCGCGCACCCCGAGGCGCGCGCGATGGCCGACGAGGCCGAGTGGTTCATGGACTACCGCAACGCCGACGGGTCGGTCGCCGAGATGTGCGGCAACGGCGTCCGCGTCTTCGCCCGCTACCTCCAGCACGCCGGACTGGTCGAGGCCGGTGAGGTCGCCGTCGCCACGCGCGGGGGCGTCAAGCGCGTGCACCTCGCCAAGAACGGCGACGTGACGGTACGGATGGGCCGCGCCGTGCTCCCCGGGGCCGGAGTCACCGTGACCGTCGACGGCCGCAGCTGGCCCGCCCGCAACGTCAACATGGGCAACCCGCACGCGGTGGCCTTCGTCGAGGACCTGGCACACGCGGGCACCCTGTACGACGAGCCGCCCTACGCCCCGGCGTCCGTCTACCCGGACGGCGTGAACATCGAGTTCGTGGTGGACCGCGGCCCGCGCCACGTCGCCATGCGGGTGCACGAGCGCGGGGCGTCCGAGACCCGCTCCTGCGGCACGGGCGCGTGCGCGGTGGCCGTGGCGGCCGCCCGCCGCGACGGGGCCGACCCGGGCGAGACCGGCGCCCCCGTCACGTACACCGTGGACGTCCTCGGCGGCACCCTGGTCATCACCGAGCACCCCGACGGCGAGATCGAGATGACCGGTCCCGCGGTCATCGTCGCCGAGGGCCGCGTCGAGCCCTCCTGGCTCGGCTGAGCGCCGGAGCACCCGTCCGGGAACAGCGCGCGGTAGCGAATCCGCGTGCGTTCCGGCCATCCCTCGAATGGGTGATCCGGTTCACGCTGAGCGAGAGCGGGACTGCGCCGCGTGGTGGGCTCGGTAGCATCAAGCACCGGCCCGGAGGGCACGCCTGCCCGCCACCGCCGGTCGACGTTGCCGGAGGTGCCCCATGACTGCAGAGGCCACCAACCCTGGTGCTCCCAGCCGCAGGCGCGGCCGCCCGAGGATCGACCTGCGCCGTCTCGGCCGCGCGGCCCTGCTCGGCCCCGCCGCCCGGGACCGGCTGCCCGACGCCATCGGGCACGTGGCCGAGGCGCACCGGGCCCACCACCCCGACGCCGACCTGGCCGTCCTGCGCCGCGCGTACGTGCTCGCGGAGTCCTCGCACCGCGGCCAGATGCGCAAGAGCGGCGAGCCGTACATCACGCACCCGCTCGCCGTGACGCTCATCCTCGCCGAACTGGGCGCCGAGACCACGACGTTGACCGCCTCCCTGCTGCACGACACCGTCGAGGACACCGACGTGACGCTGGAGCAGGTGCACCGCGAGTTCGGCGACGAGGTGGCCTACCTGGTCGACGGGGTGACCAAGCTGGAGAAGGTCGACTACGGCGCCGCCGCCGAGCCCGAGACCTTCCGCAAGATGCTCGTCGCCACCGGCAACGACGTACGCGTGATGTCGATCAAACTCGCCGACCGGCTGCACAACATGCGCACCCTGGGCGTGATGCGCCCCGAGAAGCAGGCCCGCATCGCCAAGGTCACCCGCGACGTCCTCATCCCGCTCGCCGAACGCCTGGGCGTCCAGGCGCTCAAGACCGAGCTGGAGGACCTGGTCTTCGCGATCCTGCACCCCGAGGAGTACGAGAACACCCGCGCGGTCATCGCCGACAACGCCACCGCCGGGGACGCGCTCGCCGCCATCGCCGACGACGTGCGCACCGTACTGCGCGAGGCCGGGATCACCGCCGAAGTCCTCATCCGTCCGCGCCACTTCGTCTCCGTGCACCGGGTGCGCCTCAAGCGCGGGGAGCTGCGCGGCACCGACTTCGGGCGGCTGCTCGTGCTGGTCTCCGAGGACGCCGACTGCTACGGCGTGCTCGGCGAACTGCACACCTGCTTCACGCCCGTCATCTCGGAGTTCAAGGACTTCATCGCGGCCCCCAAGTTCAACCTGTACCAGTCGCTGCACACGGCGGTCGCCTCCACGGACGGCTCGGTCGCCGAAGTCCTCATCCGTACGCACCAGATGCACAAGGTTGCCGAAGCGGGCGTGGTCGCCCTCGGCAACCCGTACGTGGCCACGGACGGCGCCGAACCCACCGAGGACGGCGAGCGCGTCGACCCCACCCGGCCCGGCTGGCTCTCCCGCCTCCTCGACTGGCAGGAGTCCACGCCCGACCCCGACACCTTCTGGACCTCCCTGCGCGCCGACCTGGCCCAGGACCGCGAGATCACCGTCTTCCGCGCCGACGGCGGCACCCTGGGCCTGCCCGCGGGCGCGAGCTGCGTGGACGCGGCCTACGCGCAGTACGGCGAGCGCGCCCACGCGTGCGTGGGCGCACGCGTGAACGGCCGTCTGGCGACGCTCAGCACGGTCCTCGGCGACGGGGACACCGTGCAGCCGCTGCTCGCCCAGGACCCCGCCTCCGGGCCCTCGCCCGACTGGCTCGACCACGCCCGTACGCCCGCCGCGCGCATCGCCATCGCCGGCTGGCTCGCCGACCATCCCGAGGGCGCGCTCGCACCGGCCTCCGCCCCGCGCGCGCCCGCCGCCGTCACCACCGACCGTCCCGACAGCGCCAACGCGGTCACCGAACTGGCGGGCGCGACCGTACGGCTCGCCGGGTGCTGCACCCCGGTGCCGCCGGACGCGGTCACCGGCTTCGCCGTCCGCGGCGGCGTGGTCACCGTGCACCGCGCGGAGTGTCCCGCCGTACTGCGCATGCGGGCCCTGGGGCGCGCCCCCGTCGGCGTCAGCTGGGGCGACGCCATCGAGTGCCGGGTCACCCTGGTCGCCGAGTCCTTCGTCCGCCCGCGCCTGCTCGCCGACCTCACCGAGGCCATCGCCACCGAGGGCGCGGCGATCGTCTCGGCCACCGTGGAGCCGCCCAGCGAACAGCGCGTACGGCACACGTACACGCTCCAGCTTCCCGACGCCGCCGGACTGCCCGCCCTGATGCGCGCCATGCGCGACGTCGCGGGCGTGTACGACGTCACCCGCGCACAGCACCCCGCGCGGGCCTGACGACACCCGTCCCACGGGGGCCGCCTCTTTCGGGTGGTGCGGCCCCGGCCGACGCGCGCCGCCACGGACGGCACGGGGCGCGCTGGTAGCCGTAGGACATGTTCCTCTCCTCCCGTCGGCGGCGTGCCGCCCTGCTGGCCGCGGCCTCGCTCTCGCTGGTGGCCGCGGCGCTGCCCGCGCCCGTCACCCCGCTCGGCATCGGCGACCCGCTCTTCCCGCAGCTGGGCAACCCCGGCTACGACGTCCTGGCCTACGACATCGCGATGGCCTACCCGGGCGACAACACCAAGCCCCTGGACGCCGAGACGAAGATCAGCGCGCGGGCGCTGCAGCCCCTGGACCGGGTCAACCTGGACTTCACCCACGGCACCGTCCGCTCGGTGCGGGTCAACGACGAGCCCGCCGACTTCGCGCTCAGTGGCGAGGACCTGGTCGTGCGGCCCGCGACGCCGCTGGCCGCGGGCGAGGCCCTGCGGATCGACGTGCGCCACACCAGCGACCCCTCCGGACCGCGCGACACGGGCGGCTGGGTGCGCACCGGGGACGGCCTGGCGATGGCCAACCAGGCCGACGCCGCCCACCGGGTGTTCCCCTGCAACGACCACCCCGCGGACAAGGCGTACTTCACCTTCCGGATCACCGCCCCCAAGGACCTGACGGCCGTCGCCAACGGCCTGCGGACGGCGAAGGAGCGCCACGGCGCGAACACCACCTGGTCCTACCGCACCGCCCACCCCATGGCCACCGAGCTGGCACAGGTCTCCATCGGCAGCTCCACCGTCGTGACCCGGAAGGGGCCGCACGGGCTGCCCGTGCGCGACGTGGTGCGCACCCAGGACCGCGCCGCCCTGGAGCGCTGGCTGAAGAAGACGCCCGGCCACCTGTCCTGGATGGAGGGCAAGGTCGGCCGCTACCCCTTCGAGTCGTACGGAGTGCTGGTCGCCGACGCCGACACGGGCTTCGAGCTGGAGACCCAGACCCTGTCGCTGTTCGAGCGGTCGCTGTTCACCCGCCCCGCGTACCCCGAGTGGTACGTCGACTCGATCATGGTCCACGAGCTGGCCCACCACTGGTTCGGCAACAGCGTCTCCCCGCAGACCTGGTCCGACCTGTGGCTGAACGAGGGGCACGCCACCTGGTACGAGGCCCTGTACGCGCAGGAGAAGGCCAAGCAGCCGCTCGAGGCGCGGATGCGCGACGCCTACGCCTCCTCCGACCTGTGGCGCTCGGCCGGCGGGCCCCCGGCGTCCCCGCGCCCGCCCGCTCCCGGCCATAAGATCAGCCTGTTCCGGCCGGTCGTGTACGACGGCAGCGCCCTGGTCCTGTACGCGCTGCGGCAGGAGGTCGGGCAGGCCGCCTTCGACCGCCTGGAGCGCTCCTGGGTCGCCGGGTACCGGGACCGCAACGCCACCACCGCGGACTTCGTCGCGCTGGCGTCCAGGGTCACGGGGCGTGACCTCACGCCGTTCTTCGCGGGCTGGCTGTACGGCGAGAAGACGCCACCGATGCCGGGCCACCCCGACTGGCGCGTCCGGCCCGTCACCCCGGCGGGCGCCCGCTAGAGCGCCGCTGGAGTCCCGCTGGGGCGGGAACGGGAAGGGGAAAACCCGGATGACGGGCCCGGCCGTACCGTGGGACCATCGAGAGGTCGGCGGCGCTGCCGGCGCCCGGGGAATCATCCGGGTCCGCAACGCGTTGTCACCGGCACGAGAACCATTCCCTGCCCCAGAGACGTAAGGATCCAATGACCTCCTCTTCATCCACTTCCCAGGACGCGCAGAGCTTCGCGGACAACCGCCGCACCGAGAGCCTTCGGGCCGATGCCCTGATGGAAGAGGACGTCGCCTGGAGCCACGAGATCGACGGAGCGCGGGACGGAGACCAGTTCGACCGTTCCGAGCGCGCCGCCCTGCGGCGCGTGGCGGGACTCTCCACCGAGCTCGAGGACGTCACCGAGGTCGAGTACCGGCAGCTGCGCCTGGAGCGCGTGGTGCTGGTCGGCGTGTGGACCTCGGGGACCGTCGGCGACGCGGAGAACTCCCTCGCGGAGCTCGCCGCCCTCGCCGAGACGGCGGGCGCCCTCGTGCTGGACGGCGTGATCCAGCGCCGCGACAAGCCGGACCCGGCCACGTACATCGGCTCGGGCAAGGCCAACGAACTGCGCGACATCGTGCTCGAGACCGGAGCCGACACCGTCGTGTGCGACGGTGAGCTCAGCCCCGGCCAGCTCATCCACCTCGAGGACGTCGTCAAGGTCAAGGTGGTCGACCGCACCGCCCTGATCCTCGACATCTTCGCCCAGCACGCCAAGTCCCGGGAGGGCAAGGCGCAGGTGGCCCTGGCGCAGATGCAGTACATGCTGCCCAGGCTCCGGGGCTGGGGCCAGTCGCTGTCCCGTCAGATGGGTGGCGGCGGCGGTGGCGGCATGGCCACCCGCGGTCCCGGTGAGACCAAGATCGAGACGGACCGGCGCCGGATCCGCGAGAAGATGGCGAAGATGCGCCGTGAGATCGCGGAGATGAAGACCGGCCGCGACATCAAGCGGCAGGAGCGCCGGCGCAACAAGGTGCCGTCGGTGGCGATCGCCGGTTACACCAACGCCGGGAAGTCCTCGCTGCTCAACCGCCTCACGGGCGCGGGCGTGCTGGTGGAGAACGCGCTGTTCGCCACCCTCGACCCGACCGTGCGCCGGGCCGAGACGCCCAGCGGCCGGGGCTACACCCTGGCCGACACCGTCGGGTTCGTACGGCACCTGCCGCACCACCTCGTCGAGGCGTTCCGCTCCACCATGGAGGAGGTCGGGGACTCCGACCTGATCCTGCACGTGGTGGACGGCTCGCACCCGGCGCCGGAGGAGCAGCTGGCCGCCGTGCGCGAGGTCATCCGTGACGTCGGCGCGGTGAACGTGCCGGAGATCGTGGTGATCAACAAGGCGGACGCGGCCGACCCGCTGGTGCTCCAGCGGCTGCTGCGCATCGAGAAGCACTCGATCGCGGTGTCCGCGCGCTCCGGCCAGGGCATCCCCGAGCTGCTGGCCCTGATCGACGCCGAACTGCCGCGTCCCAAGGTCCAGGTCGAGGCGCTCGTGCCGTACACGCACGGTGCGCTGGTGGCCCGCGCCCACACCGACGGCGAGGTCATCTCCGAGGAGCACACCCCGGAGGGCACGCTGCTCAAGGCGCTGGTCCACGAGGAACTGGCCGCGGACCTGGCCCCGTTCGTGCCCGCCGCCAACTGACGGCTGCCAACGGGCTCGTACGCACGGCGAAGGCCCGCCCCCTTTCCGGGGGCGGGCCTTCGCCGTACCTGTGTGACGCGTGCCTACCGGCCCGCGAACTTCTCGCTCATCATCGTGTAGATCTGCTCCGCGCCCCGGCCCAGCCGCGGACCCGCCAGCCAGCCCGAAGTCACCGGGCCGATCGAGGTGTTGGAGATCAGCACGGTCTTGCCGCCCGGATCGCGCACGAACCAGCCGCCGCCGGAGGAGCCACCGGTCATGGAGCAGCCGATGCGCCACATGGTGGGCGTGCCGGGGGCGATGGAGAGGCGGCCCGGACGGTCGACGCACTTGTACATCAGGGCGCCGTCGTAGGGCGGCGCCGCCGGGTAGCCCCAGGCGCCCATCCCGCTGACCTGGCTGGTCTGCGGCTCGCTGAAGTCGACGTCGAGGGCCACGCCCACCGTCTCCTCCAGGGACTTGCCGCCGCGCTCGGGCTTCACGTGCAGCACCGCGTAGTCGTACGGGGCGCCGGTCCCGCCGGTCGGGCCGCCGTCCTTGAGCCACTCGCCGGAGGTGGAGGCCCAGTCCGCCCAGTACACGCCGTACGGGGCGATCTCCTGAGGCTGCGCGCCGTCCAGCGCCCGCGGGGACTTGCCCAGGTCGTTGTAGGCGGGCACGAAGGCGATGTTGCGGTACCAGCCGCCCTTCTGGCCGGCGTGCACGCAGTGGCCGGCGGTCCACACCAGGTTGGACTTGCCGGGGTTCTTCGGGTCCTTCACCACGGTGCCGGAGCAGACCATGGAGCCCTCGGGGGAGTCGAAGAAGACCTTGCCGACCGGCGCCGCGTTCTTGTGGTACGGCTTCGCCTCGGCCTGCGCCCGCACGGGGGCCGGCTCGGGGTCGGTGACGTCCTGGTCGCCGTTGATGTCACCGGCGGCCATCGTCTTCTGCGGGGACTTGGCGGACTGCATCCGGTCCGGCTTCCACAGCCCCTCGATCACCGGGTTGACGAAGTCCTTGGCCTCACGCAGCCACTTGTCCTTGTCCCAGTTCTTCCACTCGCCGTCGCGCCACTTGTCGACGTCGACGCCGTGCTCCTTGAGCTTGTCGGCGATGTCCTTGGGCAGACCCGAGCCGTCGGTGGCCCCGGCGTCCGCGGCCGGAGTGGAGGCGGCGGGCTTGTCGGCCCCCTGGTCCTCGGTCGGGCCGCAGGCCGTGACCGTCAGCGCGAGCGCGGTGGCCAGGCCGGCCGCGGCCAGCAGTGGGCGTATGGAACTCATGAAGCGTTTCCCCCTGAAGCGGCGCTCTGTGCGGAGCGCCGTGCTGTGTGCTGTCTGGGCTGTGTGCTGTCTGAAACGAGGTGCCGCGGTCGGGTGGCAGGGCGCGCGAGGGCGCACTCATTGCCATGACCTTGTCAGGCGTGGGGTCGGTATTCCGGTACCGGCCCCGGCGCGGCCTCACCCTATCGGCCGCCCGGCGCGCGGCCGTTGGCTCCCCGGGCGACCTGCGCCGACCCTCACAGACTCTTTACGAGTCCGTGTCCGAACGGTAGTCGGCCCCGCCGCGCGGACGGAGCCGTACCGCCGTCCCCCGGGCGCCTACGGGAACTTCTTGCTCACCGCGTCGTACACGCCCTTGGCCTCCTTGCCCAGACGCGGACCGGCCAGCCAGCCCGCCGTCACCGGGCCGATGGAGGTGTTCGAGACCAGCGCGGGCTTGCCGTCGGACCCCTTGGCCACCCAGCCGCCGCCGGACGAACCGCCGGTCATCGAGCAGCCGATGCGGTACATCGTGGGCTGCTCGGCCTTCACCGACAGACGGCCCGGCTTGTCCTCGCACTGGAACATCTTCTGGCCGTCGTACGGCGGCGCCGCCGGGTACCCCGTCGCCGTCATGTCCGCGATCTTCGGCACGGCCGGGGCGTTGAACTCCACCGGGAGCGCCGAACCGACCGTCTCCTCCAGCGACTTGCCCGTGCCGCCCTTCTCCGGGGTCACGTGGATGACCGCGAAGTCGTACGGCGCGCCCTGGCCGCCCGTCGAGGCGCCCTGGTCGATCCACTGCTCGGACGTCTGCGCCCAGTCGCCCCACCACACGCCGTACGGCGCCACCCGGTCGCGCTTGGCACCGGCCAGCTCGGAGGAGGGCAGGGCGCTGTCGTTGTACGAGGGCACGAAGGCGATGTTGCGGTACCAGCCGCCCTTCTTGCCCGCGTGCACGCAGTGGCCGGCCGTCCACACCAGGTTGGACTTGCCCGGGTGCGCCGGGTCCTTGACCACCGTGGCCGAGCACACCATGGAGCCCTCGGGCCCGTCGAAGAAGACCTTGCCCGCCTCCGCCGCGCTGGCGTGGTACTTCGCCTGGACCGCACGCGCCCGCACGGGGACCGGTGTCGGGTCGGTGACGCCCGCGTCCCCGGAGATGTCCTGCTCCTTGACCGGCTTGTCGGGCTGCTCGGCGTCCCTCATCCGCTCCGGGTCCCACAGGCCCTCGATGATCGGGTTGACGAAGTCCTTCGCCTCACGCAGCCACTTGTCGCGGTCCCAGTTCTTCCACTCGCCGCCGCGCCACTTGTCCAGGTCGATCCCGTGCTCCTTGAGCCGGTTCTTCAGGTCGTCCGGAATCGTGATCTTGCCGTGCGGTGTCGGCGTCGCGGTGGCGCTCGCCTGCCCGCCCGCGGCGTCCTCGCTCGGGCCGCAGGCGGTGGCCGTCAGGGCCAGTGCCGCGGCCATGGACGCTGCGGCGAGCAGCGGACGGATCGGTCGCATGTCGTGATTCCCCCTGGGACTTCGTGTCAACTGCCGTGCATCTCGTATGTCTTTTCGCGGCCCCACTATGCCGGTGCCGTGGGGGACGGCGCCCGGCAGGGCCGCGGTTCCCCACGGAACCGCACCCGGCGGGGCCGTCGTTCCCGACCGGAAGGATCTTCGGATCGGCCGTGATCCCCGGCCGCCCCCGTCGTTGGTACGTACGGGGGACAGCGCGGGCGGTACGAGGGCGGTGGCCTGCCCTGCCGCGCGGCTGTGCTCCGGTCCCACGGCGGTCACGCACCCGTGCCCGCCGCCCACCCCTGCCCGTACGGGAGGTACCGAAGCCGTGGCCGTGACCGAACCAGTGCCGGTGGAGACACCCGCCGTCCCCGAACCGCGCGGCGGGTACGAGGGGATCCTGCGGCGGCAGTCGCTGCGCGAGTCGGCGGCGCGCACCTACGCGCGCTCGCTGCCGATCGTGCCGGTACGGGCGCGGGGGCTCACCATCGAGGGCGCCGACGGGCGCCGCTACCTCGACTGCCTCTCCGGCGCGGGCACCCTGGCCCTCGGCCACAACCACCCGGTCGTCCTGGAGGCGATCAAGGGCGTCCTCGACTCCGGCGCCCCGCTGCACGTCCTGGACCTGGCGACCCCCGTCAAGGACGCCTTCACCACCGAGCTGTTCGCCACCCTGCCCCGCGAACTGGCCGACGACGCCCGCATCCAGTTCTGCGGCCCGGCCGGCACCGACGCCGTGGAGGCCGCCCTCAAACTGGTGCGCACCGCGACCGGCCGCCGCGGGATGCTCGCCTTCACCGGCGCGTACCACGGCATGACCAGCGGGGCCCTGGAGGCCTCCGGCGGCGCCCACGACGTCCGGGTCACCCGGCTGCCCTTCCCCCAGGACTACCGCTGCCCCTTCGGCGTCGGCGGCGAGCGGGGCGCCGAACTGGCCGCCCGCTGGACCGAGAACCTGCTCGACGACCCCAAGAGCGGCACCCCCGCCCCGGCCGGCATGATCGTCGAACCCGTCCAGGGCGAGGGAGGCGTCATCCCCGCCCCCGACGCCTGGATGCGCCGGATGCGCACGATCACCCGCGACCGCGACATCCCGCTGATCGCCGACGAGGTGCAGACCGGCGTCGGCCGCACCGGCACCTTCTGGGCCGTCGAGCACAGCGGCGTCGTCCCCGACGTGATGGTCCTGTCCAAGGCCATCGGCGGCTCCCTCCCGCTCGCCGTCGTCGTCTACCGCTCCGCCCTCGACGCCTGGCAGCCCGGCGCCCACGCGGGCACCTTCCGCGGCAACCAGCTCGCCATGGCCGCGGGCGCCGCCACCCTCGCGTTCGTACGCGAGAACCGGCTGGCCGAGCGCGCCGCCACGCTCGGCGCGCGGATGCTCGGCCGGCTCCAGGGCCTCGCCGCCAACCACCCCTGCATCGGGGACGTCCGCGGCCGGGGCCTGATGATCGGCGTCGAACTCGTCGACCCCGACGCCGACACCGACGCCCTGGTGCCCCCGCCCGCCCCGCGCCTTGCCGAAACCGTTCGCCGCTACTGCCTCGACCGCGGCCTGATCGTCGAACTCGGCGGCCGCCACGGCGCCGTGGTGCGCCTGCTCCCCCCACTCACGCTCACCGACGAACAGGCCATGGCCGTCCTCGACCGCTTCGCCGACGCCCTGGCCGCCGCCGAGCGCGCCCCGCACCCCCGCACCGACGCCGGACCGTCCCACTGACCCGGCCCCCTCACAAGGAACGAACCCCCGTGAATCCCACCCCCTCACCCGAAGCGCCCGACGCGGACGGCCGCTCCGGCACCCCCCACCGCACCGACGCCCCGACGGGCGGCTCCCTCGCGGTCGAGACGGCCACGGTCCCGCGCCAGCACCCCGGCCCCCACCGCGACCAGCTGCCCGCCACGGTCCTCGACCCGCTCGACGACCCCGACCCCCGGCGCGCCGCCGACGCCGCCGCGCTGGAGCACCTGCTGCGCTGCTGGGTACGGGAGAGCGACCTGGCCCGCCCCGACGGCCCCACCCTGCGCATCCCGCTCCCCGCCAGCGGCACCGCCCTGCTCGTTCCGGTCCGCTACTGGTCCGCCACCGGCTGGCACCGCTTCGCGCCCCCCGCCCTCGAAGGCGCCCCGCACGGCGCGCCCACCGCCGACGCCGTGACCGTCGCCGCCCTCCTCGGCCGCGAGTCGGGCCGCCCCGAAGGCACCGAACTCGTCGCCCGGGTCGCCGACTCGGCCCGCCGCACCGCCGAGTTCCTCACCGCCCGCCGCGAGCACCCCGGCCCCGACCCCGAAGCTGACCCCTTCCTCACCGGCGAGCAGTCCCTGGTCCTCGGCCACCCGCTGCACCCCACGCCCAAGAGCCGGGAGGGCCTCTCCGACGCCGAGGCCCGGCTGTACTCGCCCGAGCTGTACGGCTCCTTCCCGCTGCACTGGATGGCCGTCGACCGCGCCCTGCTCGCCACCGACTCGGCCTGGACCGAACAGGGCCGCGTCGTCCCCGCCGAGCAGCTCGCCGCCCGGCTCGCCCCCGGGCTCGACGTCCCCGACGGCACCGCGGCGCTGCCCGTGCACCCCTGGCAGGCCCGCGACCTGCTCCAACGCCCGGCCGTCGCCGCCCTCGTGGACTCCGGCCTGCTGCGCGACCTGGGACCGCACGGCGCCCCCTGGCACCCCACCTCCTCCGTCCGCACCGTGCACCGCCCGGGCGAGATCGCCATGCTGAAGCTCTCGCTCGGCGTGCGCATCACCAACTCCCGCCGGGAGAACCTGCGCAAGGAACTCCACCGCGGCGTCGAGGTCCACCGCCTGCTGCGCACCGGCCTCGCCGAGCAGTGGCAGGCCGCCCACCCCGGGTTCGACATCATCCGCGACCCGGCCTGGCTCGCGGTCGACGGCCCCGACGGCGCGCCCGTCACCGGCCTCGACGTGGTCGTGCGGCACAACCCCTTCGGCCCGGGCGACGACGCGCTCTGCATCGCCGGACTGACCGCGTCCCGCCCCTGGCCCGGCCGGCCCCGCGCCCAGTCCCGCCTCGCGGACATCGTGACCCGCCTGGCCGCCTGTACCGGCAGGCCCGTCGGCGCCGTGGCCGCCGAGTGGTTCCTGCGCTACCTCGACCACGTGGTCCGCCCGATCCTCTGGCTGGACGCCACCGCGGGCGTCGCCCTGGAGGCCCACCAGCAGAACACGCTGGTGATCGTCGACCCCGAGGGCTGGCCGGTGGGCGGCCGCTACCGCGACAACCAGGGCTACTACTTCCGCGAGTCCCACCGCGAAGCCCTGGACCGGCGCCTGCCCGGCATCGGCAGCACCAGCGACACCTTCGTCTCCGACGCCGTCACCGACGAGCGGTTCGCCTACTACCTCGGCATCAACAACGTCCTCGGCCTGATCGGTGCCTTCGGCGCCCAGCGCCTGGCCGACGAGCGGGTCCTGCTGGCCGCCTTCCGGCAGTTCCTCACCGCGACCAGCGCACTCGGCTCGCCCCTGCCCGGCCAGCTCCTGTCCGCCCCGACCCTTCGCTGCAAGGCCAACCTCCTCACCCGGCTGCACGGCCTCGACGAGCTCGTCGGCCCGGTCGACACCCAGTCCGTCTACGTCACCATCGCCAACCCCCTCCGCCCGTGATCCCCGGGCGCTCCACGCGCCGCACGTCCCGCCGCCCCACCGGCAGCACCCCGAGCGCCGCGAGCGCCCCCGATCCCGACCTCGGCCCCGCCCGCGATTCCGATCTCGACCTCGATCCCGACAACACCCCCACCTCCCCGGCCTCCCGAACCCCCTGGAACCCCCGAACCGAACGAACCCGCCACCTCCCGAACTGCTGAGAGGAGAGCGCCCCCGTGCCTCCCGCCGACGCGAGCGCCCCCACCGGACCCAGCTCCCGCCCCCCGGCGCCCGGGGGCAGCGAGGACACCCTGGACCTGCGGCTCACCGACGAACTCCTCGCACTGTTCGGCGAGGACGGCCCCGCGCCCGCCCCGGCGACACCGCCCGCGCCGGCACCACCGCGCGGGTCGGCACCACCGCGCGGGTCGGCCGAGCGACCGGGGCCGTCCGGGCAGCCTGAGCGACCGGCCGGCCACCCCGACGGGGACCTCCTCGACTCCCTCGCCGACTGGGGTCCGGCCACGACCCCGATCGGCGTCCTCCAACTCGTTCCCGTACGTGTCGAGCGCGACCTGGCGATGATCACCCGGTGGATGAACGACCCCGCCGTGGCCGCCTTCTGGGAGCTGGCGGGCCCCGAGGACGTCACCTCCGCCCACCTCCGCCCCCAACTGGGCGGCGACGGACGCAGCGTGCCCTGCCTCGGAGTGCTCGAAGGCGTCCCCATGAGCTACTTCGAGATCTACCGGGCCGACCTCGACCCACTGGCCCGGCACTACCCCGCCCGTCCGCACGACACCGGCATCCACGTCCTGATCGGCGGCGTCGGCGACCGGGGCCGTGGCGTGGGCACGGCCCTGCTGCGCGCCGTCGCCGACCACGTCCTCGACCACCGGCCCCGCTGCACCCGGGTCGTCGCCGAACCGGACCTGCGCAACACCCCCTCCGTATCCGCGTTCCTGACGGCCGGATTCCGCTATTCCGCGGAAGTCGACCTCCCCGGCAAACAAGCCGCTCTGATGGTCAGGGACCGGACTCTCCGACACCTGTTGTGATCGACCTGTCACCCTGGATACACCGCTCGACCCGCATCGGTTCCACCCCGAGGAGTCCCCGTGCCGAAGTCCCCTGCCAGCCACGACTCCAAGGCCCCGCTCGCCGGGGCCTTTGCCCTTCCCGCCCCCCGCTCCGAAGAGCCCGGCACCCCCCACGAGCACGGCCTCGACCGGGCCGCCTGGGCCCGCTCGTCCCGACGGCTCCTGGCCAAGATGATCGCCGAGTTCGCCTACGAGGAGATCATCGAGCCCGAGCACGAACCCGATCAGCCGCGCATCCCGGCCCCGCGCACCGACTTCGCGCCCACCGGCCTGCCCCGCGCCACCGAAGCCCCCGACACCACCGGCGGGTCCCGCGCACGCCCCCCGCACGCCCCGCACGCCTCCGCCGATCCCGGCCTCGACCCCGGCCTCCCGCCCGGCGCCGCCGCCCCCGCCACGTACTCCCTGGCCCTCGACGACGGCTCACGGCTCGCCTTCACCGCCCGCCGCACCGCGTACGGCAGCTGGCGCGTCGACCCCGCCTCGCTCACCCGCGACGGCGCCCCCTGCGGCGACCCGCTCGACTTCCTGCTGCGCGCCCGCGGGCTCCTCGGCGTCGACGGCGCCACCCTCGGCCACCTGCTGCGCGAACTCACCGCGACGCTCGCCGCCGACGCCCGGACCGAGGCGACCGCCCTGAGCGCCGCCGAGCTCGCCGGCCTCGACTACGCGGCGCTGGAGGGCCACCAGACCGGCCACCCCTGGATCGTCCCCAACAAGGGCCGCATCGGCTTCTCCGCCGCCGACACCGCCGCCTGGGCCCCCGAGTCCCGCCGCCCGGCGCGGCTGCCGTGGATGGCCGTCCACACCGACCTCGCCCGCTACCGCGGCACCGAGGCGCTCGCCACTCCCGCCCGGCTGTACGAGCAGGAGCTCGACCCCGACGTGCGCGAGGCGTTCGCGGCCCGGCTCGCCGAGCGCGGCCTGGACCCGGACGCGTACCTCCTCCTGCCCGTCCACCCCTGGCAGTGGGACGAGATCGTGCTGCCGCTGTTCGCCCAGGCCGTCGCCGAGGACGCCCTCGTGCTCCTCCCGGCCGACCGCGACCTGCGGCTGCCCCAGCAGTCCATCCGGACCTTCCTCAACACCAGCCGCCCCGACCGGCACACCGTGAAGCTGCCCCTGTCGGTCCTCAACACCCTGGTCTGGCGCGGACTGCCCACCGAGCGCACCCTCGCCGCCCCCGCGGTCACCGCCTGGGTGCACTCCCTGCGGGACGCCGACCCCTTCCTGCGCGACGAGTGCGGAGTGGTGCTGCTCGGCGAGGTCGCCTCGGTCACCGTCGAGCACCCGCTGTACGACCGGCTGCCCGAGGTCCCCTACCAGTACCGCGAGCTGCTCGGGGCCATCTGGCGCGAGCCGCTGCGACTGCCCCCGCGCGAGCGCGCGCGCACGCTGGCGGCCCTCCTGCACACCGACCCGCAGGGCCGTGCCTTCGCCGCCGAACTGGTCCACCGCTCCGGGCTCGACCCCGCCGACTGGCTCCAGCGCCTGTTCGGTGCGCTGCTGCCGCCCCTGCTGCACTTCCTCTACCGGTACGGCACGGTCTTCTCCCCGCACGGCGAGAACGCCATCGTCGTGTACGACGACCACGACGTCCCCGTACGCCTGGCGATCAAGGACTTCGTGGACGACGTCAACGTCAGCGCCCGCGCGGTCCCCGAGCACGCCTCCATGCCCGACGACGTGCGCGCGATCCTGCTGACCGAGGAGCCGTCCTTCCTGACCCAGTTCATCCACTCGGGGCTCTTCGTCGGGGTCTTCCGCTACCTCGCACCCCTGTGCGAGGAGCAACTGGGTGTCCCGGAGGGCGACTTCTGGTCCCTCGTACGGGCGGAGATCCTGCGCCACCAGGCGCGCTTCCCCGAGCTGAAGGACCGCTACGAGACGTTCGACCTGCTCACACCCCACATCGACCGACTCTGTCTGAACCGCAACCGGCTCCACCTCGACGGCTACCGCGACCGCCCCGAGCGGCCCCACGCGGCGGTCCACGGGACCGTCCCGAACCCGCTCGCATGATCCCGCTGTCAGTGGGGCCCCGTAGGCTGGTCGGGCTATGACGAAGCCACCCCTCACCGACCTCCTCCACGCCGCCGTCTCCGCCGTCGGCGGTGTGGAGCGCCCCGGCCAGGTCGCGATGGCCGAGGCCGTCGCCGCCGCCGTCGACGACAACTCCCACCTGCTGGTCCAGGCCGGCACGGGCACCGGAAAGTCCATGGGCTACCTGGTGCCCGCGCTGGCGCACGGGGAGCGCGTCGTCATCGCCACGGCCACCCTGGCGCTCCAGCGCCAGCTGGTCGAGCGCGACCTGCCCCGGACCGTCGAGGCGCTGCACCCGCTGCTGCGCCGGCGCCCCGAGTTCGCGATGCTCAAGGGCCGGTCGAACTACCTCTGCCTGCACCGCCTGCACGAGGGCATGCCGCAGGACGAGGAGGACGGGCTCTTCGACCAGTTCGAGGCCGCCGCCCCGACCAGCAAGCTGGGCCAGGACCTGCTGCGCATGCGGGACTGGGCCGACGAGACCGAGACCGGGGACCGGGACGACCTCACGCCCGGCGTCTCCGACCGGGCCTGGGGGCAGGTCTCGGTGTCCTCGCGCGAGTGCGTGGGCGCCAGCAAGTGCGCGTACGGAGCGGAGTGCTTCGCCGAGATGGCCCGGGAGCGGGCCAAGCTCTCCGACGTCGTCGTCACCAACCACGCGCTGCTGGCCATCGACGCCATCGAAGGCGCCCCGGTGCTCCCGCAGCACGAGGTCCTGATCGTCGACGAGGCCCACGAGCTGGTCTCCCGGGTCACCGGGGTCGCCACCGGCGAGCTCACCCCCGGCCAGGTCAACCGGGCCGTGCGCCGGGCCGCCAAGCTGGTCAACGAGAAGGTCGCCGACCAGCTCCAGACGGCCGCCGAGGGATTCGAGCGGCTGATGGAGCTGGCCCTGCCGGGCCGCCTGGAGGAGGTCCCGGAGGACCTGGGGTACGCGCTGCTCGCCCTGCGCGACGCCGCGCGCAACGTGATCTCGGCGCTGGGCTCCACCCGTGACAAGTCCGTCCAGGACGAGGACGCGGTCCGCAAGCAGGCCCTGGCGGCCGTGGAGAGCGTCCACGGCGTCGCCGAGCGCATCACCCAGGGCTCGGAGTACGACGTCGTCTGGTACGAGCGCCACGACCGCTTCGGGGCCTCGCTGCGGGTCGCCCCGCTGTCCGTGTCCGGGCTGCTGCGCGAGAAGCTGTTCGCCGACCGCTCCGTGGTCCTGACCTCCGCCACGCTCAAGCTCGGCGGCGACTTCAACGGGGTGGGGGCGTCCCTGGGCCTCGCGCCCGAGGGCACCCAGGGCGAGGACGTGCCGCAGTGGAAGGGCATCGACGTCGGCTCGCCGTTCGACTACCCCAAGCAGGGGATCCTGTACGTCGCCAAGCACCTGGCCACGCCCGGGCGCGAGGGCAGCCGCGGCGACATGATGGACGAGCTGGCGGAGCTGGTGGAGGCCGCGGGCGGGCGGACCCTGGGGCTGTTCTCCTCGATGCGGGCCGCCCAGGCCGCGGCGGAGGAGCTGCGCGGGCGGCTGGACAAGCCGATCCTGCTGCAGGGCGAGGACACCCTCGGAGAGCTGATCAAGACCTTCGCGGCGGACGCCGAGACCTGTCTGTTCGGCACGCTCTCGCTCTGGCAGGGAGTGGACGTGCCGGGGACGAACTGCCAGCTGGTCGTCATGGACCGCATCCCGTTCCCGCGCCCGGACGACCCGCTGATGAGCGCCCGGCAGAAGGCCGTGGAGGAGGCGGGGGGCAACGGCTTCATGGCCGTCGCCGCGACGCACGCGGCGCTGCTGATGGCGCAGGGCGCCGGACGGCTGGTGCGGTCGACCGGGGACCGGGGCGTGGTGGCCTGCCTCGACCCGCGCCTGGCGAACGCGCGCTACGGCAGCTACCTCCGGGCCTCGCTGCCGAACTTCTGGTACACGACCGACCGCAATCAGGTGCGCAGGTCCCTCGCGGCCATCGACGCGGTGGCGAAGGCGGAGGAGAAGTAACCGGGCGTCCGCTGCCGCCTTCCCCGGTCACGAGGCCCGGCAGCGGAGGCGGGCCCCGTCCGCGCACACGCGGCACGGGCCCGCTGTTCGGATATGACGCGAACAACCCGGGACACAGCAGGACCCCGGGACCGGCGCAGTGGGTCCCGGGGTCCGGTCTGGACCGGCGAGTGGTCTCACACTCGCCGCAGCACCGCCACCACCTTGCCGAGGATCGTGGCCTCGTCGCCGGGGATCGGCTGGTACGCCGCGTTGTGCGGGAGCAGCCAGACGTGGCCGTCCTCGCGCTTGAACCGCTTCACCGTGGCCTCGCCGTCGAGCATCGCGGCCACGATGTCGCCGTTCTCCGCGACGGGCTGGCGGCGCACCGTGACCCAGTCGCCGTCGCAGATCGCGGCCTCGATCATGGAGTCGCCGACGACCTTGAGGACGAAGAGCTCACCGTCGCCGACGAGCTGGCGGGGGAGCGGGAAGACGTCCTCGACCGACTCCTCAGCCAGGATCGGGCCACCGGCGGCGATCCGGCCGACCAGCGGCACGTACGACGCGGCGGGCTTGCCCGTGGTGTCCGTGGGCTGGTTGGACGGCTGGTCCGAGCCGCGTACCTCGTACGCACGGGGCCGGTGCGGGTCACGGCGCAGGAAGCCCTTGCGCTCCAGGGCCATCAGCTGGTGGGCGACGGACGACGTGCTGGACAGTCCCACCGCCTGACCGATCTCGCGCATCGACGGCGGGTAGCCGCGGCGCTGGACCGAGTCCCGGATGACCTCGATCACCCGGCGCTGGCGGTCCGTGAGTCCCGAGCTGTCCGCCCGGATGCCTGGAGGTCGGCCGGGCAGCGAGCGCGTGGGCTTGGGACCCTCCGGGTTCGTGGCGTCGTTCATGGCATGCACCGGCTCAAGTCGGTTCTGGGAGCGGTCCTGGGCAGTGATGGTGGCACTGTCTGCGGTGGTGGTCACGTCGGCCCCTCTCGAAATGTTCTCCCTAGCTGGACAACGGTAGTAGCTTTCGAAAGGTTGCGCCAAACACACGTTCGAGTGAAAAAACGCAGTTTGCCTTACGAGTAAGTGTGACCGGGTGTATGGGTCTCACAGCCGCTGGGTGACCGTCCTGGCAATTCGGGTGATTACGGTAACCTTCACCGCCGGGGAAACCGCGGGGCGGAAGAGCCTTCGACAGTGTGACATCCGGCCACCCGGAAACAGTGGATCCACGCCCTTTCCCGTACTCTCGTGCGCGTTGCCCGGCGACACGCGCGAAGTGGTGAATGAGTCGCCGGACCCCAGATCTAGTGGTTGGATCTGCTCAGCGGCCCAGAAGTTGTGGTCCCCGGGTCTCTCGGGGCTCCTGGGATCGCCTATGCTTGTGGCTGCCCCGAGGGATCCGTTCCGGCCCGCCGAGGCTATTCAGTCGTGCTGTGAAGGAGGGTTGGGAGCCATGCACTGCCCCTTCTGCAGGCACCCCGACAGCCGCGTCGTCGACAGTCGCACCACTGACGACGGGACGTCGATCCGCCGCCGCCGACAGTGCCCCGACTGCTCCCGCCGTTTCACCACGGTGGAGACCGCGTCGTTGATGGTGATCAAGCGGTCCGGCGTGACGGAACCCTTCAGCCGTACCAAGGTCATCTCCGGCGTGCGCAAGGCGTGCCAGGGGCGGCCGGTCACCGAGGACGCCCTCGCCAAGCTCGGCCAGCGGGTCGAGGAGGCGGTGCGCGCCACCGGGAGCGCCGAGCTGACCACCCACGACGTGGGCCTGGCCATACTCGGCCCCCTGCAGGAGCTCGACGTCGTCGCGTACCTGCGTTTCGCATCCGTCTACAAGGCGTTCGACAGCCTTGAGGACTTCGAGGCCGCCATCGCGGAGCTCCGCGTGCAACGGCCTCCCACTGACGAGTGCGGGCACTGTGCGACCCCCGAGGTCCCCGTGCCCGCCACCGCCGCCGACTGACCGGCGGGCCGGGCCCCGCGGGCCCGGCGACCGGCCGCGGAGCGGCTGCAAGGACCTGCCATGCGCGTTGTGCGTGACGCGTGTGGTTTTTCAGACAGAATCCGTGCCTTGGGAAGATCTGGGCACTTGAGGGTGTTTTTGCCCGTATATGGGAGGCGGCATGACAGAGACGGCGAGCGGCCCGGCACGAGGCTCCCGCGCCAAGGGAGCCAAGGCCAGCAAGGGTCTGCGCATCGAGCGCATCCACACCACGCCGGGCGTGCACCCGTACGACGAGGTGACGTGGGAGCGCCGTGACGTCGTCATGACCAACTGGCGCGACGGCTCGGTCAACTTCGAGCAGCGTGGCGTCGAGTTCCCCGACTTCTGGTCGGTGAACGCGGTCAACATCGTCACCAGCAAGTACTTCCGCGGTGCCGTCGGCACCCCGCAGCGCGAGACCGGTCTGAAGCAGCTGATCGACCGGATCGTGAAGACCTACCGCAAGGCCGGCGAGGACTACTCGTACTTCTCCTCGCCCGCCGACGCGGAGATCTTCGAGCACGAGCTGGCGTACGCCCTCCTGCACCAGGTCTTCAGCTTCAACAGCCCCGTGTGGTTCAACGTGGGCACCCCGCAGCCCCAGCAGGTCTCCGCCTGCTTCATCCTGTCCGTCGACGACTCCATGGAGTCGATCCTCGACTGGTACAAGGAAGAGGGCATGATCTTCAAGGGCGGTTCGGGCGCCGGCCTGAACCTGTCCCGCATCCGCTCCTCCAAGGAGCTCCTCTCCTCCGGCGGCAACGCCTCCGGCCCGGTCTCCTTCATGCGCGGTGCCGACGCCTCCGCCGGAACCATCAAGTCGGGCGGCGCCACCCGCCGCGCGGCCAAGATGGTCATCCTGGACGTCGACCACCCCGACATCGAGGACTTCATCGAGACCAAGGTGAAGGAGGAGGAGAAGATCCGCGCCCTGCGCGACGCGGGCTTCGACATGGACCTGGGCGGCGACGACATCACGTCCGTCCAGTACCAGAACGCCAACAACTCGGTCCGCGTGAACGACGAGTTCATGAAGGCCGTGGAGAGCGGCAGCACCTTCGGCCTGCGCGCCCGCATGACCGGTGACGTCATCGAGCAGGTCGACGCCAAGTCGCTCTTCCGCAAGATGGCGGAGGCCGCCTGGGCGTGCGCCGACCCGGGCATCCAGTACGACGACACGATCAACCACTGGCACACCTGCCCCGAGTCCGGCCGCATCAACGGCTCGAACCCGTGCAGCGAGTACATGCACCTGGACAACACGTCCTGCAACCTCGCCTCGCTGAACCTGATGAAGTTCCTCAAGGACGACGGCAAGGGAAACCAGTCGTTCGAGTCCGAGCGCTTCGCCAAGGTCGTCGAGCTGGTCATCACCGCGATGGACATCTCGATCTGCTTCGCGGACTTCCCGACGCAGAAGATCGGCGAGAACACCCGCGCCTTCCGCCAGCTGGGCATCGGCTACGCCAACCTCGGCGCCCTGCTGATGGCCACCGGCCACGCCTACGACTCCGACGGCGGCCGCGCCCTGGCCGGCGCCATCACGTCGCTGATGACCGGCACGTCGTACAAGCGCTCCGCCGAGCTCGCCGCGGTCGTCGGTGCGTACGACGGCTACGCCCGCAACGCCGAGCCGCACAAGCGCGTCATGAAGCAGCACGCCGACGCCAACACCACGGCCCCGCGCAGGGACGACCTGGACACCCCGATCTGGGCCGCCGCGACCGAGGCCTGGCAAGACGTGATCCGGCTGGGCGAGAAGAACGGCTTCCGCAACGCGCAGGCGTCCGTCATCGCCCCGACCGGCACCATCGGTCTCGCGATGTCCTGCGACACCACCGGCCTCGAGCCCGACCTCGCCCTGGTCAAGTTCAAGAAGCTGGTCGGCGGCGGCTCGATGCAGATCGTCAACGGCACCGTCCCGCAGGCCCTGCGCCGCCTGGGTTACCAGGAGGAGCAGATCGAGGCGATCGTCGCCCACATCTCCGAGAACGGGAACGTGGTGGACGCCCCGGGCCTCAAGCTCGAGCACTACGAGGTCTTCGACTGCGCCATGGGCGAGCGCTCCATCTCCGCGATGGGCCACGTCCGCATGATGGCCGCGATCCAGCCCTGGATCTCCGGCGCGCTGTCCAAGACGGTCAACATGCCGGAGACGGCGACCGTCGAGGAGGTCGAGGAGATCTACTTCGAGGCCTGGAAGCTCGGCGTCAAGGCGCTCGCGATCTACCGCGACAACTGCAAGGTCGGCCAGCCGCTCTCCGCCAAGAAGAAGGAGGACGAGAAGGCCGAGGTGACCGCGAAGACCGAGGCGACGATCCGCGAGACCGTCGAGAAGGTCGTCGAGTACCGTCCGGTCCGCAAGCGCCTGCCCAAGGGCCGTCCCGGCATCACCACGTCCTTCACGGTCGGCGGCGCCGAGGGCTACATGACCGCCAACTCCTACCCGGACGACGGTCTGGGCGAGGTCTTCCTGAAGATGTCCAAGCAGGGCTCGACCCTCGCGGGCATGATGGACGCCTTCTCCATCGCCGTCTCGGTCGGCCTGCAGTACGGCGTCCCGCTGGAGACGTACGTCTCGAAGTTCACCAACATGCGCTTCGAGCCGGCCGGCATGACGGACGACCCGGACGTGCGGATGGCGCAGTCGATCGTCGACTACATCTTCCGCCGCCTGGCGCTGGACTTCCTGCCCTTCGAGACCCGCTCCGCGCTCGGCATCCACTCCGCCGAGGAGCGCCAGCGCCACCTGGAGACCGGTTCCTACGAGCCGGTCCTGGACGAGGACGAGATGGACGTGGAGGGCCTGGCCCAGTCCGCGCCCCTCGCCCAGGAGCTGAAGGCCGTCGCCGCCCCCAAGGCGGAGGAGGTCCCGGTCGTGAAGCAGGCCCCGCACACCTCGGCCGAGCTGGTCGAGATGCAGCTGGGCATCAGCGCCGACGCCCCGCTCTGCTTCTCCTGCGGTACGAAGATGCAGCGGGCCGGCTCCTGCTACATCTGCGAGGGCTGCGGCTCCACCAGCGGCTGCAGCTGACGCCATGCGCGCGTGAACGCCCCGAGGGGCGGTGAGGCCCAGTGCCTCACCGCCCCTCGGGCGCTTTTGCGTGGTTTTGCGGGGCTTTTCGAGGGGGAATCAGTCCGACGCGCCCATGACCGCCGCGAAGTCGCCCGGGTCCGTGTCGTAGCCGCGCAGCGGGAAGCGCACCGACCACGCGCTCTCCTCGTCCCGTACGAACTCGGCGACCGTCGCCGCCGTACTGTCCGCCACCTCCGCGAAGCCGTGCTCGGACAGGGTGCTGACGCCCTCGCGGATGCGCAGGCCCGCGCCGCCGATCCGGCCGAACGTCAGGTGTCCCGAGCGCTGCTGTATGGCGATCCCGACGACCACGCGCGCGTAGCGGTCGGCCAGCCGGGTCAGCTCCAGGGTCATCACCTCGTCGTACCCGAAGCCCTGGCCCGTACGGCTGTCACGGTTCAGCGTGATCGTGCCGTCGGGGGAGCGGCTGTCGAAGTGCACCAGGTACGCGGGTGCGCCGTGCGGGTCGTCCGCCGTGTACGTCGCCGCGATGATGTCCAGGTCGTGATCGGGCTCGCCCACCGGGCTCGGATCCCACTTCAGGGCCACCTCGACCTTGCCCACACCCTTGTTGAGACCACTCACCGGATTCCCCTCTCCGTGTCCCTCTGCCCGGGTCGCTCATCGTGCCATGCCCTCAGTGCGGGATGCGGCGGGGCGGACGCTGGGTGACCTCGTCGCGGAACTCCGCGACGGCACTGCTGACTTGGCGCAGCAGGTGGGTACCCTCGATCCGGTCCAGGTACCGGCAGCGACGGGCGATCCCGGCCAGTTCGAAGACGAAGTACAGGGACATCAGCGGGTTCACGAAGAGTTCGCCGCCGCTGGTGCGCGAAGTGAACCGGACGTCCCCGAAGTCGCCGCGGACGGCCGCCGCTATGGAGCCGTTGACGATGCTCGGGTGGTCCGGGGTGTGCTCCTGGGCGTGCGCCACCGCGTCCAGGTACAGGACGCCCTCACGGGTCGTACGGGGCACCGAGAAGGCGCCCAGGTAGGCCCCGTCGCGCTCCAGGGCCGCGATGTTCTCCAGGACCAGCCCGTGGCTGACGCCGTGGTAGGCGTCGACGCCGAAGCCGATGGACGCGACCAGGCGCTCGGCGGGGCCGTCCAGGCCCGCCACCGCCGCCACGCTCGTCAGATCCTCCTCCGGCGTGCCGAGGCCCGACTCGTCGCCCGTCATCAGGATGTCCGTACCGCCGTCCACGAGCACGACCGCGTCGATCCCGTGGTGCTCGATCAGCGCGCGGTAGGCGGCGCGCAGCGGCTGCACGCCCACGCGCGCGAAGGCGTACACCGTGCTCGGCAGGGAGTGCAGTGCGAGCCACTGGGACAGCGTGCGCTCCGGGAAGTACGCGTGGTGGGGCGCCGTCCCGGGGGTGACGGCGGCGACGTCAGGAGCCGGCCAGGAGTCCGGAGGGAGGCCGTCGAGCGACGCGAACGACAGGTTCGCCAGGTGGACGCGCTTGCCCTGCGCGTGCAGGGCGAGCGCGAGCGGCAGCCCGGCGTAGACGTCGAAGCCGCCGCCCGCCCCCGCCACCAGCACGCTTTCGGCCGAATCCAGCCGGGAGAACAGGGGGTTGGTCCGCAACGTTGTCATGGTGATCATTGTGAGGCAGACACTGTTCGACCGAGGGGGCCACATGTGGAGCGGTGACGAGCTGGATCTCGGCGCGTACCTGAAGCGGATCCGGTACGAGGGAGAGCTCACCGCGACCCTGGGGACGCTGCGCGCGCTGCACCGTGCGCACGTCGCCGCCATCCCCTTCGAGAACCTCGACGTGGCGCTCGGCAGACCCGTGCCCCTGGACCTGCCGAGCCTGCAGGACAAGCTCCTGGCGCGCCGGCGCGGCGGTTACTGCTACGAACAGAACTCCCTGTTCGCCGCGGTCCTGGAGCACCTGGGATTCACCGTCACCGCGCGCGGTGCCCGCAACCGCACCCGCGGGACCGCCCTGCCGCCCGTCACGCACGCCGTCCTCGTGGTCGATCTGGACGGCGCGCAGTGGATCACCGACACCGGGTTCGGCTGGCAGGGCCCCCTGGAGCCGGTCAGGCTGTCCGACGGGGTGTGCGTGGAGCAGGGCGGCTGGACGTTCGGCGTCTCGGTGGACGACACCGGGCTCGCCGTACTGCGCTCACGCCGTCGCGAGGGCTGGGTGGACCTGTACGCCTTCGCCCCGCACCCGGTCCTCCCCGCCGACTTCACCGTGATGAATCACTACAGCTCCACCCACCCGCACTCGAAGTTCGTCGGACAGGTGGTCGCCCAGCGCCCCGGCCCCGGGGTGCGTGTCGCGCTGGTCCGCGACGAGCTGACCATGGCCCGCACCGACGGCAGCAGCAAGCGCCGCACGGTCGCCGCTGCGGAGCTGGGCACGGTGCTGGCGGACCTCTTCGGCATCGAGGCGACGGACGCCGAACTGTCCGGGCTGGCCCGGACGTTCGGCACGGACGGGCCCGGCGCGGGGGCGTGAACGGCGCGGGGGCGTGAACGGCGCGGGCCCGGCGGACGGTCCGCGACTGTCCCGGGGAGTGCTCCGGAGAGTGACGCGGGCCACGTTCCGGCACCGTACGATGGCGCGGTGCTGGTCAAGTGGATTCGCTGCACGGTCGTGGACCGCCGAGGGTTCGTGCAGGGGCAGCGGAAGTGGGCGGGGCAGCTGGGCGAGCCGGGGTTCCGGGGGCAGAGCGGCGGGTGGAGCCGGTTGCGCCCGGACGTCGCGCACGTCTTCGCGTTCTGGGAGAGCCGGGCCTTCTACGACTCGTTCATGGCGCGCTCCCACGACCGGCTCGCGGCCGCGCAACTGGGCACGTACAAGAACACCCAGGTCAAGCTCTTCGACTACCGCTTCGACGTCAAGACGGGCTTCGAGCCGCGCTTCACGGACGCGGACGTGGTCCGGGTGGCGCACTGCAAGGTCCGCGAGGACCGGGTGGAGCACTTCGCGCTGATGCAGGAGAAGGTGTGGAACCCCGCGATGGCCGGCTCCCCGGGGATGGTGCGCGGGCTGTTCGGCGAGGCGGCGGGGAACGAGTTCCTGATCCTGTCCATGTGGCGGTCGGCGGCCGAGCACGGCAAGTACCGCGTGGAGCGGGTCGAGCGCCTGGCCCTGCGGGCCCAGACCGACGCCGACGTCCAGGCGCTCACCGGGGACGTCGTCGAGCTGGAGCCGGGCTGGACGGTCTGAAGGCCGCCGACGCTCGTACGGAGACCTTCCGCGCGCACGCACGCGTGCCGGTGCTGAGGGGTCTCGGCGATCGAGTGGGCCGGGGACCTTCCGCGCGCACGCACGCGTGCCCGTACGGGACCCCAGCACACGGCCGCCGGGGGGGGCGGGGGGGCCCCCCCCCCCGCCCCCCCCCGCGCGCCGGGCGA
>NZ_JBEOYE010000109.1:0-28705 GCF_040296945.1 Streptomyces sp. NPDC001941 | reverse complement strand
ACTCCCGCCCCGCCCCGCACCCCCCGGTCCCCCCCTACCCCCCGGCCCTCCCCCCCCTGGTGGGGCCGGGGCTGTCCGCCGCCCAGACGCCGTGGGGGGGGGGGGGGGCCCGGGGGTTGCCCCCCGCGCGCCCGTCCGGGGCCCCGGCCCGCGCCGGAGGACGCGCGGGCCGGGGGTCCGGCATGCCCGCGAGCAGCCGTGAAACCCCTGGTCACCACGGCCGGAAAGTGATGTGGACCTGCCGTTCGGAACGCCGCTAGCGTGACGGGCCGAGTCGGTTGAGAGCGCTCTCACACAGCCTCTCGCCGTCCCGCCGAGAGCACTCCCCCCACACCAGGAGGTCTGTTCCGTGACCACACCCAGAGGTTCCCTGCCGAGGCCCGGAGGTCCCCTGTCCGCACGCGGGGGTCCCGCACCCGGGGCTTCCCCGAAGCGCGCCGCGGCGCTGCGCGCGGCCGTCGCCGCGCTGCTGCTCACCGTCGGCCTGGGCGGCGCCCAGGCCTCGGCCGCGCCCGTCCCCGGGGCCGGTGCGCCCGTCGCCTCCGCCGGACTGCTCACCGCGATGGGCGAGGACCTCGGCCTGACCTCCACCCAGGCCGAGGCCAGGCTCCGCGCCGAGAAGGCCGCCGCGGCCGTGGAGCGGAAGGCCGAGAAGGCGGCGGGCGCCGCCTACGGCGGCTCGTGGTTCGACGCGGCCACGGGCCGGCTCGTCGTCGCCGTCACCGACCGCGCCCGGGAGGCCGGGGTGCGGGCCCTCGGCGCCGACACCCGGCTGGTCCGGCACAGCGGGGCCGCCCTGGACCGCGCCAAGTCCCGCCTCGACGGGCTGCGCGCGCCCGCGGGCGTGGCCGGGTGGCACGTGGACCCGCGCGCCAACAGCGTCGTGGTCACCGTGGTCGGCGCCCGGAAGGACGCGCCCGCGGTACGGGACTTCCTCGCGCGGGCCCGCGCGGGCGGTCCGGTGCGCGTCGCGGAGACCGCCGAGGCCCCCCGTACGTACGCCGCGGGGACCGTGGGCGGGGACCCGTACTACACGGGCAACGTCCGGTGCTCGATCGGCTTCTCGGTGTACGGCGGCTTCGTGACCGCCGGGCACTGCGCCCAGGCCGGGGCCGCCGTGCGCGGCTGGGACGGTTCGGCGATGGGCACCTTCCAGGGCTCGACCTTCCCCGGCGACGACTACGCGTGGGTCTCGGTGCACAGCGGCTGGTGGACCGTGCCGGTGGTCCTCGGCTGGGGCACCATCCCGGACCAGCTGGTGCGCGGCTCGGGCGAGGCCCCGGTCGGGTCGTCGATCTGCCGTTCCGGCTCGACGACGCACTGGCACTGCGGCACGGTCCTCGCGAAGAACGAGACCGTCAACTACAGCCAGGGCGCGGTGTACCAGATGACGAAGACCAGCGTGTGCGCCGAGGGCGGCGACTCGGGCGGCTCATTCCTCAGCGGCGACCAGGCGCAGGGCGTCACCTCGGGCGGCTGGGGCAACTGCTCGTCCGGCGGCGAGACGTGGTTCCAGCCGATCAACGAGATACTCGGGCGCTACGGTTTGACGCTGCACACGGCCTGACGGCGGTGTGACGGGGGCCCGGCGGTCGGCGCACCGCCGGGCCCCTGCGCGCCGCGCACCCGGCCGTTCGTGGTGCGCACGGCGCTCACGCGCACACCTCCCTCAGCTCGCGCTTGAGGACCTTTCCGCTGGGGCCGAGCGGCAGTGCGCCCAACAGGCGCACGACGCGCGGGTACTTGTGCTTGCCGAGGTGTGCGCGGGCCCAGGTGACGAGCGACTCGGGCGTGTCGGTGGCGCCGGGGCGCAGGACCACGGCGGCGCAGATCTCCTCGCCCCTGGTCTCGTCGGGCAGGCCCAGGACGCTGACCTGCGCGACGGAGGGGTGGCGGGCCAGGGTCTCCTCGACCTCGCGCGGGTAGACGTTGAAGCCGCCGCGGATGATGAGGTCCTTCTTGCGGTCGACGATGCTCAGGTAGCCGTCGGTGTCGTGCACGCCGAGGTCACCGGTGCGGAACCAGCCGTCGACGACGGCGGCCGCGGTGGCCGCCGGGTCGTCGAGGTACCCGGCGAAGACGTTGTGGCCGCGCAGCACCACCTCGCCGACCTGCCCGGGGGCGAGGAGGACGATCCGGTCCTCGGCCCCGGGGTCGGCGACGGCCGCCTCGACGCCCCAGATCGGGTGGCCGACGGTGCCGGGGCGGCGGCCGGTGGCGAGCTGGTTGAAGAGTGCGGCCGGTGAGGTCTCGGTGAGTCCGTACCCCTCCAGGACGACGGTGTCGAAGGCGGCCTCGAAGCGTTCGAGGAGCGCGGTGGAGAGCGCCGCTCCCCCGGAGACGGCCATGCGCAGGCCGCCGGGGCGCGCCCCGCCGTGCTCCGCGGTCTCGGTGAGGGCGTGGTACATGGTGGGCACGCCCATGAAGACGGTGACGTCCTCCTCGGCCATAAGCTGCAGGGCGCCCGGGCCGGTGAAGCGCGCGCTCAGGACGAGGGCGGAGCCCGCCCGCAGGGCCGCGTTCATGGCGCAGGACTGGCCGAAGCTGTGGAAGAGCGGCAGGCAGCCGAGGACCACGTCGTCCGGGGTGAGGTGGAACAGGTCCTGGGCGCAGACGGTGGCGTTCATGACGAGGTTGGCGTGGGTGAGCAGGGCGCCCTTGGGACGGCCCGTGGTGCCGCTGGTGTAGAGGATCACCGCGGTGTCGTCGGCGTCGCGGGGTTCGGGGCGCTCCAGCGGCTCGCCGTCGGTGGTGACGTGCAGCACGTCGGCTCCGGTGGCGTCCGCGGCCTCGCGGGCGACGGCTTCGAGGGGGCCCGCGGTGACGACGGCCCGGCAGCCGCTGTGCCGCAGCACGTGGGCGACCTCGTCGGCGACGAGCAGGGCGTGCACGGGGACGACCGTGGCGCCGGCCGCGAGGACCGCGTAGTAGGCGCGCGGGAAGTCGGCGGTGTTGGGCAGCAGCACGGCGACCCGGTCCCCCGGCCGCACGCCCCGGTCGCGCAGCCGGGCAGCGAAGCGCAGGACGTCCAGCCACAGCTGCCGGTAGGAGACGCGGACCGCGCCGTCGACGACCGCGGTGCGGTCGGGGTGGCGGGCGGCGGATTCCTTGAGGATGGTGGCGACGCTCAACTGCACGGTGGCTCCCTTGCGCGTACGAACGGGGTGTCCGACGCGCTCAGCTTCCGCCACCCCGGCGGCCGGGGGCCATGTGCGGACGCACAGTCTCGCCGTGCGCGCGATGGGCAGCGGCACCGCGCTCCCCGCACGGCTCAGGAGGGACCCGGGCGGTCGAGTTCGAGGGCGCGCAGGGCGAGCGACCAGCCGAGGCGGGCCTCGCCGGAGTCGGCGGGCCAGCCGGTCAGCTCGGCGACGCGGCCGATGCGGTTGAGGATCGTGTTGCGGTGGCAGAACAGCCGGGTCGCGGCGCCGGACGCCGAGCACCCCTCGTCGAGCCACACGCGCAGGGTGTCGAGCAGTACGGAGCGTTCGGCGCCGCTGCGCAGGACGCCGTCGAGGTAGCGCACCGCCAGCCGGTCGGCGATCTCCGGCTCGGCGCCCAGGGCGGCGTGCACCAGCCGCTCGTCGAGCGCGGCGACCTCGCGGCTGCCCGGCGGGAGGGTGTCGAGGGCGCGCCGGGCCAGGCGCAGGCCCTGGGCGGCGGCGGGCAGCTCCTCGAAGGGCGGGGAGATGCCGGCCCGGCAGACGCCCTGGGCGCGCAGGGCGTCCGCGAGCGCCGCGGTGTCGGCCTCCCTGACCCGTACCAGGCCCGCGACGGTCTCGGCGCGGGGGCGCCAGAACGACCACATGCCGAGGGCTTCGAGCGCGGGGCCCGGGTCGGGCGGGGAGGCGGGGTCGTGGGCGTCCTGGGCGATGACGACGACCACGTACCGGCCGTGGCGCGGCACGCCCAGGGCGGTGGCGGCGGCACCGGCCACGGCGGACTCGCCGCCCCGGCCGTCGAGGAGCGCCTCGAACAGGGCGCCGCGCCGGGACGCCTCGCGGTGCTGGAGCTCCAGGGTGCGCAGCCGGTAGGCGTCGGCCATCGCGGAGGAGAAGCGGTCGATGGTCTCCCAGACGGCACCGGCCATGTCGCCGACGAGGCGCTGCTGGACGGGCGGGCGGTCGCGCATCCAGTCGGCCATCGCCTGCCACAGGACGCGTCCGCCGCGCCGGTAGGCCCGCAGGACCGTGGCCAGCGGCATGCCCTGTTCGGCGCGCAGGCGTCCGTTCTCGGCGGCGACCGCCTCGAAGCGCTGCTCGGCGGCGGGCATCCCGGCGAACTCGAGGAGGGCGAGCTCCATGTTGCCGCGCAGGGCGAGGCGCAGGTCGTCGTGCGAGACCGGGCTGCCGCTGGCGTAGTGCGTGCTGTGGGCGCAGATGTCGTCCGCCAGGCTGTCGATGAGCCGGTCGATGTCGGCGACCAGGGTCACGGCCAGCTCGCGGCGCAGCGCCAGCTCCTCGTTCATGGCCGAAGGATAGGGCCTCCCGCACCGGCCGGAACCTTGCGGTCGCGCGGGGCCCGGTGCGGGGTGTGGTGCGGGCCCGTTGTGAGCCGGCACAACGCGGGTCCCCGGGCGTGGTGGCCCGGGGACCCGAGGTGGTGGGGCGTGGCGGTTCAGTCGGTGAGGGCGGGGACCTTGCCGGGCAGGGCGCCGTCCTCGCGGCCGACGGTGCGCTTGAGCAGGGCGGCCAGGGCGATTCCGGCCAGGCCGGCGAGGACGACGAAGACGAACGGGGAGCTGTCACTGCCGGTGCGGTCCTCGATGACGCCGAACGCCATCGGGCCGAAGAAGCCGCCGAGCAGGCCGACGGTGTTGATGAAGGCCAGTCCCACGGCGGCCATCAGGCCGGACATCCGGGACATCGCGACGGACCAGAACAGGGGCAGGGTGCCGGTGAGGAAGAAGTTGGCGGCGAACAGGAGGGCGTAGCGGCCGCCGGCGGATCCGGTGGCCAGGTAGGCGGCCATGGCGGCGGTCCCGCCGAAGGCGCAGAGCACGATCAGGCCGGTGTCGTTGCCGATGCGGCCGTGCAGCCAGGGGAAGAACAGGACCCCGGCGAGGATGGCGACGCCCATGCTGCCGGTGACGAGCCCGATGGTGAAGGAGCCCTTGACGCCGAGCCCTTCGATGAGGGACGGCAGGTTGAACCCGATGGCGGAGCCGACCAGCTGGTTCACGAAGTACGTACCGGCGAGGAGGAGCACCACGGGGCGCCCGAAGGCCAGCTTCAGGTTGCCGCGGAGCCGGTGCGGCGAGGGCTCCCCGCTGGCCGCGTGCTCCGACAGGGCGGCGGCCTCCTCGGCGGAGAGCCAGCGGGCGTCCTGCGGGCGGCTGGGCAGGGCGGTCCAGACGAGCACGCCGACCGCGACGGTGACCAGGCCCTCGGCCAGGAACATCCACTGCCAGCCCTGCAGCCCGGCCGCGCCGTCGAGGGCCATCAGGCCGCCGCCGGCCGGGGCGCCGAGGATGGTCGCGGCGGCGGGCGCCGTGTAGATGAGGCCGACCACCCTGACGCGGTGGCGCTGGGAGAACCAGAGCGTGACGGTGTACATCAGGGCCGGGTAGAGACCCGCCTCGGCGGCGCCGAGGGCGAACCGCAGCGCGTAGAAGGACGTCTCGCCCTGGACGAACATCATGGCCGCGGAGACCAGGCCCCAGGTCACGGCGATGCGCGCGATCCAGGCACGGGCGCCGACCCGGTGGAGCACCAGGTTGCTCGGTACTTCGAGGAGCGCGTAGCTGACGAAGAAGACGCCCGCGCCGAGCCCGTACGCGGCGGCGCCGATGCCGATGTCGGCCTCCAGCTGGCTCTTGGCCAGCGCGACGTTGGTGCGGTCCACGTACGACATGAAGTACGCCAGGCCGAGCAGCGGCAGCAGCCGTCGTATCGCCCTGCGGGTGGCGGCCGCGTGGACCGCTTCGGAGGTGGTGGGCATGGGAGTCCTTCCCGCGGGCGCGGGTGCGCGCGGCAGGCCGTGGTGGTGGGGAGGCGGTGCGCACCTCGCCGTCCGTCGGTCGCGGGGGTGCGTCGCTCGTGGACGTTCAGCTTCGGGGACGGCCGCGCGCCCGGGCCATGTGCAGGTGCCCACCATGCGCGGCGGGCGGGTGGGCACCGGCACGTCCACATGGGTGCGTAATATCTGATCACGTTGGTTGTCTCTTACGAATGCCGTACGGACAGGGGGAGTTCGATGCTCGCGGACACGGTCGGGGCGTGGGTCGGCGGCTGGGCGGCTTCGCGGGAGCACCCGCGCCCGCTGGGCCGGCCCTGGGGCTGGTACGTGGAGGTGGGGCGTCCGGCGATGACGGCGCGCCACGTGGTCGGCAGGCCGGCGCGGGAGGCCGCCCTGGAGGCGGTCGCGGCCGCCTCGGGGCCGTACGTGGTGGTCACGGTCCCCGGGGAGCCGGACGAGGTGGCCGGGTGGTTGCCCGGCGACTGGCGGGTGAACCCGGAGCAGTGCTTCCACCTGATGACGGTGGACCTGGACCCGGGACGTCCGCGGACGCCCGAGGGGTACCGCCTGGGGATCGAGGTCGCGGGCGAGGTGGTGCGCGCGCTGGTCACCGGTCCCCGGGGTCAGGAAGCGGCGCGCGGACAGATGGCGGTGCACGCCGGGGTGGCGGTGTTCGACCAGGTCATCACCGAACCCGAGCACCGCAGAAGGGGGTTGGGGGTCCTGATGATGCGGGCTCTGGCCGACCACGCGGTGGGTACGGGCGCCCGCACCGGGGCCCTGGGGGCGACCGACGAGGGGCGGGCGTTGTACGAGTCGCTGGGCTGGAAGCGGGGGTGCGCGCTGGTGAACTGCGTACGGCGGGCTGCGGCATGAGGGGTCCATGTGGCTCAACAGGCGCCCCGGGGAAGGGGGTTGGCGCCCTCTCGGCTAGCCTCGCCGCATGCCCCTCACCCTTGATCAGATCACCGGCTACGCCGAGTGGGAACTGGACGCCGACGTGGCGCGCTGGTTCCCGGACGAGCCGCGCTCCGGCGTCCCCGCCTCGACCCGGCCCGTCGAGCCCTTCCTGGCGAGGCTGCCGCCCGACGCCGCGTCGGCGCTCGCCGCCTACGACCGCCGGGCCAGGGCCGGGACCCTGCCCGCCTGCCTGGACGTGCACGACTGGTCGTACGCCTTCGACTTCGCGGGCAACGACTGCCGGATCCTCGACTCCGACCAGGAGACGGAGTTGTCGGACGACGACGTCTTCTCCGTCGGGGCGGACGGCGGCGGCAACTACTACGTCGTCCTGACCAGCGGCCGGGTCGCGGTGTGGTTCCACGAGGAGGAGACGATCGAGGAGGGCACCCAGTTCGACGGCCTCGACGTGTTCCTGTGGTCCGTGGTGCGCTTCCACGCCGTGCGCAAGGGAGTCCTCGCACTCGCCGAGGTGGAGGAGGACTTCAAGGCACTGGGCCAGCCCGGGGTGCTCGCCCCCGGACTCGGCCTGCTGTCCCTGCTGACCTGAGTCACTGCGCGGTCGCGCCACCGGCTGGGCCCGCGTCGCGCTCGCCTCGTGCGTCGCGCTCGGCGAACACCTCCCGGGCCGCCGCCACTCCGTTGAGGGCCGCCGGGAAGCCCGCGTACCCGGCGAGGTGCGTCATCAGCTCCACGACCTCCTCGCGGGTGCCGCCCAGGTCGAGGAAGGCGTGCAGGTGCACGCGCAACTGAGGTCCCGCGGTGCCCAGCGTGGTGCAGGCCGCGACGGTGACGAGGGAGCGGGTCCGCAGGTCGAGCGACGGGCGCGCGTAGACGTCACCGAAGGCGAACTCGACGATGTGGCGGGCGAGTTCCGGCGAGGTCTCGGCGACCGCGGCGACGGTCGCCTCCCCCAGCGGGCCGACCACCTCGCGCAGGGTCGCCAGGCCCCGGGCGTGGCGCTCCCGCGCGGTCTCCTCCGGCTCCTGCGGCCGGGGCCCGCCCTCCTCGGGGCGCCAGCCGAGGTCCGGGCGCGCCTCGAACGCCTGGCGGGCGACCGCCAGGCCGTTGAGGGCCGCGGGGAACCCCGCGTACACGCTCATGTGCACGATCGTCTCCACCACCTGGGCGGCGCCCACCCCGACGTTGAGCGCGCCGTCGATGTGGAAGCGCAGTTGCGGGGCGGCGTGGCCCAGGGCGGTGAGCGCGGCGACGTTCACGATCTGGCGCTGGGGCAGGGTGAGGCCGGGGCGGGTGTAGATGTCGCCGTACCCGAACTCGATGGTGAGCCGCGCCAGGTCCGGGGCGATGCCCGCGAGCGAGTTCAGCAGGGCGGGGCCCTGCGGCCCGGCGATCTCGGCCAGTACGGCGCTGCCCCGTGCGAAGCGGTCGGTGGATCCGGTGGGGCGCTCGGGCATGGTGACCAGCTTTCGTACGGGCCGTGCGGCTGGGCCGGGGCGGGGCGTCTCGTGACGAGGGAAAGCCTGGTCACCCTATCTCCGTGCGGCCCCGAAGTCGCACGGTGCTCCGCCCCGTCCCACGCCCGCCCCCGCCACGCCCCGGCCGCTCACGCCAGCGGCCCGAGCACCTCCTGCGACTCGATCAGCCCCTGCTCGCTGGGACGCTTCTTCTCCCCGTGCACCCGCTCCGCCTGCCGCGCCCGGAACTCCAGGTGGGCCTCGGCCGGCTTGGCGTAGCCGTAGCGGGCCCGCGCCTGCGCGGGCGTCAGGACCTCCTTCGTACGCGGCGGCACGCCGAGCCGGACCGGGGCGATCACCGAGGCGGTCGACGGCGAGAGGCGCTCCAGGAGGGCCAGTTCGACCTGCGGGCTGAGGTGGGCGAGGGCGAACCCCGCCTTCATGACGGGCACGATCAGCGCGTCGACCAGCCGGGACTGGCGCAGGCCCGCCATCTCGCGCATCCAGCGCGGCATGGTGGCGAGGGTGGCGGCCCGTATCGCGCGGGCGGCGACCAGTGCGCCGGGCCGCATCCAGAACGGCATGGGCGGCAGTACCAGCTCGGTGCGGAGCAGATGGCGCATGGCCTGCCGGGCGATCGGGCTCGCCGAGAGGTGCGGGCGCATCCGGGCGAAGTACGCGCGCACGCCCTCGCGGGTGCGGGGCACGTCGTCGGGCGAGCAGGTCTGGAACTCGGCGGCCACGGCGCAGGCCTCCCAGTAGGCGCGCTCCTCGCGCTCGCTGAGCTTGCCGGGCCCGTACTTCTCGTACGCGTACAGCACCGAGTGCCAGCCGGTGAGCTGGATCCACAGCTGCGAGTCGGGGTCGTTGGCGTCGTAGGTGCCACCGCCGTAGGGGAGTTCACCGATCGCCTTGGAGTGCACCTTGACCAGGACGTCGGCCGCCTTGCAGACCTCGCGCGTGCCCGCGAAGGCGACCATCGCGAAGTAGCGGACGGTGCGGTCGTAGCGGGTCCGCGCGCGCTGGTAGATGCCCTGCGTGCCGTGCACGGCCGCCACCAGCGGCGGGTCGAGCTCCTCGACGACGACGGAGCGCTGGAAACCGACGGTCGGCGCCGTCGGGTAGCCCCATACCTTCCACACCACGGAGTCCGGCCCGAAGAAGCCGTAGTCCTCGTGCGGTCGCACCTCACCGCGCCCCTTGCCCGCCATCCGGCCACTCCCCACTCTCCCGCGGCCTTCGCCGCCACCAATACGACACCTGCGTCTTAAATTAAGACAGGGATGTCGTAAACTGCCAAGGTGTCCGCGACGACTTCTTCCACGCCCTCCCCCGACCCGGCCGGGGGCCGGCCGCGCAAGCGCCGCCCCTACGCCCCGCGGCTCCCCCTGGCCGAGCGCCGCGAGCAGCTGCTCGACGCCGCGCTGGCCGTGATCGTGGCCGAGGGCTACGCCGGGGTGACCATCGACGCGGTCGCCCGGCGGGCCGGTGTCGCGCGCTCGGTGGTGTACGGCGCGTACGACGGTCTGGAGGCGCTGCTCGGCGCACTCCTGGACCGCCAGCAGGCCCGCGCCTTCACCCGGCTCCTGGACACCCTGGACGGCGCCGGGGCCCCGGCCGACCCGGCCGACTTCGCCGCCGGGGCCGTGCTCCGGATGTCGGCGATGCTCCGGGAGGACCCGGACACCTGGCGGCTGATCCTGCTCACCTCGGACGCCACGCCGGCCGCCGTGCGCGAGCGCGTGGAGGCGGACCGCGAGCGGTTCCGCGGCTACGTGGAGCGGGCGGTCACCCGGCTCTCGGCGGACCGCGCGGACGAACGGTTCGACGCGCGCGTGCTGGCCCACGCGCTCACCGCGGCGGCCGAGCACTTCGCGCGGCTCGCCCTGGGCGGGGACGACGCGTTCACCCCCGAGCGGCTGGCCGCGCAGGCCCGCGCCCTCGTCCGGGCGCTCTGGCCGCCGTCCTGACCACCGGGCGGAGGAAAGGATCCTGAAGACACGGCCCAGGTCCGCACCGGCGCGGCCGTGCCGGACGGAGAGCGTGATTCCGCTGGTGCGTTTCAGGCCAGGTCGAACGGCAATACGAACGCCATGACTGCAGAGAGTGAAGCCAGCAAGAACGCCAACAGCACCGCGGACAAGGCCGGTTCGGGCGCCAAGGCGGCCGGGACCGCCGGGCGGCAGGCCGCGAAGCGCACCGCCTCCCCCGCGAAGAAGACGGTGAAGGCGGTCGGCGACGCCAAGGCAGCCTCGACCGCTTCGGCCGCTAAGGCCAAGGAGTCGGCGCAGGCGGCCGGGAGCGCCGTGCAGTCGGCGGGCGACGCGGGCAAGCGCGTCGGCCAGGCGGCCGCGGCCGGTCTGCAGACCGGGCAGAAGGCCGTGCTCGACACGGCGAGCCGGGCGATGTCCTCCGCGGGCACCGCCTGGACCGTCATCAAGCACCGCAAGGCCATCGCGGCGGGCGCCGCCGCGGGCGTGATCGGCCTGGCGGGCGGCGCCTTCGCCCTGGGCCGCCAGACGGCCAAGCCGCACCTGGGTCCGCTGACGCGGATGACGGGCGGCAGGCTCTGACGTGCCACCCGGCGCCGGAGCGTGCCCGGCCCCCGGCAGAAGGGCCCCGTCCTCGCGGACGGGGCCCTTCGCCGTGTGTCACGCCGGACGGGATCGTGAAGACACGATCTAGGCTCCGGGGCTCGGCATCGGGTACCCCGGCAGCGTCATCGTGTCGGCCGGGGAGGCGGGCATCGGTCCCGACGCGAGTGCCGCCACGCGCGAGGCGAGTGGCGTGCCCATGGCCCGTACGACGCCCCGGAACAGGCTCCGCTCCGCGCGCGAGCGCGGGTGCACCAGCCGCGGGGCGCCCGGCATGAGCTTCTGGGCGCGGGTGACGAACGGGCGCATCAGGCGTTCGTACCGGGCGAAGGCGGCGGCCGGGTCCGCCCCGCCGGTGAGCTCGCCCGCCAGGACGTAGGCCCCGGTGAGGGCCAGGGTGGTGCTCATGCCGCTGATCGGCGAGGCACAGAAGGCCGCGTCGCCGAGGAGCGCCACGCGGCCCCTGCTCCAGGTGGGCAGCTTGGCCTGGCCGATCGCCTCGAAGTAGAGGGCGTCGTCCTCCAGCGCGTCGAGGACGCGCGGGGTCTGCCAGCCGAGGTCGCCGAAGGTGCGCCGCAGGACGTTCACGATCCCGTCGCGGCCCACGAGTTCGAGGCCGCGCACGTCGGTGACGAGGCTCAGGAAGGCCTGGGTGGTGCCCAGGTTGTCGGGGCGCAGGGACACCGTGCGTCCCCGGTCCCCGGTGAAGATCCGCCAGTTGCTGTTGTCGTACGCGGTGCGCGGGATCCTGGCGTACGCGATGTACAGGCCGAGTTCGCGCACGGGCGCCTCGGGCAGCACCAGGGAGCGGGTGTGCGAGCGCAGGCCCTCGGCGAGGACGACGGCGTCGAAGCGGCGCCCCGCGCCCTTGGCGAACTCCACGTCGACCCCGGTCCCGTCGTCGTGCAGGGCGGTGATCTGGTCGCCGAAGACGTACGCGGCACGGTCGCTCGACTGGTCGTGCAGGACCTTGGAGAGCTGGCCGCGCAGGACCTCGAGTTCGGCGGTGCTGCCGCCGGAGTCGCTCGTACCGGCCGGGAAGTAGGCGATCGTCCCGCCGCGCTCGTCGACGAACTCGGTCCCGCTCTCCCCGGTGTGCGCCGACCGCACCAGCTCCTCCAGGCCCATGCGCCGCAGGACGTCCCGCCCGACGCCGCGCACGTCGATGTTCTGGCCCTCCTCGCGCAGCCGGGGGAAGCGTTCCACGACGGTGACGTCCCAGCCCGACGCCCCGAGCCAGGAGGCCAGCGCCGGGCCTGCGATGCTGGCCCCGGAGATCAGAATGCTGCGCTCGCTCAACGGACACACCCCTAACCGCGGTTGGTGACGTAGCCCTGGCAGCCTAGGCACGCCGTGCCGCACATTTCGGGAGCCGGGGCCGGGAAAGGCCGAAACCCGGCGATGGGTGCGGATCGTACGCGGGCGTGCCGGACCGCCACGGGTCCGGCACGGCACGGGTCAGTCGGCCCCCGAGGTGGCGCCCCGCTCGAAGGCGGTGGGTTCGGCCGCCTCGGCCAGGAACTGCCGTACCTCCTGGAGGTTCCCGGCGTGCCGGGTCCGCCACGCGGCCGGATCGGCCCGGTACCGCTCGCGGCGCCGCCGCAGCGTCGCCGTGGTGGCGGCCAGGAGCAGGCCGGCGACCGGCCGGGCGGGCACGCCGAGGTCCTGGCAGACGGCGTCCCCGTGGGTGCGGCGGGTGATGGCGTCGAGGAACGGCCGCGAGAGGTACGGCGGGACGTGCAGCAGCTCCCTGAGCTCGTCGCTGACGGCGCGCAGCGTCGCGTCGGTGAGCACCGCCGCCTCGGGCGGCAGCGGGCCCGTCACCGCCTGGAGCACGTCGTCGAGGCGGCGGGCCGCGGTGTTGTCCGCGATGCCCTCGATGAGCCTGCTGTCGATGCCGAGGAGGTGGCCGACGTACCACCAGTAGCGGTACAGCGAGGCGGTCTCGCGCCGGGAGAGCCCCTGGCCCAGCGCCTCCTCGGTGGTGAAGGCCGTCAGGGTGAAGTCCATCCAGGTGCGGGCCAGGTCCACTTGGTTGACGGGAGTGCCGAACGCCTCGGCGTCGTAACCCCGTTCGAGGGCGTGTCTGCGCATGTGGGCGTGGAGCATGCGGACTTCGAGGGTGGCCACGTAGCCGGGCGCGCCCCTGCGCAGGGACCCGGGGAGCATGGCCTTCAGGAGCCACCGGCCCGTCTCCTGGATGCGGCGGCCCGCGTCGTCGACGAAGCGGCCGCTGGCGGCGAGCACGGTGGCGATGGACGGGGACTCGTAGACCCGCACCAGCGATCCGGCGCTCAGCGAGACGATGTGGACCGAGGCCGGGGAGGAGAAGTACGCCGAGGAGCCGGTGTCGAGCAGGTCGTCGTCGACGTAGGCCGGGACGCTCTGCGCGGCCGCGAGCAGGGCGGACAACGCCGGCGGCGCGTCCTCCAGGGCCTCCAGGCCCTCGCGCACGCCACGGGCGAAGAGGGCGCGGGCCCTGCGCATCCCGAGCGCGTGCATCTCCTCGGCCGCCGCGTCGGCCAGCGGGTCCCCGGTGGTGAGCGCCCAGTGGAGCAGGTCGGTGCGGGCGGCCCCGAACTGGGCGAGCACGGTGGCGCGTCCGGCGCGCCGGGTGGGCCAGGCCGTGGTGGTTCCGGAGAGGTTCACGGGTCTACTCCCTCGCTCGTCTCGTCGTGCTCCGGTGCGGTGGACGTGTTCCGGTGCCGGGCGACGGACTCGACGACGCCGAACGTCACCAGCAGGACGTCGAGGTCGTCGCGCAGTCGCGCGGAGTCGCGCTCGGGCCCGCGGGCCACTTCGGCGAGCAGGATGCCAAGGAAGCTGCGGACCAGGGTGGCGGCGCGGTGCGGCGGGCCGACGAAGGGCTGGAAGACCTCCGCGATGGCGGCCACCAACGCGTCGCAGTGCGGGCGCAGTTCGGGTCGGTGCGCCGCGGCGAGGAAGAGCCGCAGGGTGCCGTCCGGGGCGATCGCGTCACCGTCGGGGGGCCGGGACGCGAAGGCGACCGCGGCGTCGACGAGTTCGGTCCGCCCGGCGAGCACGTCCTGCGCGTAGGCCCGCAGGTCGCCGACCGTGCGCCGGGTGATCTCCTCGAAGGTGGCGGCGAACAGGTCGCCCACGGTGCGGAAGTGGTACGTCGTCGAGGCCAGGGAGACCCCGGCCCGTTCGGCGACGCGCCGCTGGGTGACGGCGCGGTCCCCCTCGGCCATCAGGATGCCGATGGAGGACTGGATGAGGGCGGAGCGCGTGCGCGCACCGCTGGCGAGACGCTGGTCGACCATGAATCTGTACCATAGTACGGATTGTTGGCGGGAGCGCCTGTCGTGCACTATCTGATGCGTCGTCAATTCACTTCGAGATACGCCGAATTGATGGATACGGCGAGCATGGCGACGCCCCGTCGCGCGCAGGGCGCGACGGGGCGTGCGGACGGCTCCGGGGGCCAGTACCCGGCGTCAGTTCACGGCCGGCGTGAAGCCCTTGGCCTCGTCGGAGACCGCGAGCTGGTTCACCGTACGCATGCCGCCGGGCACCGACTTGTCCGGCTGGAGGATGGCCGACTCCTTCGAGGACGGGGACTTGGGGTCGCTGAAGTCGTGCTTGCCGAAGCCCGCGTCGTACGCGTTCAGGCCGAGCAGCGCCTTGTCGATGCCCGCGCGGCTCAGGTCCTTGGCCGCACACGCCTTCTTCAGCGCCTCGCCGAAGACGCCCGCGGCCGTCCAGCCCGCGACGATGCCGTTGTCGAGGCTGTCCTTGGGGTAGGCGGCCTGGTAGTCGGCGACGAGCTTCTTGGCCGCCGGGATGTCCGCCCCGATGGGCAGGCTCGGCGAGGCGACCCAGTACATCTTCTCCAGCGCGGGTCCGGCCTGGGTGCCGAGCAGCTGCGGCGCGAAGGCGGAGTTGTTGCCGATGACCGGCACCTGGAACCTGGTGGCCGCGGCGACGCCGACGAGCGAGGCGGCCTGGCGGGGTCCCGTGCTCATCACGACGGCCTTGACCCCGGCCTGCTTGAGCGCGGCCACCTGCGCCGACATGTCGTTGTCCGTCGGCTTGATCTTCTGCTCGACGACCGTCAGACCGGCCTTCTGCGCGGCGTACTTGGAGCCGGCCAGCGCGTTCTCGCCGTAGTCGCCCTCGAAGTAGACGTGCCCGAGCTTGTCGCCGGACTTCAGCCCCTTCTGCTTGACCAGGAAGTCGACGGCGTTGATCGTCTCGATGTCGTACGTGGCACCGAGGACGCGGATGTACGGGGAGCCGAGCAGCGAGGCCGACCAGGCCTGCGGGAGCACCAGGCCCTTGTCCTGCCCGTCGACGCGCTGCTTGACGGCGGCGACGAACGGGGAGCCGATGAACTGCATGTACCCGGCGACCTTGGGTTCGAGCTCGGTGTAGGCCGACAGCGCCTTCTGCGGGTCGTACCCGTGGTCGCGCACGGTCAGTTCGAGCTGGCGTCCGCAGATCCCGCCGGCCGCGTTGACCTGCTTCACGTACAGCTGCTGGGCCTGGGTGACGCTCTTGCCGAGCGTCGCGTACACGCCGGTCATGTCGGTGAGGGCGCCGATGGTGATCTTCTTGTCGGTGACCCCCTTCCCGCCCTTCACCCCGCCCGCCCCGGCGCCGTCGTCGTCGCCCGACGTGGCCTTGGAGCTGCATCCGGCGGCGGTCAGTGCGACGAGTACGGCGAGTGCGACGGCCGTGGTCGTGGTGGTGTGGCGTCGGTGGTTCATCGTTCCTCCCCAGAGGTGTGCGCGGGTCGGTCGGTTCGCTTGGGCTTCCGGGCGGCCAGCCGGACCAGGCCTCCGGGCAGGAAGAGCACCGCCGCGACGACGGCGGCGCCGTAGAAGTAGCGGGCGGCCTCCCCCGGTGCGATCCCGCCCGTCCCGGGGGCGGAGACCAGCGGCAGCGAGTCGCTGTAGCGGGTGAGGACCTGCGGGAGCAGGGAGACGAAGGCGGCTCCGACCACCGCTCCGGCGACCGAGCCGAGACCGCCGATGACGATCATGGCCAGGTAGTCGAGGGAGAGCAGCATCCCGAAGTACTCGGGCACGGTGCGCTGGAAGACCAGGGCGAGGAGCACGCCCGCCAGGCCCGCGTACATCGAGGAGAGCACGAAGACGGCGGCGCGGTAGCGGGCCACCGGGATGCCCATCACCCCGGCGGCGACGCGGTGGTCGCGGATCGCGTTCATGGCCCGTCCGGGCCGGCCGCGCAGCACGCCCCGGGCGAACAGGGCCGCGCCGAGCAGGAGCACCAGGCCGAGGTACCAGAGCTTCTCGGCGGATCCGAACGGCACCTGGGCGACCAGGAGTTCGCTGTCGTCGAAGGTGATGCCGAACAGGGACAGCGGGGGCACGGCGCGGCCGTTGTAGCCGCCGGTGAGGTCGTGGGCGTTGAACAGCACGTGCTGCCCGATGAAGATCAGCGCGAGGGTGGCGATGCCGAGGTACGCGCCCTGGAGGCGGCCGGAGATGGGGCTGAACGCGCCCCCGGCCAGGCCCGCGAGGGCGACGGCGAGGACCGCGGCGAGCCAGCCGGGCAGCCCGAAGCCGGTGAGCTTGTCGCCGCCGTCCCCGGCGAACACGCAGTAGCCGTAGGCCCCGACGGCGAGGAAGAAGGCGTGCCCCATGGAGAGCTGGCCGGTCGCGCCGGTGAGCAGGTTGATGCCGATGGCGCCGATCGCGGCGGCCATGGCGAAGAGCCCGGCCTGGAGCCAGAAGCGGTCCAGGTAGAACGGCAGGGCCGCGACGACGAGCCCGGCGACCGCCCAGCCGTACACGCGCGGGCGGGCGAGCGCGGCGGGGCCGCCCCGGGAGAGGGTCTCAGACACGGGCGAGCTCCTTCGTGCCGAAGAGTCCGGCGGGGCGCACCAGGAGCACCGCGATCATCACCAGGTAGGGGGCGAGGTCGCCGATGCCACGCCCGAGGAACGTCAGGTCGCCCTGGTAGCCGGTGGCGAGGGACTCGGTGACGCCGACGAGCAGTCCGCCGACCAGGGCGCCGGTGGTGGAGTCGAGGCCGCCGAGGATGGCGGCGGGGAAGGCCTTCATGGCGGCGAGGGAGGTGGTGCGCTCCAGGCCGGGGGTGGGGAAGACGGTGAGGAACAGCGCGGCGACGGCGGCGAGCGCGCCGGCCACCGCCCAGGCGCCGAGCGACACCCGGCCGAGGCGGATGCCCATCAGGGCGGCGGTCTCCTGGTTCTCGGCGGCGGCGCGCATCGCCACGCCCCAGGAGGTGAACCGGAAGGCCAGCAGGAAGGCGGTGATCAGCAGGGCGGCGGCGACGAACGCGGCGATCCGGGTCTGGGCCAGGGCGACCGGACCGAAGGTGACGACGGCGTCGCCCCACGGGTCGCCGTTGGTCAGGATGTCGGTGCCGATGCGCCGGGTCAGCTCGGTGGCGAGCAGGATGTCGACACCGATGGTGACGATGGCCAGGACGCTGCTGTCCGAGCCCCGGTAGCGGCGCATCACCAGGAACTCGACGGCGGCCCCGACCAGCGCGGCGCCGCCGATGCCGACCAGCAGCGCGGGCCAGAAGCCGATGTCGTCGTGGAGGACGGCGGTGAAGTAGCCGCCCGCGAGCAGCAGGGAGGCGTGGGCGAAGTTGACGACCTCGGTGGCGCGGAAGATCACCACGAAACCGAGTGCGATGAGGGCGTAGATGGAGCCCAACGAGACTCCGTTGAGCAGGAGTTCGGCGAACGTGGTCACTCGGCGGTCTCCTCTCCGAGGTAGGCGCGGACGACCGCGGGGTCGTTCTGCACGTCGCCGGGGGCGCCGTCGGCGATGCGGCGGCCGAAGTCGAGCACGGTGACGGCGTCGGCGAGCCGCATCACCACGCCCATGTCGTGCTCGACGAGGACGACGGAGATGCCGAGGCTGTCGCGGACCCCGGCGATCACGGCGGCGGTCCGGCGGCGTTCGTCGGCGGTCATTCCGGCGACCGGTTCGTCAAGGAGCAGCAGCCGGGGTTCCATGCACAGCGCGCGGGCCAGTTCGGCGAGCTTCTGCTGTCCGTACGGGAGCGATCCGGCACGCTGGCCCAGCTGCTTCTCCAGGCCGACGAAGGCGGCGATCTCGCGGACCCGGGCGCGGTGGCGGGCGTCCTCGCGGGCGGCCGAGGGGAGCCGGAGCCCGGCGGCGACGAAGCCCGTCCGGGTGAGGCGGTGGCGCCCGAGCATCAGGCTGTCCTCGACCGTGGCGAGCGGCGGCAGGGCCAGGTTCTGGAAGATCCGGGCGACCCCGAGGCCGGCGATCTTGTGCGGGGGCAGCGCGGTGAGTTCCGCCGCCCCGAAGCGGACGCTGCCGGAGGTGGCGCGGTAGACGCCGGACAGCACGTTGAAGCAGGTGGACTTGCCGGCGCCGTTGGGGCCGATGACGGCGTGCACGGTGCCGGGGCGGACGGTGAAGGAGACCGCGTCCAGCGCGGTGAGCCCGGCGAAGCGCACGGTGACGTCCCGTACCTCCAGGGCGGGCACGTCGGCGTGGGGGGCCTTTTCGGCCGGTACGGGGACGCGGGCGTCGGGCGCGCTCATCCGGCGTCCTCCCAGCGGGCCAGCACCGGGTGGACGGCGGCGGCGCCCGCCCCGTCGGCGGCTGCTTCCTCGTCGACGACGCCCAGGTAGCGGCGGCGCACCTCGTCGGAGGCGGCCAGTTCGGCGGCCAGTCCCGACAGGGTGACCTCGCCGACCTCCAGTACGTACGCGGAGGTGGCCAGGCGCAGCGCGAGCGCGGCGTTCTGCTCCACCAGGAGCACCGACGTGCCCTGGGCGTTGATCTCGCGGACGGTGTCGGCGATGCGGGCGGCCATCAGCGGGGCGAGGCCGAGCGACGGCTCGTCCAGCAGCAGCAGCTTCGGCCCGGCCATCAGGGCGCGGCCGACGGCGAGCATCTGCTGTTCGCCGCCGGAGAGCAGCCCGGCGCGCTGCCCGGCGCGTTCGGCGAGCACGGGGAAGAGCTCGTGGACCCGTTTCAGGGCCGCTGCCCTGGCGGCACGGTCGCCGCGCCCGCCGAGCGCCCCGGCCCGCAGGTTGTCCTCCACCGTCATCCGGGCGAACACCTGCCGCCCTTCCGGTACCTGGCAGACCCCGGCGGCGACGACCCGGTCCGGGGTGAGGCCGCCGAGGGGCCGGCCGCCGAAGGAGACGGTGCCGGAGGTGACGGCTCCGCCGTGGAACGACAGCGTGCGCGAAACGGCCCTGAGCAGCGTGGACTTGCCCGCGCCGTTGCCGCCGAGGACGGTCACGACGGCACCCTCGGGCACCGTGAGCGACACCTTCCTCAGGGCGCGCACCGGTCCGTATCCCGCCGACAGGTCACTGACCTCGAGGGCGAGTCCGGTCCCTCCCATTCGTTCCCCTTCCGTGTGCCCGTTCGATGGCGCACACCCCAGCACCGCGCCCGAGGGCGCGTCCACGGAGTGCGGAGGAATCGCTGCCGGTGCCCAGCGGCCGACGGGCCCCGTTGTGCACGAGCACAACGCGGCGCGTGAAGGCCCTGCCGGGATCGCGTACGGAGTGGCATCCTCCGGGCATGGGACGGCGACGACCACGCACCAAGGACGACTGGCGGCTGCTGGCCGAGGCGTGCACGGAGCTTCTGGTCCAGCTCCCCGACCTGGTGGACGAGCACCTGAGGGAGCTGCACGAGTACGAGCCGGCGTACGGCCGGATCCTCCCCTACGACCAGCACTGGCACGAGGCGCACGAGGCGCTGCGCATCGGCATCGAGATGATCTCGGCGCCGCGCGACACGCCGCGCCGGGACCTGAAGCACGCCGACGAGGTGGGGCGGCGCAGGGCGGAGCAGGGCATGCCCCTGGAGCTGGTGGTGCACGCCTACCGGCACGGCGGGCACCTGGTGTGGGACGCCCTGGTCGAGAGCGCGTCGGCGAGCCCGCCCCGGCTGACCGCGCTGACGCACTCGGCGACCCTCGTGTGGTCGGCGATCGACGCGCAGGCCGACACCGTCTCGGAGTCGTACCGGACGACCGAGCTGGAGCTGCGCCAGCGCACCGACGAGCAGCTCCAGGCGCTCCTGGACGCGCTGCTGCACGGCGAGCACTCGCCGGAGCTGACGTCGCGCGCCGCCGCCGGGCTCGACCTGCCCGAGCACGGGCGGTACGCGGTGGTGGTGCTGCGGCACGACCGCCGCGAGGTCCCGGAGCCGTTCCACCGCCGTGTGCAGGGCACCGGGGTGCGGTTCGTGTGGCGGATGGGCGCGGACTGCGAGATCGGCGTGGTGTCGCTGGCGGAGGGCACGGGCCTGGACGCCCTGTCGGAGCTGCTGGAGGGCCGCTGCCCGGGACCGGGCGGGATCAGCCCGGTGGTGCACGGCCTGGCCGAGCTCGGGCGGGCCCGCAGGCTCGCCGAACTGGCCCTGCGCACCAGTCCCCCGGGCTCCCGCCGGGTGGTGCGCCTGGACCGCAGGATGGGCGGCGCCCTGGTGGTGGGCCAGCCGGAGCTGGCGGGGCTGCTGGTCGCGGACGTGCTGGGCGGCCTGCTCGAACTGGATCCGGGCGACCAGGCGATCCTGCTGGAGACGCTGGAGGTGTGGCTGGAGTGCGAGGGCTCGGCGGGACGCGCGGCGGCCCGGCTGTACTGCCACCGCAACACGGTCTTCAACCGGCTGCGCCGCCTGGAGCAGCTGACGGCCCGCTCGCTGTCGCGCCCCAGGGACCTGACGGAGATGACCCTGGCCCTGGACGCGTTCCGGCTGACGGCGGCGGGGCGGGGGCGCCCGGTGCCGCTGCGCCGGGACGTCGTGGCCTGACGACGGTCGCGCGGGGGCGGCGCGCACCGGGGTGGTCGTGCGCGCCGCCGCCGAGGGCCGGATGCGGGGCGGTCAGGCCGTGGACACCTTCACGTAGTCGACCACCATCTCCTGCGGGAACGTCGTGGAGCCGTCCGGGTCGCCGGGCCACGCCCCGCCGACGGCGAGGTTCAGGATCAGGAAGAACGGCTTGTCGAACACCCAGGGCTTGCCGCCGAGTTCGTCCCTGGTGAGGGTCCGGTAGGCGACGCCGTCCACCAGCCAGGTGACGCGTCCGGGCGCCCAGTCGACCGCGTACGTGTGGAAGCCGTCCGCGAACGGCTCTCCGCCGGGCAGCGAGTACGAGGAGGTGATGCCGCCCGCACCCGAGTAGCCGGGGCCGTGGACGGTGCCGTGCACGGTGCTCGGCTCCTTGCCGACGTTCTCCATGATGTCGATCTCGCCGCAGTCGGGCCACGGGACCCCGGGGAAGTCGGCGCCGAGCATCCAGAACGCGGGCCATATGCCCTGACCGCGCGGGATCTTGATGTTGGCCTCGACACGGCCGTACTGGGCCTGGAACTTGCCCAGGCTGTTGAGGCGGGCCGAGGTGTACTGGCACGTGCCGTACCAGCACGGGTAGTCGGCCGGGTTCTCGCGCCGGGCGGTGATGACGAGCTGCCCCTGGCCGTTGAGCCTGGCGTTGGAGTTTCCGGGCGTGTAGTACTCGCGCTCGTTGTTGCCGTAGCCGTGGCCGCCCGTCTCGTTCGTCCACAGCGCCGGGTCGGCCCCCGCGCCCTCGGGGCCGTCGAACGGCTCCCACAGGACGGTGGTCTCGCGCGGGGACGGCGCGTTGGCCTCGGCCGGGAGGGCGGTGAGGCCGACGGCGAGCGACAGGACGGCGGTCGCGGACAGGAGCAGGCGGCGTCCCGGCCGCCGGAGGGTGCGCGGGGAGTCCATGACTCTCCCTTCCATGGTGTGGGGGGCTTCCATGGGGTGGGGTTTCCATCGGGTGGGGCTGGAAGGAGTGCGTCGTGGCCCTGAACCGACGGTCGCGCACGTGGGGTTGGTGCGACGCGTCGTGATACTGGGGCCGCTTCGGAGTTAAGAGGTGAACGCAACAGCCGTCAAGGGGAGGGTGCGGACCTTTTCCCGCTTCGAGAGGTGAAGGACCTGTGCTCGTCAACACCCTTATCTATACGGCCCGTTGGGCTCATCTGTTCACTCCCGACCTATCCATACGGCCCGTTGGGCTCCTCCGCTCGCTCCCGGCTTGTCCGCAGGGCCCGTTGGGCTCTCCCACTCACTCCCGGCCGGCCCGTCGCCCTCAGGCCAGCGAGCCGAGCAGGTCCCAGGTGCGCAGGCGGTCGGCCTCGCCAGACAGGTCGGTGCCCGCGAACACGACCTCCGTGGCACCCGCGTCCCGGTAGCGCCGCACCTCGTCGGCCACCTTCTTCTCGTCGCCGATGACGGCGACGTCGGAGGCCCTGCGGCCGCCGGAGAGCTCGATGACGCGCGCGTAGGAGGGGATCTGCTCGTAGAAGGCCAGCCGCTCGCTCGCCCGCTCCCGCACCGCGTCGACGTCGTCCGTGACCACGCCGTGGACCAGCGCCACGACGCGGGGCGCGGGACGGCCGGCCGACTCCGCCGCGGCCGTGACGGCGGGCACGATGTGCTCCTCCAGGGCGCGCGGGCCTGCCAGGTAGGGCAGGATCCCGTCGGCCAGCTCGCCGCTGGCGCGCAGCGCCTGCGGCCCCATCGCCGCGACGAGCAGGGGTACGGGCTTCTCGGCGCCCGGCACGCGGGCCGGGATCGGGGTGGCGGCGGTGAGCAGTTGCCCACGGAAGTCCGCCGACCCGGTTTCGGTCAACTGCCGCAGTGCGGTGAGGAATTCACGCAGCCGGGCGACCGGCCGCTCGAAGGGGAGGCCGAAGCCGCCTTCGGTGAGGAGCTTGGTGCCCAGCGCCAGGCCCAGGTGGTAGCGGCCGTGGGTGGCGGCCTGCGCGGTCTGGGCCTGTCCGGAGACGGTCAGGGGGTGGCGGCCGAAGACGGGGACCGCGGAGGTGCCGACGTGCAGGGCGGGGATCTCGCGGCCGACGAGGGCGGCCAGTTGGGGGGAGTCCGCGCCGAAGGTCTGGCCGAACCACGCCGAGGTCAGCCCCGCCGCGGCGGCTTGCCGGGCCAGCTCCACACTGGCGTCGACCTGGTTCACGGCACTGGACGCGTCGAGCGCTACACCTAGAGTCATATCCAGGACAACTGCCGCTCTCCGCGAGGGAATTCCGGTGCGCGCATGACGGCTGCGTGTCGGTCGCGTGGCCCCGCGTTGCGCCGGGCTCCGTCCGCCCCCGGTGGCCGGAACCCACCGCACCCCCGCGCCGATGGTCACCGGACTTTCACAACTCTCCGCTACTGCTCTCGGCCCGGGCGGAAACCCGCACGAGTACCGCCGAGGGGAAGGGTCCGCATCGTGATCGTCATCGCCGTCCTGCTGCTGCCCGCACTGGGCCTGGTCTTGTTCGCCATGGACCACTGCGAGGACTGGATCGTACGCAAGGGGCCGGAGAAGCCCCGGCACGCGGCTCGCGCGCAGCACCTCCGCCTGGTCGACGGGGTCGACCGGCCGGGTGATTCCGCCGAGCCCGCGACGCGCCGCCTGGACGCCGCGTGAGGCGCCGCGCGGGGCGGGGAGCCGGGCCCGGTGCCGGGGCCGGGCGGGCTCAGCTGACCAGACAGGCGGCCGAGTTGACGGACTCCAGCGTGACCTCGGTCCAGGACAGCGGCGGCGTCACCTCGGTCAGCGAGAGCAGCCGCCCGTGCTGGTCGAAGTAGTGGCGGCGCAGGCTGAGGTGCGGCCAGTGGCGGCCGGTTCCGGTGGCGGGGCGGGTGACGGTGACGGTCTCCTTGAGGGTGCCGTGCAGCCCCGCCCGCTCACACCAGTGGGGTAGTTCCCGCAGGTCGGGGTTGGCGACGGGGAGCCTGCGCAGGTACTGCCGCAGTTCCGGCACGTGGGAGGTGGCGAGCCGGGTGAAGTAGGTGACCGCGTCGTGCTCGTCGCGGGTGAGCGAGTGGTTCTCGCTGTGCCGCAGGGTGAGGACGCGCTGCCCCGGGAGCACGCCGAGCTCGGCGGCGACCGAGGGGGCCACGGAGGCGCTGAACAGGCGGCCGCGCGCGGGCTGGGTTGCCCCCGCGAAGGGCGTGGCGGATTCCGTGGCGCCCGTGCGGCGGCCGTGCGGTCCGGTCGGCGGGCGGGCCGTGGTGCCCCTGCGGCCCGTCACGGCGAGACCCTCCTCCCGCAGCAGCTCCAAGGCGGCCCGGACGGTGGCGCGGGCCGCGCCGTACTGGCGGGCCAGGTCGCGTTCGGGCGGGAGCTTGCCGCCGGCGGGGATGCGACCTGCGGCGATGGACGCGGCAAGGTCGGCGGCGATGCGCTGGTAGGCGGGCGTGGGGCTGCTCTCGGGCGGGGCGGTGGGCATGACGACCTCGCAGTCCTTGCCGACTCGTGCGGTGCACGCGACCGATCTCGGATGATGCACCAATCTAGATTGGTCTAGTCCTCTGGGCAAGGCGGGTTCAGGATCCGGACGCGCCCGAGTTGGCATCAGCCACGCTGCCGCGGAACGGAGTTCACGGCGCCGGTCGCACCTCACGCATCACGCATCACGCATCACGCATCACGCATCACGCATCACGCGAAGGAGTCGATCACCCGCCGCAGCGTCCGCTCGAACATCTCGTCCGGGTCCGGCGGCGGGTCCGCGGTAGCGAAGACCTCCGCGAGGTGCGGGTACTCCCCCGTCGCCAGCGCCTTGCCCAGGTAGGCGGCGCGGACCTCCTGTTCGCGCTCGGGCGGCCAGGGCAGGCCCCGGCTCCGCTCGGAGACGGCGAGTTCGCTGGAGACCACGGTCATCACGGTGCCGTTGACGGACGCGAGCAACTCCATCTTGGCGCCGCCCGCGAGGTCGAGGTCCGCCAGGCAGGCGAGGCCGTGCTCCAGGAACCGCAGGGCGTTGGGCCCCTGGGCGTACCCCGTGGACATGACGCGGATCAGCCAGGGGTGGCGCCGCAGGATGCCCCGGGCCTGCCGGCCGAGGTCCAGCATGTCCGCGCGCCAGTCACCGCTGGGGCCGGTCAGGTCGTACTCCGCGCTGACGTGGTCGAGCATCAGCTCGTACAGGTCCTCCTTGCGCGGCACGTAGTTGTAGAGCGACATCGTCCCGCAGCCCAGCTGCCCGGCGACGCGGCGCATCGAGACGGCGTCGAGGCCGTCCGCGTCGGCGATGCCGACGGCGGCCGCCGCGATGTCCGTGCGCGTGTACGCGGGCGCGGGGCCCCTGCCCGCCCGCTCGGGGCGCGCCCAGATCACTTCGGGTTCGGCCGGTCGGCCCGCCATGGCTCATCACCTCGCCCACCATCGTAGTTACGTACAGCGTACGTAGTACGGTAGGGTCACCCACATGACAACTACGTACGCTGTACTTAGTGAAGGTCTGCAGAAGTCCTTCGGGCAGGTCAAGGCGTTGCGCGGGCTCGATCTCGCGGTACCGGAGGGCACGGTCTGCGGGGTGCTCGGCGCCAACGGGGCGGGAAAGACGACGGCCGTACGGGTGCTGACGACCCTGCTGCGACCCGACGGCGGCTCCGCGCGCGTCGCGGGGCACGACGTGCTGCGCGACCCCGCGTCCGTGCGCCGCCACATCGCGGTCACCGGGCAGTACGCCTCGGTGGACGGGGACCTGACGGGGGCGGAGAACCTGCGGCTCTTCGCCAGGCTGCTGCGCGTGCCGCGCGCCCGGGCCGACGAACTCCTGGAGCGGTTCGAGCTCGCCGACGCGGCCGACCGCCCCGCGCGCACCTACTCGGGCGGCATGCGGCGCAGGCTGGACCTGGCGGCGAGCCTGCTGGGCCACCCGGCGGTGCTGTTCCTGGACGAGCCGACGACCGGGCTCGACCCGCACAGCCGGGGCCGGATCTGGGACGCCGTGCGCGAACTGGCCGCCGGCGGGACGACCGTACTGCTCACGACCCAGTACCTGGAGGAGGCCGACCAGCTCGCCGACGACATCGTCCTCGTCGACGGGGGCCGCGCCGCGCACACCGGCTCCCCCGCCGAACTCAAGGCACTGATCGGCAGTTACGCACAGGTCGTCGTCGCCGACAGCGCGGGCCTGGCGCCCGCGGCGGCCGTGCTCGACCAGCTCACCGGGCGCGAACCGTCGTGGAACGCCGAAGAGTTGACGGTCGGGGCGGTCAGCTTCGACGCCACCCTCACCCTGCCGCGACTGGTGCGCGCGCTCGACGCCGCGGGCGTGCTCGTCGTCGACGCGTCCCTGCGCCCGCCCACCCTGGACCAGGTGTTCCTGAGCCTGACCGCCCGGAACGACCTGACCGGCAAGGGAGTCGCCGCGTGAACGGGATCCTGTACGACGGCGGGGCCGTCCTCGGCCGTCATCTGCGCCGGGTGCGCCACGCCCCGTCGATCCTGGTGCTCACCCAGACGATGCCGGTCGTCTTCCTGCTGTTCTTCGGGTACGTCCTCGGCAGCGCGCTGGCCATGCCCGGCCAGGAGTACCGGGCCTTCGTGGTGCCCGGGATGCTGGTGGCGACCGCGGCGAACGGGATCATGACGGGGATGTTCCAGGCCGCCCAGGACACCCACCGGGGCGTCACCGACCGCTTCAGGACGATGCCGGTCAGCCGGGCGGCCGTCCCGCTCGGCCAGGCACTCGCCGACCTGGCGACCACGGCCGTCGGCCTGGTCCCGCTGGTGCTGGTCGGGCTGGCCATGGGCTGGCGCGTCGAAGGGTCGGCGGCCGGTGCGCTCGGGGCCTTCGGGCTGCTGCTCCTCTTCCGGTTCGCGACCACCTGGATCGGGATCCTGCTCGGCCTGGCCTCGCGCAGCGAGGAGGCGGCCGGCCAGCTGGGCAGCGCGACCTTCATGCTGCCGCTGCTCTCCAACGCCTACCTGCCCACCGGGGGCCTGCCCGGCTGGCTGCGCACGGTGGCCGAGTGGAACCCGATCAGCGCGGTGGCGACCGCGGTGCGCGACCTCTTCGGCAACGCGCCGGTGCCCGTCGACGCCGCCTGGCCGGTGTCCCACCCCGTGGCGGGCGCCCTCGCCTGGTCGGCGGTGCTGATCGCGGTGTGCGCGCCGCTCGCCGTGCGGAAGTACGGACGGCTGTGACGCCTCACGCGGTGGCCGCGGGGTCCGGTGCAGGGAACTCGGTCTGCCGGACCTTCCAGGGCGCGGGACCCGTACCGTCGCCCCAGGCGCTCAGCGCGGCCAGGTCGTAGCAGAGGATGCCCGTCCGGTCCGCGTAGTCGAGCGCGGGCTCGGTGAACTCGCTGGTGGTGACCACCACGGCCAGCTGGGCGTCGTGGACGGTGTAGCAGGTCCCGCCGAAGCGCTGCAGGTCCTGCGAGCCGACCTTGTTGTCGGCGGCGTACCGCTTGCACTGCAGCACCACGCGGCGCCCGTCGGGAGCCGTGGCGACCACGTCGGCCCCCAAGTCGCCCGCACCGCCGACGACTTCGACGTCGCGACAGCCCTCGCGCTCACAGAGGTCGGCGACGGCGTCCTCGAAGTCGTAGGGGTCGAGGGCAGGCCAGTCGTACGACTCGTACGGCTCATACGGCTGGGGGTCGACCGGCTCGTACGGCGCGGACGTGGGATCGAGCACCACCGTCGGCTCCTCGCCGGTGGCGGGCCACCCCGCGGGGACCGGCGCCGCCGGGGCGTCCGGCACGTCGTGCTGGACGCGGCGCAGCCAGCGGCTGTGCAGGGCGGCGAGCGTGAAGAAGACGAAGGCCAGCGCGGCCAGCAGGGCGCCGAAGCGGTGGGTGTCGGCGCGCAGGGCGGAGCGGTACGTGAAGCCGACCCCGGCGACGACGAAGGCGAACGCCCCGAACCGGAAGGACAGCTCGCGCAGGTCGAAATCGGCCCGCTTCCGGCCCCCCAGCCGTGTGGCGGCTGGACGGCGCACTGGCACGGTCATGTACGGCAGCTCCTCCCCTGGGCCCGGGCCCGGTGGGGCACACCGCCCCGACCAAGATCACACCGTCCGTATGCCCCGCTGACGCGGCGCAAACGGGAGGGGTGCGCGGTGCCGTGCGAGGGCTACGAGGCCGAGGTGCTGGTGCACCTCGGCCTCGGCGGTTTCGGTTCGGGTCACGGCCCGGCCGGCCACCGGAGTGTCGGGGGTTCGCTTCGGTTCACGGCCCGGCGGCGCGCTGGCCCGGCAGGTGGCCGCACATGAGGTTGCCCGGCTCGGCGGGGTCGTCGCTCGTCCAGAACTGGGTCCAGAGCACCGCGAACTCGGCCCGGTCCAGATAGCCGTCACCGTCCTGGTCGAGCACGTCGAACACGTCCTCGGTCTCGGTGCGCCGCCCGTGCCAGGTGTCGATCAGCTCGCGGTGCTCCTCGCGCGAGATCCGGCCGTCGCCGTTCTCGTCCACCGCGTCGAAGACGGTGTCGGCGGTGGCGGTGACCGCGCCCGCCATCGCCGGGAGGCGGTCCACCATCGCCATCAACGCGTCCATGTCGATGCCGCCGTCGTCGCCGACGCCCGCGTTGGCGGCGAGGTGGTCCCACCAGCCGAGCATGACGCCCTCCACCCGGGCGGCCAGCTCCCCGCGCGCCCGCACGGCGGGCAGCCGCCCCCAACGCGCCGCGAGCGCCTGGAAGTCGGGCTTCTCCAGGTACCCGTTGCCGTCCGCGTCGAAGGCCTCGAACATCGCCTGGATCTTGCCCCGCTGGAACGTACTGGCCATGACCGGACCCCATTTCCGTACGTGCTGGCTCGCTCTGCACTCAGACTTTCCGCGAGCGGGACCCGGCCAACGGCGCACAGGCGCAGCGGGGACGTCGCGGTCGCCACCGTGCGACGCCCCCGTGCGCTGTGCGCCGTCTTGACCCAGCGCTCCTTGCTCTAGGGCGTGTCTGATGGCTCTTTGGCGAGGTCCCGGAGCCAGATGATGAGGGCTGCGGTGGCCAGGGTGCCGTGGAATATGTAGTCGCGTTTGT
>NZ_JBEOYE010000108.1:0-28878 GCF_040296945.1 Streptomyces sp. NPDC001941 | reverse complement strand
TCTCGCGGCTTTCCGGGGGGGGGGGGGGTCCACCCCTCGCCCCGACCCCCCCCTATGCCCGCCCGGGGGGGGGGGGGGGGGGGCCACCCCCCCCCGCCCCCCGCCCGTCGCCAGTTGATCTACTCGCCGGTAGCATCCTGGCCATGGCAGACACCAAGCAGGAAGCGGCCCGGACGCGCCGGGCGGAGAAGCTGGCCAAGCGCATCCGGGCGTTCGCCGAGGAGCACGGCGGCGCCGAGGCGCAGGTCGCCCACCTCGGTGAGCGGGGCTCGCGGATCGTGCTGGTCGGCGAGGACGGCGGCTGGGGCGACATCGTGGAGCCGGACCACGCGGTCGCGCGCAGCGCCGCGGAGAAGTCCGGGGTCACCCTGCACGAGTCCTTCGACGGCGAGTTCGCGGCCAAGGTCGAGACGGGTCCGTACGAGTGGAGCCGGATGGCCGGGATCCAGATCGGCGGCCCGGCGAACAAGTGACCCGGCGGGCGGGGCAACACCTCGGGGCGGGCTCACCCGTTAGGACGGGTGACGACCCGTCCACCGCAGGGAGCCACCGGCATGATCGACACCCCGTCCCTGGTGGACCAGTACTGCCACGGGGTGCTCCGCACCGAGCTGGGCCTGGGCACCTTCGAGGCCCGGCTGGGCCGCACCGCCTCCCCGCCCGCGTCCGGCACCACCTTCTTCGACACCCAGACCGGCTTCGCGGTACGGCGCTGGTGCCCGCCGCTGCTCGGCCTGGAGGCCCACTGCCCGCCCGCCCGCTACCTGGCGCGCCGCCGCGAACTGGGCGTCCTGGAGTCGGGGCGGCTGCTGCTGGGGGCCGCCGGGATCGCCGCGTACCTGGTCGACACCGGACTGCCCGGTGACCTGACGGCGCCGGCCGAGCTGGCCTCCGCGGGGAACGCCGAGGCCCACGAGATCGTCCGGCTCGAACCGCTGGCCGAGCAGGTCGCCGACACCTCGGGCACCGTCGACGCGTTCCTCGCCAACCTCGCCGAGGCCGTCCACGGGGCCGCCGCCTCCGCCGTCGCCTTCACCTCCGTCGCCGGGGCCCGGCACGGCCGCCTGGCGCAGGAGCCGCAGCCGCCGGGGCCCGGTGAGGTGCGCGGCGCCGCCGGGCGCTGGCTGGCGGCGCGGGCGGCCGGCGGACGGCTCGCCGACCCGGTGCTGCTGCGCCACCTGCTGTGGGTCGCGCTGGGCGCGGGCCGCCCGCTCCAGCTCCACCTGGGCGTGGCCGACCCGCTGCCGCTGGCCCCCTTCGCCGCCGCCACCGGCGGGCTCGGCGCGGACCTGGTGCTGCTGCACGGCTACCCGTACCACCGCCACGCGGCGCACCTGGCGAGCGTCCACCCGCACGTCTACGCGGACCTGGGCGCGGCGCTGTCGCTGACCGGGGCGCGGGCGGCGGCGGTGCTGGCGGAGACGCTGGAGCTGGCGCCGTTCGGCAAGCTGCTCTACTCCAGCGGGGCGCACGGGCTGCCCGAGCTGCACGTGGTGGCGGCCAGCACCTTCCGCGAGGCCCTGGGGCGGGTGCTGGGCGCCTGGGTCACGGGCGGGGCGTGGTCGCGTACGGACGCGCGGCGGGTGGCCGCCATGGTGGCGGCGGACAACGCGCGACGGGTGTACGGGCTGACGGCCTGAGGCCTATGCCTTGGCCAGGGCCTGGTCGGCCTGGGCGGGGATCTCCGCGGTGGTCACCGGGCGCTCGCGCAGGCTCAGGGCCAGCCGGAGCACCGCGATCCACATCAGCGCGGAGCCCAGCATGTGCAGGCCCACCAGCAGCTCGGGGACCTGGGTGAAGTACTGGACGTAGCCGATGACGCCCTGGGCGAGCAGCACGACCAGCAGGTCGCGGGCGCGGGCCCGCAGGTCGTCCGGGGCGTCCACCACCCGCAGCACCAGCCACATCGCCACGGCCAGGGCGCACAGCACCCAGGCGGCGGCCGCGTGGATGTGCGCGGCGTCGGTCCAGCTCCACGGCATGCGCGGCACGTCGCTGCTGTCGCCGGCGTGCTTGCCGGAGCCGGTCACGCCGGTGCCGAGCACGATCAGGACCACCGAGACCCCGGTGATCAGCCAGGACAGCTGGCGCACCGGCTTGGGCACCCGCACCCGGGGCGTCCCGTCGCCCTCGCCGGTCCGGTGCCAGGTGACCACGGTGACGGTGAGCAGCGCGTTCGCCGCCAGGAAGTGCCCGGCGACCGTCCACGGGTTCAGGCCGAGCCAGACGGTGATGCCGCCGATGACGGCGTTGCTCGCCACGATCCAGAACTGCAGCCAGCCCAGCCGGGTCAGCCCGCGCCGCCACGGCTTGGTGGAGCGCGCGGCGATGATCGCCCAGCCGACCGCGGCCGACAGGACGTACGTCAGCATGCGGTTGCCGAACTCGATCATGCCGCGGTAGCCCTGCTCGGGCGTGACGATCAGGCTGTCGTCGGTGCACTTGGGCCAGGTGTCGCAGCCGAGGCCGGAGCCGGTCAGGCGCACCGCGCCACCCGTGACGATGATGACCACGCTCATCACGACGGCGGAGAGCGCGGCCCGCCGGAGCACCTGGGGGGAGGGCGTCCAGCGGCGGGCGATGAGGGCGAGGGGGGTCAGCACGCGCCCTATCGTAGGTGGCGGCTTGTGCAAGCTTTCACGAGGGGGGCAAGTCGGGCGGAAGTCCCTGCGGAGAGGGGTCTTCGGGCCCCGCGCCGGAGGGACGGGCGGCCCCGGCCGCCCTCCGTTGCTCCCCGCTACTCCCAGCGGAAGAACCGCGTCGCCGCGCCCAGGCCGAGCACCGCCCACGCCGCGAGGATCCCGAGGTCGCCCCACGGCATCCCCTGGCCGTGCTGGAGCACGGCCCGCAGTCCGTCGGAGAGCGCCGAGATCGGCAGCAGCTCCAGCGCCGAGCGGACGCCCGACGGGAACTTCTCCAGCGGCACGATCACCCCGCCGCCCACCAGCAGCAGCAGGAACACCAGGTTCGCCGCGGCCAGCGTGGCCTCGGCCTTCAGCGTCCCGGCCATCAGCAGGCCCAGGCCCGAGAAGGCCGCGGTGCCGAGCACCAGGAGCAGCGCCACGGCCGCCGGGTTCCCGTGCGGCGACCAGCCGAGGCCCAGCGCGATCAGGGTCAGCAGGAGGACCTGGAGGACCTCGGTGACCAGCACCGACAGGGTCTTGGCGGTCATCAGGGCCCAGCGGGGCAGCGGGGTGGCGCCGAGTCTCTTGAGCACTCCGTACCGCCGCTCGAAGCCCGTCGCGATGGCCTGCCCGGTGAACGCGGTGGACATCACCGCCAGCGCGAGCACGCCCGGCGCCAGGAAGTCCACGGCCTCGTCGGCGCCGGTCTCGATGATGTCGACGCTGGAGAAGAGGATCAGCAGCAGCGAGGGGATGATCACGGTGAGCAGCAGCTGCTCGCCGTTGCGCAGCAGCATCCGCGTCTCGAACGCGGTCTGCGCGGCGATCATCCGGGCGACGGGGGCGGCGCCCGGCCGGGGCGCGTAGGTACCGGTGGTCACGGCCGCAGCTCCTTGCCGGTCAGTTCCAGGAAGACGTCCTCCAGGGTGTGCCGCTCCACGGAGATGCCCTCGGGCATCACCCCGTGCTGGGCGCACCAGCTGGTCACGGTGGCCAGCAGCTGCGGGTCGACGTGCCCGGTGATGCGGTACGCCCCCGGGGTCAGCTCGGCCGCGGCGGTGCCGTCGGGCAGGGCCTTGAGCAGCCCGGCGAGGTCCAGGCCGGGGCGGCCGGTGAAGCGCAGGGTGTTCTCGGCGCCGCCGCGGCACAGCTGTTCGGGGCTGCCCTGGGCGATCACCTTCCCGGCGTCCACGATCGCCACGTCGTCGGCCAGCTCCTCGGCCTCGTCCATGAAGTGCGTGGTCAGCACGGTGTGCACGCCGTCGGCGCGCAGCTCGCGGACCAGCTCCCAGGTGGAGCGGCGGGCCTGCGGGTCCAGGCCCGCGGTCGGCTCGTCCAGGAAGACCAGCTCGGGGCGGCCGACCACGGCCATCGCCAGGGCGAGCCGCTGCTGCTGGCCGCCGGAGAGCCTGCGGTAGGTGGTGCGCCCGCAGGACCCCAGGCCCAGGCGCTCGATCAGGGCGTCCACGTCCAGCGGGTGGGCGTGCAGCTTCGCGGTGTGGCGCAGCATCTCGTCGGCGCGGGCGCCGGAGTAGACGCCCCCCGACTGGAGCATCACGCCGACCCGGGGGCGCAGCAGGGCGGACTGGGCGAGCGGGTCGAGGCCCAGGACGCGCACGGTGCCCGCGTCCGGCCTGCGGTAGCCCTCGCAGGTCTCGACGGTGGTGGTCTTGCCCGCGCCGTTGGGGCCGAGGACGGCCGTGACGCCGGGGCCGACCGTGAGGTCGAGGCCGTCCACCGCGGTCTTCGTCCCGTACCGCTTCACCAGGCCCCGGACCTGGACGACGGACTCGTATCGCATGCCGGAAGTCTAGAGAGGGGCCACAGGTCCCGGGGGCGCGGGGGCCCGGGTCCCTCGGAAGGGGACCTTTCCCCGCCGGAACGGGCCCGCGGCGGGCGTAGCGTCGAAGGGTGATCAGTGTCGCGGAGAACCTGGAAGAGACCGTCGGTCAGGCGGCGCACAAGGCGCACGACCTGGCCAGGCCGGGTCGCTACGCGGTCTCCGCGATGCTCGCGGGCGCGTACATCGGGATCGGCGAGGTGCTGCTGCTGGTCGCCGTGTCGCCGTTCGTGGCGCAGCACTCGGCGGCCGCCAAGCTCCTCGAGGGCGCGGTCTTCCCGGTCGCGCTGACGATCGTGATGTTCGCCGGGGCGCAGCTGTTCACCAGCAACGTGATGGTGATGCTGCTCGGGTCGCTGTCGGGCCGCACGGGCCTGCGCGACCTCGTCGGCAGCTGGTCGCTCTCGCTGGCGGGCAACTTCGTGGGCGCCTTCGCCTTCGGCGCGATGGTGCACGCCTCCGGGGTGCTCTCGGCGCCCTCCGCGCGGGCCATGCTGACGGAGCTGGTGGCGGGCAAGGAGGCGCTCGCGGGCGGCCAGCTCTTCTGGCGGGCGGTCCTCTGCAACATGCTGGTCTGCCTGGCGATCTGGATGTTCTACCGGGCCCGGGGCGACGCCGCGAAGGTGTTCGTGCTGTGGCTGCCGGTGCTGGTGTTCGTGGCGGTCGGCTTCGAGCACTGCGTGGCGAACATGTCGCTGTTCTCGCTGGCGATCCTGGACGGCTCCGCCTCCTTCGCGGACCTGGGGCGCAACCTGCTCTTCACGGTGCCGGGCAACGTGGTCGGCGGCGGCCTCCTGGTGGCCGGCTCCTACTGGTTCACCGGGCGCCCCGAGCACGCCTGACCTGCACGGCCGTACGACCCCCCGGTGCTTCGCCGGGGGGTCTTCCGTCGTTCCCGGGTGATCATTTCCGCAGGTCAGATTAGGTATACCTAAGTGATGCACGGCACCGGTCGTGATCGCCGCGCGGGTTGTCAGGCTCTGGAGAATTACGCAACAATGGCGTTGTGAAAAACGTCGGCGAGGCTCCGCAGGAGGAACTCGCGACCGGTGAACGGTCCACCCGCAACCGCGTCGCGCGCTCCATCCTGGACCACGGCCCGTCCACCGTGGCCGACCTCGCCAAGCGCCTCGGGCTCACCCAGGCGGCCGTCCGCCGCCACCTCGACTCCCTCGTCGCGGAGAACGTGGTGGAACCGCGCGAGCAGCGCGTCTACGGGGCCCGCACCCGGGGCCGCCCGGCCAAGGTGTTCGCCCTCACCGACTGCGGCCGGGACGCCTTCGACCACGCGTACGACACCCTCGCGGTCGAGGCCCTGCGCTGGATCGAGCAGAACGCGGGCGGCGAGGGCGCCGTCGCGGCGTTCGCCCGGGACCGCGTCGAGGCCCAGGCCGAGGCCTACCGCGAGGCGCTGGAGCGGGTCGCCCCCGAGGAGCGCACCGAGGCGCTGGCCAAGGCGTTGACCGCGGACGGGTACGCTGCTACGGCCCGGCACGCACCGGTCGGCGAGCAGCTGTGCCAGCACCACTGCCCGGTCGCCCACGTCGCCGAGCGGTACCCGCAGCTGTGCGAGGCGGAGACGGAGATCTTCTCCCGCCTGCTCGGGACGCACGTCCAGCGACTGGCGACCATCGCCCACGGGGACGGGGTGTGCACCACGTTCATCCCCGGTGTCCCCAAGACAGCCAAGTCCACCGAAGAAGCATCCACCAGTACGGCCGGGAGGAACCCCGCATGACCACCGAGATCAGCCACCCCGAGCTCGAGGGCCTGGGTCGGTACGAGTACGGCTGGGCCGACTCCGACGCCGCCGGCGCCACCGCCAAGCGCGGTCTGAACGAGGATGTCGTGCGCGACATCTCCGCGAAGAAGAACGAGCCCGAGTGGATGCTCAAGCTGCGCCTCAAGGGCCTGCGGCTCTTCGACAAGAAGCCCATGCCGAACTGGGGCTCGGACCTGTCGGGCATCGACTTCGACAACATCAAGTACTTCGTGCGCTCCACCGAGAAGCAGGCCGCTTCCTGGGAGGACCTGCCGGAGGACATCAAGAACACGTACGACAAGCTCGGCATCCCGGAGGCGGAGAAGCAGCGCCTGGTCGCCGGCGTCGCCGCCCAGTACGAGTCCGAGGTCGTCTACCACCAGATCCGCGAGGACCTGGAGGAGCAGGGCGTCATCTTCGTCGACACCGACACGGCGCTGAAGGAGCACGCGGAGCTCTTCAAGGAGTACTTCGGCACCGTCATCCCGGTCGGCGACAACAAGTTCGCCTCGCTGAACACCGCGGTGTGGTCCGGCGGCTCGTTCATCTACGTGCCCAAGGGCGTCCACGTCGAGATCCCGCTCCAGGCCTACTTCCGGATCAACACCGAGAACATGGGCCAGTTCGAGCGGACGCTGATCATCGTCGACGAGGACGCGTACGTCCACTACGTCGAGGGCTGCACCGCGCCGATCTACTCCTCGGACTCGCTGCACAGCGCCGTGGTCGAGATCATCGTGAAGAAGGGCGGCCGCTGCCGCTACACGACCATCCAGAACTGGTCGAACAACGTCTACAACCTGGTCACCAAGCGCGCCGTCGCCTACGAGGGCGCCACCATGGAGTGGGTCGACGGCAACATCGGCTCCAAGGTGACCATGAAGTACCCGGCCGTCTACCTGATGGGCGAGCACGCCAAGGGCGAGACCCTGTCCATCGCCTTCGCCGGCGAGGGCCAGCACCAGGACGCGGGCGCCAAGATGGTCCACATGGCCCCGAACACCTCCTCCAACATCGTCTCCAAGTCGGTGGCGCGAGGCGGCGGCCGCACCTCCTACCGCGGCCTCATCGAGATCGGCGAGGGCGCCCCCGGCGCCAAGTCCAACGTGCTGTGCGACGCCCTGCTCGTCGACACGATCTCCCGCTCCGACACGTACCCGTACGTGGACGTGCGCGAGGACGACGTGTCCATGGGCCACGAGGCCACCGTCTCCAAGGTCTCCGAGGACCAGCTCTTCTACCTGATGAGCCGCGGCCTCTCCGAGTTCGAGGCGATGGCCATGATCGTGCGCGGCTTCGTCGAGCCCATCGCCAAGGAGCTCCCGATGGAGTACGCCCTGGAGCTCAACCGGCTGATCGAGCTGCAGATGGAGGGTTCGGTCGGCTGACGCCGCCCGCCCCCCGAGCTCACACAGACTGACCTAGGAAGAGAGCACCACGACAGCCATGGCTGAGGCTCAGAACATCCCGGCCGGTTCCACCACCGCCGGTTCGATCGCGGTGGCCGCCGAGTCCACCGTCGCGACGCGCATGAGCGCGCCCCCGTCCTTCGACGTCGCGGACTTCCCCGTCCCGCACGGCCGCGAGGAGGAGTGGCGGTTCACCCCGCTGGAGCGCCTGCGCGGTCTGCACGACGGCACCGCCACCGCGACCGGCGACGGCGTCGAGGTCGTCGTCGAGGCGCCCGAGGGCGTCACCGTCGAGGCCGTCGGGCGCGACGACGCCCGGCTCGGCAAGGCCGGCACCCCGGTGGACCGGGTCGCCGCCCAGGCGTACTCGTCCTTCGAGAAGGCCTCGGTCGTCACCGTGCCCAAGGAGACCGTGCTCACCGAGCCGATCCGGATCGCGGTGCGCGGCCAGGGCGGCACCGCCTTCGGCCACCAGGTCATCGAGCTCGGCGCGTTCGCCGAGGCCGTCGTGGTCATCGACCACTCCGGCGACGCGGTCCTCGCCGCCAACGTGGACTACCTCGTCGGCGACGGCGCCAAGCTCACCGTGGTCTCCGTCCAGGACTGGGACGACAAGGCCGTCCACGTCGCCCAGCACAACGCGCTGATCGGCCGCGACGCCTCCTTCAAGTCGGTCGTCGTCACCTTCGGCGGCGACGTCGTGCGCCTGCACCCGCGCGTGAGCTACGCCGCCACCGGTGGCGAGGCCGAGCTCTTCGGCCTGTACTTCACCGACAAGGGCCAGCACCAGGAGCACCGCCTGCTGGTCGACCACAACACCCCGCACTGCAAGTCCAACGTGGTCTACAAGGGCGCGCTGCAGGGCGACTCCGCGCACGCGGTGTGGATCGGCGACGTGCTGATCCAGGCCGCCGCCGAGGGCACCGACACGTACGAGATGAACCGCAACCTGGTGCTCACCGACGGCGCCCGCGTCGACTCCGTGCCGAACCTGGAGATCGAGACCGGCGAGATCGCCGGCGCCGGTCACGCCAGCGCCACCGGCCGCTTCGACGACGAGCAGCTGTTCTACCTGATGGCCCGCGGCATCCCGGAGTCCGAGGCGCGCCGCCTGGTCGTGCGCGGCTTCTTCGCCGAGCTGGTCCAGCAGATCGGCCTGCCGGACGTCGAGGAGCGCCTGCTCACCAAGATCGAGGCCGAGCTCGAGGCGTCGGTCTGATGGCCGCCGCCTTCGTCCGCGCCTGCGGGCTGAGCGAGCTGGAGGACGACACCCCCAAGCGGGTGGAGATCGACGGCACGCCGGTCTCCGTCGTCCGCACCGAGGGCGAGGTGTTCGCGATCAACGACATCTGCTCGCACGCGAACGTCTCCCTCTCGGAGGGCGAGGTGGAGGACTGCGCCATCGAGTGCTGGCTGCACGGCTCCAGCTTCGACCTCCGCACCGGTAAGCCGTCCGGTCTGCCCGCGACGCGCCCCGTCCCCGTGTACCCCGTAAAGATCGAAGGGGACGATGTGCTCGTCTCCGTCACCCAGGAGTCCTGAGTCACCCATGGCAACGCTTGAAATCCGCGACCTGCACGTCTCCGTCGAGGCCGAGAACGGCCCCCGGGAGATCCTCAAGGGCGTCGACCTGACCGTGAAGCAGGGCGAGACCCACGCCATCATGGGCCCCAACGGCTCCGGCAAGTCCACCCTCGCGTACTCCCTCGCGGGCCACCCCAAGTACACGATCACCGGTGGCACCGTGACCCTGGACGGCGAGGACGTCCTGGAGATGTCCGTCGACGAGCGCGCCCGCGCCGGCGTGTTCCTCGCCATGCAGTACCCGGTCGAGGTCCCCGGCGTCTCGGTCTCCAACTTCCTGCGCACCTCCGCCACCGCCGTCCGCGGCGAGGCCCCCAAGCTGCGCACCTGGGTCAAGGAGGTCAAGGAGTCCATGGAGCGCCTCTCCATGGACCCCGCCTTCGCCGAGCGCAACGTCAACGAGGGCTTCTCCGGCGGTGAGAAGAAGCGCCACGAGATCCTCCAGCTGGAGCTGCTCAAGCCGAAGATCGCGATCCTCGACGAGACCGACTCCGGCCTGGACGTCGACGCCCTGCGCATCGTCTCCGAGGGCGTCAACCGCGTCCGCGAGAGCGGCGAGGTCGGCACCCTGCTGATCACGCACTACACCCGGATCCTGCGCTACATCAAGCCGGACCACGTGCACGTCTTCGCCGCTGGCAGGATCGTCGAGTCGGGTGGCCCCGAGCTCGCCGACCAGCTGGAGGCCGAGGGGTACGACAAGTACACGAAGGGTGGCGCATCCGCGTGACACAGCTGCCGGGCCTCCTCGACACCGAGGCGATCCGCAAGGACTTCCCGATCCTCGACCGGGTACTCCACGACGGGAAGAAGCTCGTCTACCTGGACAACGCGGCGACCTCGCAGACGCCGCGCCAGGTGATCGACGTACTCAGCGAGTACTACGAGCAGCACAACGCCAACGTCCACCGCGGCGTGCACGTGCTGGCCGAGGAGGCCACGGCGCTGTACGAGGGCGCGCGCGACAAGGTCGCCGCCTTCATCAACGCGCCGAGCCGCGACGAGGTGATCTTCACCAAGAACGCCTCGGAGTCGCTCAACCTCGTGGCCAACATGCTCGGCTGGGCCGACGAGCCCTACCGGGTGGACCGCGAGACCGAGATCGTCATCACGGAGATGGAGCACCACTCCAACATCGTCCCGTGGCAGCTGCTCTCGCAGCGCACCGGCGCGAAGCTGAAGTGGTTCGGCCTCACCGACGACGGCCGCCTCGACCTGTCGAACATCGAGGAGGTCATCACGGAGCAGACGAAGATCGTCTCCTTCACGCTGGTCTCCAACATCCTCGGCACCGTCAACCCGGTCGAGACCATCGTCCGGCGCGCCCAGGACGTCGGCGCCCTGGTGCTGATCGACGCCTCCCAGGCCGCCCCGCACATGCCGCTGGACGTGCAGGCGCTGGGCGCGGACTTCGTCGCCTTCACCGGCCACAAGATGTGCGGCCCGACGGGCATCGGCGTGCTGTGGGGACGGCAGGAGCTCCTGGAGGACCTGCCGCCGTTCCTCGGCGGCGGCGAGATGATCGAGACCGTCTCGATGCACTCCTCCACCTACGCCCCCGCGCCGCACAAGTTCGAGGCCGGTACGCCCCCGATCGCGCAGGCCGTGGGCCTGGGCGCGGCCGTGGACTACCTGAACTCGATCGGCATGGACAAGATCGCGCGCCATGAGCACGCGATCACCGAGTACGCGGTCAAGCGGCTCCTCGAAGTCCCGGACCTGAAGATCATCGGGCCCGCGACGGCCGAGGACCGCGGCGCGGCGATCTCCTTCACGCTCGGCGACATCCACCCGCACGACGTGGGCCAGGTGCTCGACGAGCAGGGCATCGCGGTGCGCGTGGGCCACCACTGCGCGCGGCCGGTCTGCCTGCGCTACGGAATTCCGGCGACCACGCGGGCGTCGTTCTACCTGTACTCCACTCCGGCCGAGGTCGACGCTCTGGTCGAGGGCCTGGAGCACGTCCGCAACTTCTTCGGATGAGGGGCTGACGACGCGTGAAGCTGGATTCGATGTACCAGGACGTCATCCTGGACCACTACAAGCACCCGCACGGCCGGGGCTTGCGGGACGGCGACGCCGAGGTGCACCACGTCAACCCGACGTGCGGCGACGAGATCACCCTGCGCGTGAAGTACGACGGCACGAGGATCGCGGACGTCTCCTACGAGGGCCAGGGCTGTTCCATCAGCCAGGCCTCGGCGTCCGTGCTCAACGAGCTGCTCGTCGGCAAGGAGCTGGCCGAGGCGCAGAAGGTCCAGGAGGTCTTCCTGGAGCTGATGCAGTCCAAGGGCAAGGTCGAGCCGGACGACGCGATGGAGGAGGTGCTGGAGGACGCGGTCGCGTTCGCCGGCGTCTCCAAGTACCCCGCGCGCGTGAAGTGCGCCCTGCTGAGCTGGATGGCCTGGAAGGACGCGACGGCCCAGGCCCTGGGCACGGACGCGGAGAGGAAGACCGCATGACCGAGAACGCGGCGGCGCTCAAGCCCGCCTCCGAGGAAGAGGTCCGCGAGGCCCTGTACGACGTCGTCGACCCCGAGCTGGGCATCGACGTCGTCAACCTGGGCCTGATCTACGGGATCCACATCGACGACGCGAACATCGCGACCCTGGACATGACGCTGACGTCGGCGGCCTGCCCGCTGACCGACGTGATCGAGGACCAGGCGAAGGCCGCGACGGACGGCATCGTCAACGAGCTGAAGATCAACTGGGTCTGGATGCCCCCGTGGGGCCCGGACAAGATCACCGACGACGGCCGCGAGCAGCTGCGCGCGCTGGGCTTCAACGTCTGAGCCGCTGTCGTACGCACGCGGAAGGGCCCCGCACCGGGAACGGTGCGGGGCCCTTCCGCGTGCCAGGACGGTGCCCTACCGTCCCTTCACCCCCACGCCCACCAGCGGTCACTCCCGTTTCACCGCCGCGATGTGTACGGACGTACGCATCGATCTGTACGCTCGTACGCATGGGATACGCGCTCCTCGCCGCCGCCATCGCCGCCGAGGTCACCGGGACGACGGCCATGAAGTACAGCGAGGGCTTCACCCGGCTCTGGCCGTCCGTGATCACCGTCGTCGGCTACGTCGTCGCCTTCACGCTGCTCGCGCAGACGCTCAAGACCCTCTCCGTGGGCACCGCGTACGCGATATGGGCCGGCATCGGGACCGCCGCCGTCGCCGCCATCGGCATGCTCTTCCTCGGCGAGTCGGCCGGTCTGGTCAAGATCGCGGGCATCGCCCTGGTCATCCTCGGCGTCGTCGTGCTCAACCTCGGCGGGGCCCACTGATGCCCCGCCGCTACGACCCCGAGCGGCGCCAGCGCATCGTCGACGCCGCCCTGCGGGTGGTCGGCCGCGCCGGGATCGCGGGCCTGAGCCACCGCACCGTGGCCGCCGAGGCCGATGTGCCGCTCGGCTCCACCACGTACCACTTCGCCTCCCTCGACGAACTCCTCGTCGCCGCGCTGCGCCAGGCCGGGGAGGGCTTCGGCGCGGCCCTGCGCGAGAGCGCGGCCCTCGCCGGCCCGGACGCGGACGCCGCCGCCGAACTGGCCCGGCTCACCGGCGACTGGCTGGCGGGCGAGCGGGCCCGGGTGGAGCTGGAGTACGAGCTCTACCTGGCCGCCCTGCGCCGCCCCGCGCTGCGCCCGGTCGCCGCCGAGTGGGGCGCCCAGGTCGGCGCCGTGCTCGCCCACCGCACCGACCCGGCCACCGCCCGCGCGCTGGTGGCGCTGATCGACGGGATCTGCCTCCAGGTGCTGCTGACGGACGCGCCCTACGACGAGGCGTACGCGCGGGAGATGATCGGGCGGGTCCTGGAGGGGCGCGACTGACGCACGGGGGTCGCGTGAACCCGATCGGGGCGTACGGGCAACAGCGGTTGTACGCACGACGATCGGCAGATACGGAGACCACGTGATCGGCCCACCGAGAGAACCCGACGACGACGCCCGCGTCGTCGCCGGATCGCTGGAGCGGCCCGAGCTCTTCGCGGAGCTGTACAACCGGTACGCCCCGGACATCCACCGCTACTGCGCCCGCCGCCTCGGTCAGGGCGCGGCGGACGACGTCACCGCGGAGACCTTCCTGATCGCCTTCCGGCGCCGGGACCGCTACGACCAGCACCGCGCCAATGCCCGCCCCTGGCTGTACGGCATAGCCGCCAACCTCATCGGCCGCCAGCGCCGCACCGAGGTCCGCGCCCTCAAGGCCCTCGCCCGCACCGGCCACGACCCGGTCGCCGAGTCCTGGACCGAGGGGGCCGACAGCCGCGTCGACGCCCGCGCGGCGCAGGCGCCGCTCGCCGCGGCCCTCGCCTCGCTCTCCGCCGGCGACCGCCACGTCCTGCTGCTGGTGGCCTGGGCGGACCTCGCCTACCAGGAGGTCGCCGAGGCCCTGGGCATCCCCGTCGGCACCGTCCGCTCCCGCCTGAACCGGGCCCGCCGCAAGGTGCGCTCGGCGCTCGGCGACACCGACCCCACCGCGGAACTCTCCCACCCCCAGCCGCGGGAGGCGGCCAGCCATGGATGAGATGACGACCCTGAGCACGATGCGCGACGACGCCCCCCGGCCCGACCGCGCCCGCCTCACCCCCGGACGCCAGCGGCTGCTCGACGCGGCCGCCGCCGGGCCCGGCGGCGGTCGCCGGGTGCTGACCTGGAAGGTGCTCGCCCCGGGCGCGGCGGCCGCGGTGGCCGCGGTCGCGGTGCTCGGCACGCAGGCCGGGTCCGACACCCCGCGGGAGCCGCGCCTGGAGAGCGCCGCGGCCGTGCTGGACCGGATGGCCGACCAGATCGAGGAGGCGGGCCGCGGCCAGGCCGCGCCGACGCTGCGCCCCGACCAGTGGGCGCTGCGGGAGACGGTGGACATCGCGCCGGCGGGCGTTCCGCAGGGCCCGGCCCTGCCCGCGGCGTGCGCGGCGCACGTGCCGGGCCTGGACTCCTCCACGTACGTCCAGATGCGGCACGACGAGGTCTGGCACAAGGGCGACGGCACCCGCAACGCCGCCAAGGTCCACCTGGGCGGCACGTGCGACACGCTGCACGTGGTCGACCTGCCGTCCGGGAGCAAGCCGCTGACCGCCTACTACGCCTTCGCGGCCAAGCCGCACAAGCCGCAGTCGCTGCTCGCCGACCTCCAGCGGGCGGGCCTGGCCGGACAGACGTCCAAGCCGGCCGACGAGTACCGGGAACTCCTGCAACCGCTGCTCATCGGGCTCAAGGCCTCCCCGTCCTTCACCGCCACCGTCTACCGGGCGCTGGCCCGGGTCGAGGGCGTGCGGGTGGCCGACGAGCGCGACCCGGTGCTCGGCAAGGAGGTCCGCGTCGTGAGCTTCGCGACCCCGAAGCGGGCCGTGGTGGCGGACGAGGACCTGCTCCTGGACCCCGTCACCTACCGGCTGCTCGGCACCCGCGCGATCGCGAGGAAGTCGGTCGGGGCCGAGGGCGGGGCACTCGGGTCCGGGACGACCACGAAGGACGGCGACCCGGTCTACCTCAGGGTCTTCCAGGAGGGCGCCATGTACTACGTGCTGAAGGGCGACGTCCAGATCGTCGACAGGCCCGGTCAGCGCCGCTGACCACCCCGCCCCGGGCCGTCCCACGGGGGTGGGCGGCCCGGGCCGTACGGGGCCGTACGGGGACCGGACCCTGAGACCGGTTCGCCCCCGTGCGGCCCCGCCGGTTAGGTTTCCTGTCATGACCGACACCACTGCTTCTCGCACCACCGGCGCCGTCGCCGCCGGCCTCGCCACCCTCACCGCCGACGGCACCGTGCTCGACACCTGGTTCCCCGCCCCCGAGCTGGCCGACGCGCCCGGCCCCTCGGGCACCGAGCGGCTCTCCGCCGAGCGCGCCGTGGAGCTGCTCGGCGAGGGCGCGGCCAAGGCGCTGGGCGCCGACGCGCGCCGCGGGGTCGAGGTCGTCGCCGTCCGTACGGTCATCTCCTCCCTGGACGAGAAGCCGCTCGACGCGCACGACGCCTACCTGCGCCTGCACCTGCTCAGCCACCGCCTGGTCAAGCCGCACGGCCAGAGCCTGGACGGCGTCTTCGGCCTGCTCGCCAACGTGGCCTGGACCTCGCTCGGCCCGGTCGCCGTGGACGACGTCGAGAAGGTGCGGCTCGCCGCCCGCGCCGAGGGCCTGCACCTCCAGGTCACCTCGATCGACAAGTTCCCGCGCATGACGGACTACGTGGCGCCCAAGGGCGTCCGCATCGCCGACGCCGACCGGGTCCGGCTGGGCGCGCACCTGGCCGAGGGCACCACCGTGATGCACGAGGGCTTCGTGAACTTCAACGCGGGCACCCTGGGCACCTCCATGGTCGAGGGCCGCATCTCCGCCGGCGTGGTCGTGGGCAACGGCTCCGACATCGGCGGCGGCGCCTCCACCATGGGCACCCTGTCCGGCGGCGGCAACGTCGTCATCGCCATCGGCGAGCGCTGCCTGGTCGGCGCTGAGGCCGGGGTCGGCATCGCGCTCGGCGACGAGTGCGTGGTCGAGGCCGGCCTGTACGTCACCGCGGGCACCCGGGTCACCCTGCCCGACGGCCAGATCGTCAAGGCCCGCGAGCTCTCCGGCGCCTCCAACATCCTCTTCCGCCGCAACTCGGTGACCGGCGCCGTCGAGGCCCGCCCGAACAACGCGGTCTGGGGCGGCCTCAACGACGTGCTCCACAGCCACAACTGACGCTCAGTCAGCGGCGGAGGCCTTCACCAGGGCCTCGTGCGCCGCGCGCAGCCCGTCGGCCGCCTCCCGGCCGGCGGGCTGCAGCGGTTCGCGCACCGGGAGGCCGAGCAGCGCCTTGGCGGTGACCGCGCCGGGCAGCCCGGACGCCATCATCAGCTCCACCAGGTCCAGCGTCAGCCCGTGCAGCCGGGCCGCCTCCGCCGTCTGCCCCCGGTCGAACGCGTCGATGGGGGCCCGCATCTGACGGGGCGCCACGTTGGCGACCGTGCTCACGTACCCCGCGCCGCCCACCGCGCACAGCGGCAGGTTCAGCTCCTCCGAGCCCGAGTAGTACGCGAGGCCGGTGCGGGCGATCAGCTTCGCCGAGGCCAGCAGGTCGTCGGCGCAGTCCTTCACCCCGGCGATCCGCGGGTGCTCCGCGAGCCGCAGCAGGGTCTCCGGCTCGATCCGGGTACCCGTGCGCGCCGGGATGTCGTACAGCACCAGGGGGATGCCGACCGCGTCGGCGACCCTGCGGAAGTGGGCCTCCACGGCCGCCTGAGGGGGCCTGCTGTAGTACGGGGTGACCACCAACAGGCCGTCCGTGCCCGCGCGTTCGGCCTCCCGGGCCAGCTCCACGGTGTGCCGGGTGTCGGCGGTGCCGACGCCGGCCAGGAGCGGGACGCCGTCGCCGACCGCCGCGCGCACCACCCGTACCAGCTCCGCCTTCTCGGCGTCGCTCGTGGTGGGCGACTCGCCGGTGGTGCCGTTGAGCACCAGGCCGTCGCAGCCCTCGGCGACCAGCCGCGCGGCGAGCGCCCCGGCGGCGTCCGGGTCGAGCGCGCCGGCGGCGGTGAAGGGCGTGACCATCGCGCACAGGGCGCGGCCGAAGGGGCGTGGAAGGCTCATCCCCGCAGTCTCGGGCGCCACCGCGGTGAAGGTCCACTTAGATCTGCTTGGGGTGAGCGGTTAGCACTGCTGAAACGTGGTGGCCGGACGCGGTCTTGAGCGGCCCGGGCGGCATGCGCCATCCTGACGCGATCGGTGTGCACCGTCTGGTGTGTACGTCCCCATACGGGAGGTCCGTCATGAGGCTGGGCAAGGCACTCTCCACCGGAACCGCGGAGGAACGGCCCCTGGAGGCCGCGACGACCGGCGAACTGCCGAAGACCGACGCACTGCCGGCGGCCGGGCCGGTCGCCGCCGAGCGGGACGGGGCGCCCGAACCGGCCGCCGCCGGACGATGAGGGCGCGGCTCCCCGAGGAACACCCGACGGAGCCGCCCACCGGCTGGAAGGTCGCCCGCCCGGCGCTGTCGCACGACGGCGCCCGGGCGGGCTTCGTCGGCGTCTCGCTCGGGGCCGCCCTGCCGTACGGGGTGCTCGACGCGGCGCACTGCGCGTACGGGCGGCGCCACCGGTCGCCCTCGCGCTGGTGCGACTGCGGCTTCCACTGCCTGCACGAGCGCGCCGAGGCGGCCGGTCTGCTCTGCGCCACCGAGTACCGCGGCTCGGTCCTGCTGGAGGTGTCGGTGCTCGGCTCCTTCATCCGCTTCGAGCGCGGCTTCCGCTACGCCCGCCAGCGGGTGCGCGCCGCCACCGTCGGGCCCTGCCGCTGCCGTCGGCGGGCCACCGCGCTGGCCGACGCGGGCCGGGGCCGCCCCGGCTGGGCCGCGCTGGAGCCGGTGTGCCCGCTCTGTCTGGGCGGACGCGTACCGGTGGGCCTTGCGGAGTTCGCCCGGCTGGCCGGGCAGGGGCTGCGGGTGGCCGCGGAGCCGGTGGCCGAGGGGGACTGGGCGGAGCCGGGCGGGGTACCCGAACTGGTGGCCGAGGCCGCACTGCTCCAGGCCCGCCTCGACTGGTTCCAGAGCCGGTTGGGGCGACTGCGGGGCGGCCACGGACAGGGTGCGTGACAGGCCACCGGACCAGCGGGCAAGGATAGGGGCATGACGGAACTGACGGAGTCCACCAAGAGCAAGGCCAAGAAGGCCAAGCCGAAGAAGATCAAGATGGCCTACCGGCCGGTCGGCCTGCTGTTCGGGATGGCCGCGGGCGCCGCGGCGGGCGCGCTGTTCAGCCGGACCTGGCAGGTCCTCGGCGAGGGCCGGGATGCTCCGGACCCGCTGGACGAGGAGCGCAGCTGGCGGGACGTGCTGATCGCCTCCGCGCTGCAGGGCGCGATCTTCGCCGTGGCCCGCGCGGCGGCGGACCGGGGCGGCGCCGCCGGGGTCCGCCGGATGACCGGCAAGTGGCCCGCCTGAGCCGTATGCACGTATGCACGTATGCACGTATGCACGTAGGCACGTAGGCACGTAGGCACGTAGGCACGTAGGCACGTAGGCACGTAGGCACGTACGCACGCGCGACGGGCCCGCACCGGTGCTGCCGGTGCGGGCCCGTGCGCGCGGTCCCGTGGCTACGGGCGGAAGCGCAGCACCTGCGGGTCGTGGTCGCTGTTCTGGTCGGCGAACTCCGCGTTGATGTGGACGCTGTCGTAGTCGAAGTCGTCGATCGACGGGCTCGTCAGGATCTGGTCCAGGACCTGGCTGTTGCCCTGGTAGACGTACGAGTACCGCTCGGAGCGCGGCAGCGACTTGACCGCCGGGTACAGCGCCCGGCCGTCGGTCAGCGCCTTCGTGGTCCCGGAGAACTCGAAGTCGTTGATGTCGCCGAGGACCACCACGTCCGCGTCGCGCTGGACCTTCAGCACGTCCTTGACGAAGCCGTTGACGGCCTGGGCCTGGAGCAGCCGCTGGGTCTCGGAGACCCGGGCCGGCGGCTGGTGGTGCGAGGTGATCGACTCGTCGCCGCCCTTGGAGGCGAAGTGGTTGGCGACCACCAGGACCGTGCGGCCGCGGAAGACGAACTCGCCCGCGAGCGGCTTGCGGCTGTTGGTCCAGGCCGCGTTCGCCGGGTCGATGCGGCCGGGGGAGTGGGTCAGGGCCGCGCGGCCCTTCTCCTTCACCACACCGGTGGCGGTGGCGGCGTCGCCCGGGGCGCGGTCGGTGAAGGACACCCGCTCGGGGTTGAAGAGGAAGACCTGGCGGATGTTGCCGCCGGGCTCGCCGCCGTCCTTGTTGTTCTCCGGGTCCACCGAGCGCCACTGGTAGGCCGGGCCGCCCGCCGCGGTGATCGCCGCCGTGAACTTCGTCAGCGTCTGCGTCGCCGACACGGTGCCGTCGTTCTTGGCGCCGTTGTCGTCCTGGATCTCCTCCAGGGCCACCACGTCGGGCGAGGACAGGTTCTCCACGACCGCCTTCGCGAGCGCGTCGAACTTCTCCTGCGGGTCGCTCGGGTCCAGGTTCTCCACGTTGTACGTGGCCACGGCCAGCTCGCCGCGCCGCTGCGGGCGGGTCACCTCGCGCTCCAGGCCCTCGTCCTGGACGGTGCCCAGGGTGCGGGCGGTGATGGTGTAGCCGCCGAACTGGTTGAAGTCCAGGGGGCCTTCGGTCGCGCCGCGCAGCACGTCGCCGACGTTCGCCTTCGGGAAGGGCTGCTGGGCGAGCGGGATCAGCGACTGGACCTGGAGGCGCCCGGTGTTCTGGGACCCGTACGAGCCGTAGACCGTGCCGCCCCGGCGGTTGTCGTGCTCGCCCGGCTTCACCGTCACCCACAGCTCGCTGTACGGGTCGGTGGCGCCGACCACCCGCGAGGTGCCGATCCGGACGTTCATGCCCTCCAGGGACTCGTAGTAGTCCAGGGCGTAGGCGCGCGGCCGCAGGGCCAGGCCGTTGACCGAGCCGCCGTTGGCCGGGTCGCCCTCCGGGGCGTAGCGCGAGGGCACCGTGCGGGCGGTGATGGTCACGGGCGCCGGGACCGGGTTGCCCGAGGAGACGACGGTGACGGCCGGCTTGGACAGCTGGGTGAGCGACTGGTTGCCCGAGGCCAGGCCCCCGGGCACGAACTCGGTGACGGTGCCGGACACCTTGACCGCGTCGCCGACCGCCACGGTCGGGTTGGACCCGGTGTAGACGAAGACGCCCTCGCTGGTCGCCGGGTCGGCGTCGGCCTGGGTGTCCTGGAACCAGAAGCCGCGCGAGGAGCCGTAGGCGCGCACGCCGGTGACGACGCCCTCCACGTCCGTGACCTGCTTGCCGACCAGCGGGGAGGTCCGGGTCGTGCCCTGGATGTCGTGGATGCGGACCGGGCCGGGGGTGTCGGCGGCGCTGGCGGGACCGGCGAGCAGGCCGGCGGCGAGGGCGGCCGTCACGACGGACGCGAACGCGCCGGTTCTCGCTATGGAGGAAGACATGAAGGGGGCTCCCGGGGGTTGGAGGAAGCACGGACGATCTACGCGCGTCAATCTCTTGTGTGAGCACGGCAGTTGTCAAGGGTCGACGGGTGTACGAGGGCTGAAGGGTCCATGAACCGGCTGGACCCGGGCGAATTGCGTCTACGCTGGGGGCCGCCGTAAGCCCGCACGCCCGAGGAGAACCCTGATGTCACCGGACCGCCCCACCCTGCCGCCGGTGCGGCTGCACCCGGACGCGGAGCTCGCGCGGGCCGCGCTCGCCGCGCCGCTCCTGGCCCGGGCCGTGACGCTGGCCCGCTGGGCGAGCGGGGAGACCCGGGTCGGGGCCGGTGGCGAACTGGTCGAGGAGCAGCTGCCCGCCGCCGCCGTCGCGCTGGGCCTGGAGCCCGACGAGGACGGCCAGGCCTTCGCGAGCGAGGCGTGGCGGGTCGCCGTGGACACCGGCCTGGTCGAGGTGACCGACCCCGACGAGGCCGAGGACGCCGGGGACGACGGCGCCGGGGACGGCACGGGCACCGCCACCGCGGGCGAGAACCTCGGGGTGCTCACCGCGGGCGGCCCCCAGGACGTGCTCGCGCTCTGGCTGGACGGCTTCGACGTGGTCTTCGCCGACGCCACCGCGCCGGTCCTGGACGACTTCGCCGACCTCGTGGGCGAGGACGGCGAGATCGACTTCGACGCGCTGGACTGGGACCCGCAGGCGGAGGCCGAGTTCCTCGAGGGCGTCCTCGGCAACCTCTACCTGCTCACCGTCGCCGACGGCGGCGCGGGCGAGGGCCCGGTGCCGCTGCCCGCGCTCGCCGCGTCGATGATCGTCCCCGACGACATGGGCGAGCCCACCGACGACATCCTGGAGCAGGTCTCCGAGGCGATGATGCGCCTGGACGACCAGTTCCGGATCCTGGAGCCGATCGGCCTGGTGGAGTACGACCCGGTCGACGAGGCCCTGATGGCCGAGGAGGGCGAGGAGCCCGCCCCGCCCGTCGACGACGAGGACGTCTCCCGCTACGGCATGGTGCGCCTGACCCCGCTCGGCCTCTACGGCATCCGGGCCCGGATGCTGGAGGCCGGGGTGGAGGCCCCCGCGGTCGGCGACCTCGCCGACAAGGGCGCCGACGTGCTCCTGGACGGGCTCGCGCACTACCCGGAGCCGGCCGCCCGCGCGGAGGTCGAGCTCTGGCTGGGCCGCCGGGACACCGCCGAGGGCGTACGGGAGCTGCTGGCCGCGGCCCGCGGCACCGACCCGGGCTCGCCGCTGCGCCGGCTCCACTGCCAGCAGGCCCTCTCGCTGGTGGGCGGCGAGGCGGAGGCCGCGGTGCGCGAGGTGCTCGACGACGCGGAGCTGGGAGGTCTGGCCCGGGTCTGGCTGGCCGAGCGCGGCGCCGCGGACGTGCCGCCCCCGCCGGAGCCGATGATCTTCTGGCTGGCCATCGACACGATCGCCGCCCAACTGGCCGCCGACGGCGACCTGGAGGAGCTCCAGGACCTGGTCGAGGGCCTGACCGGGCAGCACAGCGGCTTCTTCGACGCGGCCTGGCGGGTGGAGCACCCGGCGACGGCCGACGTCCTGGAGGCGATGGGCCAGCTGCACCGGGACAAGAAGACGGCCAAGGACGCCCGCAAGGCGGCCTTCAAGGCCCGCTCCCGCAGCGGCAACTGACGTCGCGTCAGGGGGTGGCCTGATTGGTCGCCCCCCCGGCGGGGCCCGTGTCCCTCGGGCACCCACCGGCAGTCACGGACATCCACCGGCAGTCACGGACATCCCACCGGCATCCACCGGCATTCACCCAAGAGGGCGTCGTGCGGTAGATCGTTGTCGGTCCACGTTCAACCCGCGTTCAGGCGGGGGCGGGAACGTGGCGCCGACGACCGGCCCACCCAGGGAGACCGAGATGCCGCTCACCCGCAGAGAATTCGCCAAGCAGTCCGCCGCCACCGGTGCGGGCGTCGCCCTCACCGGCGCCGTCGGCGTGCTCGGCACCGCTCCGGAGGCCCTCGCCCACGACGACGGCCACGGCCACGGTCACGACGACCACGGTCACGGCCACGACCGCCCGGTCGGCTACGGCCCCCTGGTGCCCGACCCGAAGGGCGTCCTGGCGCTGCCCGCCGGATTCACGTACCGCGTCATCACCCACAGCGGCGTCACCACGCTGGAGTCCGGCGAGATCACGCCCTCCAACCACGACGGCACCGCCGCCTTCGAGGGCCCGCGCGGCGTCACCCTGCTGGTCAACAACCACGAGCTCAAGGGCCCCCGCTCCGGCTGGCAGTACCCGGTGCCGCTGACCGAGGGCCTGGTGTACGACCCGGCCGCGTCCGGCGGCTGCACGGTCGTCGAGGTCCGCCGCGGCGGCGAGGTCGCCGAGTGGGTCGGCATCGCCGGCACCTCCACCAACTGCGCGGGCGGGCGCACCCCCTGGGGCACCTGGCTGACCTGCGAGGAGACCGAGGACAAGGCCGGCAAGAACGGCATGACCAAGGACCACGGCTACGTCTTCGAGGTCGACCCCTCCGACCGCCGCGCCAACCGCGCCCCCAAGCCGGTCAAGGCGTTCGGCCGGTACGCCCACGAGGCCGTCGTCATCGACCCGCGGCGCGGCCACGCGTACCTGACCGAGGACGCCGACACCCCCAACGGGCTGCTCTACCGCTGGACCCCGCCGCACGACTTCGAGCACGGCCGCGGCCGGCTGCGCCGCCTCGCCGACGACGCGGGCGTGCTCGCGGCCGTCAAGTGCTTCGACTCCGCGGGCCGGTTCGTCGACGACCTCTCCCGCGCCACGAAGATCGGCACCGTGTACGGGGCCGACTGGGTGACGGTGCCCGACCGCGACGCCAGGACGGTCTCGGTGCGCAAGCAGTTCACCGAGGGCCAGGTCACCCGCGCCCGCAAGCTGGAAGGCATGTGGTGGGGTGACGGCGGCTGCTACATCGTCTCCTCGTACGCCCGCGCGGAGAGCCCGGTGCAGCACGACGGCCAGGTCTGGTTCTACGACCCCAAGCGCCGCACGCTCACGCTCAAGGTGCTGCTCGGGGTGAACCCGGACCCTGCGGAGGACGGCGCGTTCGACGGCCCGGACAACATCACCGTCTCGCCGTACGGCGGCCTGGTCATCGCCGAGGACGGCGAGGGCGTCCAGCACCTGTTCGGCGCCACCGACAGCGGGCGCACCTACCCGATCGCGCGCAACGACTTCAACGACAGCGAGTTCACCGGGGTGACCTTCTCGCCCGACGGCCGCACCCTCTTCGCCAACATCCAGACGCCCGGGATCATGCTCGCGATCACCGGCCCGTGGCGGCGGACGCCGCGGCACTAGTCATCACCGGCCCCGAAAAGGGGCAGCGGAAACGGGGGAGGGCCCGCCGGATGGATTCCGGCGGGCCCTCGTTTCGCTTTTCAGCGGATCAGGCGGGGACGCTGCTTCAGCGGACGTCGGCCTTCTGGTTCACCTTGGTGCTGGCGTTGGTGTCGTTCGTGGCCTTGGCCTTGTCCAGGACACGCGAGGCGCCACCGACCAGGACGTCGAGGTCGAGCACGTCGCCCGGCTTCTTGACGACGTTCTTGGACACCGTGTTCGAGTTGATGAGGTCGTCCTTGTCGGACGCGGCCTTGCCCTTGGTCCAGGCACCCGTGGAGGCCTGACCCGGGCACGCCGGAACCGTCTCACCGCACGGCATGCCGTCGTCGGCGAGGGCGGGCGCAGCCGAACCGAGGGCCAGGACCGTACCGGCGATGAACGCAGCAGCCTTTGCGTACTTCATGAGTTGGTATCCCTTTCTGAGGCGGCAGCGGAAGATTCGCTGCTGCCTGGGAAACGGAATGTCCTGCCCAAAAGAAACCCTGAAAACTCACCTTTTCCGCGGTTCACCTGTTGCGCCCAAATTCCGGAAAAGCCGATTACGGGGCCTTCCGTGTCACAGTGCCTGGGCGGCGGGCTTCACCATGCCCCGTACCGTGCGGGACTTGACGAATTCTCCCATCGCCGTCATGTCCCATTCTCCGGAGAACTGCTTGATCAATTTGCACATCATTACGCCGGTCTGGGCCTCCGCGTTCGTCAGGTCGAAGCGGACCAGCTCCTCGCCGGTGGAGGCGTCGAGCAGCCGGCAGTAGGCCTTGGCGACCTCGGTGAACTTCTGGCCGGAGAAGGAGTTCACGGTGAAGACCAGGCCGGTGGCCTCGGCGGGGAGGCGGCCGAGGTCGACCACGATGACCTCGTCGTCGCCCGCGCCCTCGCCGGTCAGGTTGTCGCCGGAGTGCTTCACGGCGCCGTTGAGGATCGAGAGCTTGCCGAAGTAGCAGCTGTCGAGGTGGTTGCGCTGCGGTCCGTACGCGATGACGGAGGCGTCCAGGTCGATGTCCGCGCCGCGGAACGCGGGCTCCCAGCCGAGGCCCATCTTGACCTGGGAGAGCAGCGGGCGGCCGCCCTTGACCAGCGAGACCGTCTGGTTCTTCTGCAGGCTGACCCGGCCCTTGTCCAGGTTGATCTTGCCGGAGCCGGGCGCGGGCGCGGCCGGGGCGGCGGGCGGGGCCGCGGGGGCCGGGGGAGCGGCGACCGGGGCGGCCGGCGCCTGCGGGGCGGGGGCCGGGGCGGCGGCGGGCTCCTCCTCCACCGTGACGCCGAAGTCGGTGGCGATGCCCGCCAGGCCGTTCGCGTACCCCTGGCCGACCGCGCGGGCCTTCCAGGCGCCTCCCCTGAGGTAGATCTCGACGACCACCAGCGCCGTCTCCGCGCCCAGCCGGGGCGGTGTGAACGTGGCCAGCGCGGCGCCGGTGTCCGCGTCGCGGATCGTGGCGGTGGGCTCGATGCCCTGGAACGTCTGGCCCGCGGCGTCCGGGCTGGCCGTGACGACGATCTTCTCGATGCCCGCCGGGACGGCGGCGGTGTCGACGGTGATCGCGTCGGGGGCCGTGCCGCCGCCGGAGCGGTGGCTCACGCCCGGGCCGGTCGGCTGGTTGTAGAAGATGAAGTCGTCATCGGAGCGCACCTTGCCGTCGCCGGTGAGCAGCAGGCCCGACACGTCCAGCCGCACGGGCGCGGTGACGTCCACGGTCACGCGGGGGGTGCTCAGCGGGATGTTCGAACCGGGGGTCATAGCGGTCATGCCAGGGCTAACGACCGGCGCGGCTTTGCCGTTCCCTTACCCGGACGGCCGCCGCCCGGCGCCGGGCGGGGCGGGCGGAGGTCAGTCGCGCCGGGACCGGTTGCGCGGGTGCTCCCCGGCCCGGCGCTCGTTGCCGAACTTGTACGCCCCGGTCCAGCGGGCCATCACCAGCTGCGGGTCCCCGGCCGCCACCTCGGCCAGGAACTTCTCGGCGCGCGGTCCGCGCAGGGTGGTGGCGGCGCGGCCGTGGTGGGTGATCGTGACGGTGCCGTCGGCGCGGCGCTCGTGGGCGAATCCGTGGGGTGCGGGCATGGCCGCATCCTGACGGGTGCCGGCGCCGGAGGCACCCGGTTTTCCGGGCCCGTCCGGCAGTCCCCCTCGCTCCCGTCCGTCAGTGCGGCCAGAGCGGCGGCCGGGTGCAGAAGTGGCCGCCCAGGTGGGCGTGGTCGGGGTCGTCCTCGTCCAGCTCGCCGTCCCGGGCGACGAGCTCCTTCGCGTACGCCTCCGAGTCGTCCCGCGGCTCGTACCCCAGGGCCCGGGCGGACGAGAGGTCCCACCACAGCCGGGTGTTGGCCGAGGAGCCGTACACCACCGTGTGGCCGACCCCCTCGGCGGTCAGGGCCGCGTGGAAGAGCCGGGCGCCGTCGGCGGGGCTCATCCACACCGAGAGCATCCGCACCGAGGACGGCTCGGGGAAGCAGGAGCCGATGCGCACCGACACCGTCTCCAGGCCGTGCAGGTCCCAGTAGAGCTGGGCCAGGTCCTCGCCGAAGCCCTTGGACAGGCCGTAGAAGGTGTCGGGGCGGCGCGCGGTGGCGACCGGGATCAGCGGGTCGCCCGGGCGCGGGCGCGGGGTGAAGCCGACGGCGTGGTTGCTGGAGGCGAACACGATCCGGGGCACGCCCTCCTCGCGGGCCGCCTCGTAGAGGTGGTAGGTGCCCCGGACGTTGGCCTCCAGGATCCGGTCGAAGGTGGACTCCAGGGAGATCCCGGCCAGGTGCAGCACCGCGTCCACGCCCCGTACGGCCTCGCGCAGCGCCCCGGTGTCGGCGAGGTCGGCCCGGATCGCGTCCGGCGCGCCCGGCACCGGGTTCACGTCGAGCAGCCGCAGTGCGTACCCGTACGCGGGCAGCAGGTCCCGCATCAGGGTGCCGAGGCCGCCCGCGGCGCCGGTGAGCAGGACGGTGCGGGGAGCGGGCATGCGGCGTTCTCCGTATCTGAGGCGGTCTGCGGGCCCCTGGAACCGCGCTCGGCCCAGGCGTTGAATGTGATTCACATGCGTGGACACGCTAGGGAGCGTGGGCCGGGCCGGTCAAGGGGGCGTGGGCCGCCCAACTCGACGCGGCGGGCGGCGGTTTGCGCCTTGACCTGCGCCGGGAGGCTGTCCTAGCGTGACCGCGTTCAGGGATATGGACATCGATCAGGATTGTGCACAGTCTTTCAGGGAGCGCCCGTGACCCAAGCCCCGCTCGCCACCCGACTCGACGGTCTGCTCTTCTTCCCCGTCACCGCGTACGGCCCCGACGGCGCCCTCGACCTGGAGACCTTCCGCGCACACGTCAGGGCGGGCGTCGAGGCCGGGGCGGCGGCCGTCTTCGCCTGCTGCGGCACCGGCGAGTTCCACGCCCTGACGCCCGAGGAGTTCCACGACTGCGTCGCCGCCGCCGTCGAGGAGACGGCCGGCCGCGTCCCCGTCGTCGCGGGCACCGGCTACGGCACCGCCCTCGCGGTCCGGTACGCCCGGCTCGCCGAGCGGGCCGGGGCCGACGGGCTCCTCGCCATGCCGCCCTACCTCGTCGTCGCCGACCAGGAGGGCCTGCTGCGCCACTACACCGCGCTCGCCGCGGCCACCTCGCTCGACGTGATCGTCTACCAGCGCGACAACGCCGTGCTCACCCCCGACACCGTCGTCGCCCTCGCCCGGGTCGAGGGGATCATCGGCCTCAAGGACGGCGTCGGCGACCTCGACCTGATGCAGCGCATCGTCAGCGCGGTGCGCTCCGAGGGCCTGGACCTGCTGTACTTCAACGGCCTGCCCACCGCCGAACTCACCGGCCGCGCCTACCGGGCCATCGGCGTCGCCCTCTACTCCTCCGCCGTCTTCTGCTTCGCCCCCGACATCGCCCTCGCCTTCCACCGGGCGCTGGCGGACGGCGACGACGCCACCGTCGACCGCCTGGTGGACGGCTTCTACCGCCCGCTGGTCGAACTGCGCGCCAAGGGCCGCGGCTACGCCGTCTCCCTGGTCAAGGCGGCCGTGCGGCTCCAGGGCCTGGACGTCGGCGAGGTACGCCCGCCGCTCAGCGAGCCCGCCCCCGCGCACGTCGAGGAGCTGGCCGGGATCATCGCGCGCGGGCGCGCCCTGCTGGCCCCCGGCGCGGACGCGGGACGCGAGCGGTGAGGGCGTCGGCGTTCCTCTACCCCTGGGACGTGGTCGGCGACCCGGACGCCGCCTCCCGGCTGGCGGCCCTGGGCATCCAGCAGGTCACGCTGGCCTCCGCCTACCACTCCACCCGCGCCCTCACCCCGCGCCACCCGCACCACCGCGTGGTCACCGCCGAGTACGCGGCCGTGCTCTACCCGCCCGACGAACGGCGCTGGGAGGGGCGGGAGTTGAGGCCCCACCCGGCCGGTGACTGGGCGCCCGGCGACAGCTGGGCCGAGGCGGCGGAGCAGCTGGCCGCCGCCGGCCTCGACGTGCACAGCTGGGTGGTCCTCGCGCACAGCTCCCGGCTCGGCGCCGAGCACCCCGGCACCAGCGTCGTCAACGCCTACGGCGACCGCTACCCGTGGGCGCCCTGCATCGCCCGGCCCGCCGTGCGCGCCTACCTGGTGGACCTGGCGGCGGAGGCGGCGGCCCGGCCCGGGGCGCGCGGCACCGAGCTGGAGTCCTGCGGCTGGTACGGCTTCGCCCACCTGCACGCCCACGACAAGACCGGCGGCGCGGAGCTCGACGACACCGCCCAGTACCTGATGTCGCTGTGCTTCTGCTCCGCCTGCGCCGCCGGGTACGCCGCGACCGGCCTCGACCCGGCCGGGCTGCGGCAGGCGGTACGGACGGCCCTCGACCCGGTCTGGCGCGGCGGCCGGGTCGGGGGCGCCGGGCGCCGGCTCCTGGACGCCACCATGGAGTTCCGCGGCGAGGCGGCCCGCACGCTCCAGGAGGAGGCGGTCGCCGCGGTGCGCGGGGCGGCCCCGGCCGGCTTCCGGGTGCTGCTGCACGCCGACCCGCTGGCGCACCGCACCGGGGCGAACGCCGGGGTGGACCCGGCGCACGTGCTGGGCGTCGCGGACGGGGTGGTGGTGCCGTGCGGCGGGGGCACCGGCGCGCTGGAGCCCTTCGCCGCCCACGGCCCGGCCGTGCTGGCCGCCAACTTCCCGGTGGTACGGGGGATGGGCGGCGCCCCCGGGTCGCTGCGGGCGGACGCGGCCCGGGCGGCGGCGGCCGGCGCCACCGAACTGCGGCTGTACCACGCGGGCCTGGCCTCGGACGCGGACCTGGAGGCGGGGGGGGGGGGCCCCGGCCGAGCACGCCGGGCGCCCCCGCGCCGGGGGGGGGGGGGGGGGCCGCGGGGGGGGGGGGGGGGGCCCGGCCCCCCCCCCCCCCCCCCGCCCCACCCCCCCCCCGGGGCAC
>NZ_JBEOYE010000107.1:0-28899 GCF_040296945.1 Streptomyces sp. NPDC001941 | reverse complement strand
CGCGGGGCTGGCGGCGGGCGTGGGCGTGCAATCGCTTGTCGGAATGGGGGTTTTGCCCCCGTTTCGTTGGGGCGGGGCGTCCGGGGCGCGGGGGCGCCCCGCACGTGGGGGTGGTGGTACGGGACCGTGGCCCCGCTCCGTACGGGATGCCTCAGCCGCGGCGGCGGCGCGCCGCCGCGTACACCCGGCTGCGGTCGGCGGCCAGTCGGTCGAGCGGCGCGGCCACGCCGTCCGGCAGGTGCAGCGGGTCGAAGTCCGGTTCGGCGGCGGGTGGCCGGGTGCCGGTCAGGGTGAGAGTGCCGAGCGGCACCTCGCGGTCGGAGGACCACGGGCGGGTCGGGTCGTGCACCTCGTCGCCGGGCGCGGGCAGGTGGGCCACCAGGTCGAGGCGGGCCGGGAGTTCGGCCGCAAGTCCCTGGGCGAGGTAGCCCGGGGGCCGGCTGAGCGCCTCCTCCTCGGTGAGCGGGCCGGTGGGCCGGTGCGGGCGCCAGCCCAGTCGGGCCCAGGTGACCGTTCCGGCCGCGTCGGCCAGGCCGAACGCGTGCACCGAGTGGTAGGCGAGGCCGGTGAAGGCGGCGGCCGGGCGTGCCTGTCCGGCCAGTTCGAGGGCGGCGGCCGCCTCCGGGTGGCGTGCCGCGAACGCGGGAACGGCGGTTGCGGGGTCGGCGGAGTTCGCGGCCCGCAGGAACTCGACCATGTCGGGTCCGTTGCGCACGAAGAACACCGGGAGCGTGAACATCACCAGGTCGAGGTCGCCGAGCCGGACGGCCAGGCCGTGGTCACCGGGGGACCCGTCGTGGCCGTCCGCGCCGCCCAGCGTGCTGGAGAAGCGGGCCACGGCCGGGGTGGCCGGCGCGGCGAACACCGCCGCGCGGCTCAGGGCGGGCGCGCCGGATGACGGGGTGAACTCGCCGGTGGCCCAGGCGCCGCGGGCGTGCAGGAGGCGGTCGCCGGTCCCGGCGCCGGTCGCCGCGGCGACCTGCTCGGCGAGCCGGGCGCCGTCGTCGAAGGAATTGCTGGTCATGACGGTGAAGGTAGGCATCCGGGGCACCGGGGCGCATCGGTCACCGTATCGGTACCGGTCGGTCGCCTCCGGTACCGCGGACGCGGGCCGCGTGGGTGGTCCGTACGAAACGAGGGAACGAGCTGTGGAAGTACGACGCGGGCAGAAGCTGGAACTGGACCGGGTGCTCGCCGGGGCCCGCGCGGGCATGGGCGAGGCCGTGGTGCTGTGGGGGGATCCGGGCATCGGCAAGACGGCGCTGCTCGAGTACGCGGCCGCGCACGCGACCGGCTTCACGGTGCTGGCCTGCCGCGGCAGCCGGATGGAGTCCGGGCTCGCGTTCGCCGGGCTGCACGGGCTGCTGTGGCCGCTGATGGACCGGGTCGCCGCGCTGCCGTCGCCGCAGGCCGCGGCGCTGCGCGGGGCGCTCGGCTTCAGCGGGGACGTCACGGACCGCTTCCTGGTCGGTGCGGCGACGCTCACCCTGCTCAGCGGGCTCGCCGCCGAGCGGCCCCTGCTGGTCACCGTCGACGACGCGGGCTGGCTGGACGAGCCGACCGCCGAGTGCCTGGCGTTCGTCGCCCGCCGGGTGCACAGCGAGCCGATGGCCCTGCTGCTGACCGCGCACGGCGACCCGGGGGCGGGCGGCCCGTGGGAGAGCCTGCCCGCGCTGGCCGTTCCCCCGCTGGACGACGTGGAGGCCGCGCTGCTGGTCCGCGCCGCGGTGCCCGGCGTGGACGAGGGGACGGTGCGGCGCACCGTACGGGCGGCCGGCGGGAACCCGCTGGCGTTGCGTGAACTGCCCACGCTCGTCTCCGGTCCAGGGGAGCGCCTGCCCATCGGGCCCCTGCTGCGCCGCGCGTTCGGCTCCCGCATCGCCCAACTCCCGCCCACTACGCGGACGCTGCTCCTCGTGGCTGCGGCCGAGGACCGGGGCGACGCGCGTCTGGTGCGGGAGGCGGCGGCCGTGCTCGGAGCCACGGCCGCCGCCTGGGACGAGGCGGTGCGCTCGGGGCTGCTCGCCGTGCCGGACGGCCGGGTGCGGTTCCGGGCGCCCCTGGTCGGCGCGGTCGTGTACGAACAGGCGCTCTTCCCCGAGCGGCGGGCGGCGCACCGGGCGCTGGCCGAGGCGCTGCGCGGGGACGGCGACGGGGAGGGCCTGCGGGCCTGGCACCTGGCGGCCGCCGCCGAAGAGGCCGACGAGGAGGTCGCCGCCCTGCTCGAAGGCACCGCCCGTACGGACCGGACGCGCGGCGGTTACGCGTCCGCGGCCCGGGCGCTGGGCCGGGCCGCGGAACTGTCGCCCCGGCCCGAGGACGCCGCCCGGCGCTTCGCCCTGGGGGCCCGGGCCGCCTGGGAGTGCGGGCAGGTCCGCACGGCGCGCGACCTGCTCGACCGGGCCGGGCGGCTGGTGCCCGAGGCGGCGGTGGCCGGGGACAGCGACGGACTGGCCGGTGTCATCGAGTTCGCCCACGGCGACCAGGAGCGCGCCCACCGGCTGCTGCTGCGCGACACCCACGCGGTGCACGGCCACGCGCGGGCCCTGGAACTGGCCTGCCTGGCGGTACGGGCCGGCTGGTCGGCCGACCTCCCCGCGCAACAGGCCGCCGCGCTGTGCCGGGTGGCGGAGCTGGCGGCGGACACGGACGCGCCGGAGGCCGCCCTGCTGCCCGCGCTGCGCCAGTGGTGGGGCAGCGGCCCGGACACCGGGACGGTCCTGGCCGAGGAGGGCGTCGCCCTGCTCGGAGCCGCGTCCTGGAGGCTGGTGCCGCCCGCCCCACTGGCCCTGGCGTGGGGCGCCGAACGGGCCCTGGCGGAGGCGTTCCGGCGCAAGCTGGCGGAGCTGCGGCGTACCGACGCGTCGAGCGCCCTGGCCCTGACCGTGCCGCAGACCGTCACCCTGGACATCGCGGCCGGGCGCTGGTCCGAGGCGACGGCGAACGCCACCGAGGCGCTGCGCCTCGCGGAGGAGATCGGCGCCGACCACGCGATCTCGCAGTGCCGCAACTCCCTCGCCTGGCTGGCCGCGCTGCGCGGCGACGAGCAGGCCGTGGGCGAACACACCGCCGCCACCCTGCGGTTGTCCGTACCGCGCGGGGTACGCGCGCTGACCGCGGCCGCCCACTGGCACCAGGGCCTGTCCGCCCTGCTCGCCGGGCGCCCCCAAGAGGCGCTGGACCGCCTCGCGTTGCTGACCGAACCCGGTCACCGCGCGGCCCACACCACCTTCGCGCTGCTCGCGGCGGCCGACACGGTGGAGGCCGCCGTGCACGCGGGCCGCCCGGAAGCGGGCGAGCCCGCCCTGCGGGCCCTGTCCGCGTGGGCGGAGCAGACCGGGGCCGCCTGGGCGCGGGCCGCGGCCCACCGGAGCGCGGCGCTGCTGGGTGCCGACCGCGCCGAAGAGCTGTTCCGGCGGGCGCTGGACGTCCCGGGGGCGGCGGACCGCCCGCTGTGCCACGCGCGCACGCGACTGCTGTACGGGGAGTGGCTGCGCCGCGCGCGGCGGCGCACGGACGCCCGGGTGCAGCTCGCCGAGGCCGCCGAGACCTTCCGGCTCCTGGGCGCCGCGCCGCTGCTCGAACGCGCCCTGAACGAACAGGAGCTGACGGGCCAGCAGCTGCGGCGCGAGGCGGTCCGCGACGACGGCGCGCTCACCGCCCAGGAGTCACGGGTGGCGCGCCTGGCGGCGGAGGGGCTCACCAACCGGGAGATCGCCGCACAGCTCCTGATCAGCCCGCGCACCGTCGGCCACCACCTCTCCAACGTCTTCCCCAAGCTCGGGATCGTCTCGCGGGCGGAATTGGGCCGGGTGGACTTCGACAACGGGATGCGCCTGACCGGCACGCGCTGACCCGGGGGCGTGGCGTGGCTGGCCCGGGGGCTGGCCGTGGCTGACGCGGGGGCGGGGCTTGACTGACCCCGGTGCGAGCCGTGGCTGACCTTGGGGCGGGCCACGGCTGACGCAGAGGGCCGGACATGACGGATCCGCTGACCGATTTCACGGCGCGCGGATCTCCCTAACGTCGTCATCGTCCGGCTGACCCGCCGGACGGCTACCCAGGAGAAGCGCCATGAACAGCACCCCCACCTCCGACACGTCCGGCACCCCCGGCACTCCTGCCTCGCACACGTCCGGCACCTCCGGTACCTCCGCCTACGACACGATCGTGGTCGGCGGCGGCTCCGCCGGAGCCGTGCTGGCCGCCCGCCTCACCGAGGACCCCGACCGCGCGGTACTGCTCCTCGAAGCCGGTCCCGCGTACGAGCCGGAGGGCTACCCGGAGGCCGTGGCCTCCAGCAGCGTGCTCGGCGGCTGGACCGGGCACGACTGGGGTTACCAGAGCGAGCCCGGGTTCATCGGCCACCCCGTGGCCGCCTTCCGCGGCAAGGTGCTCGGCGGCTCCTCCGCGGTCAACGGCTCGGTGGCGGTGCGCGCCCTGCCCTCCGACTTCGCCCGCTGGTCCGAGGCAGGCCTGGAGGGATGGTCGTACGAGGAACTGCTCCCGGCGTTCAAGGCGCTGGAGTCCACGGCGGCCGGCGAGGACGCGCTGCACGGCCGCACCGGTCCGCTGCCGGTGACCCAGCTCGGCCTCGACGACGTCTCGCCGATGCAGCGCGCGTTCGTGGACGCGGCGCTCGCCGAGGGGATCCGGCCCGTGGAGGACTTCAACGGCACGGACCCGCACGGCGTCGGCCCGTACCCGATGAACGTCCGCGACGGGATCCGGGTCAACACCGGCATGGCCTACCTCACCGAGGCGGTCCGTGCCAGGCCGAACCTGACCGTCCGGGCCGGCACGCTCGTCGACCGGGTGCTCCTCACCGACGGGCGGGCCACCGGCGTGCTCCTCGCCGACGGGACCGAGCTCGCCGCGGAGCAGGTGATCCTCTCGGCGGGCGCCTACGGCAGCGCCGCGATCCTGCTGCGCTCCGGGGTCGGCCCCGCCGAGGACCTCGAAGCCCTGGGCATCCCGCTCGTCGCCGACCTGCCGGTAGGACTGCGCCTGCAGGACCACCCGTTCTACTACAACGCGTACGCCGCCGACCCCGACCGGATCGGTGCGCAGACGCCCGTGATCGGCGCGAAGGTGTGGACGGCGACCGCCGGGGCCCCCGACGGCGACCTGGACCTGCACATCACCGCCACGCACCTCTTCGACCACGCCACCAGCCCCACCGGTGTCGGCTTCGTGCTCGCCGTCGCGCTCGTACGGCCGCGGTCGCAAGGCACCCTGACGCTGACCAGCCGCGACCCCGAGGACGCGCCCCGCATCGACCTCAACTTCCTGGCCGAACCGGCCGACCGCCGCCGCCTGGTCGAGGGCATCCGCCTCGCCCGTCGCCTCGGCGCCGCCCAGCCGCTGGCCGCACTCACCGCGGGCGAGCTCAACCCGGGCCCGCAGGCGGTCGAGGAGGCCGACATCGAGGCTTCGATGCTCGCCACCCTGGACACGTACCACCACCCGACCTCCACCGCCCCCATGGGCGCGGACGACGACCCGACGGCCGTCACCGACCGGCTCGGAGCCGTGCGCGGCGTGCCCGGGCTGCGGGTCGTGGACGCCTCGATCTTCCCGGACGTGCCGTCGGCCGCGACCAACCTCACGGTCATCGCGGCGGCCGAGCACATCGCCCGCCAGATCTGAACCCGTTCCGCCCTCCCCTCCCTTCACCCCTCTCCTCCGTAAGGACCTTCCGCCATGCTGCACGCGCGCAACCACATCGACGGCCAGTGGGTCGACTCCGCCACGAAGACCGAGTCGCTCAACCCGTCCACCGGCCAGGTGCTCGGTACGTTCGCCGACGCCGGGGCCGAGGAGGCCCGGGCCGCGATCGCCGCCGCCCGGCGCGCCTTCGACACCACCGACTGGGCGCGTGACCGCAACCTGCGGGCCAGGGCGCTCTTCGAGATGGCCGACCACCTGGCGGCGCGCCGCGACGAGTTCGTCACGCTGCTGGCCCGCGAGAACGGCAAGGTCCTCGCCGAGGCCGCCTTCGAGATCGACCTCACCATCCCCAAGCTGCGCTACTACGCCTCGCTGGCCCTCAGCGACCACGGCAGCGCGGGCGAGGTGCGGGCCGGCCTGTACTCGATGACCCTGCGCGAGGGCGCGGGCGTCGCCGCCGTCATCGCGCCGTGGAACTCCCCGGTCGTCCTCGCCGTACGCTCCTTCGCCCCCGCCCTGGCGGCGGGCTGCACCGTCGCCATGAAGCTGCCCGGCCAGACGGGCCTGGTCAACGGCCTGCTCAGCGAGGTGATCGCGCAGACCGAGAGCCTCCCGGCCGGCGTCATGAACGTGTTCACCGAGTCCGGCAACGACGGCGCGCCGCTCCTCGTCTCCTCGCCGGACGTGGACGTCGTCAGCTACACCGGTTCCACCGTCGTCGGCCGCATGATCATGGCCAACGCCGCGCCCACGCTCAAGGCGCTCTCCCTGGAGCTGGGCGGCAAGAGCCCGATGCTCGTGTTCGACGACGCGGACCTGGACGTCGCCGTGCCGGTCCTGACCAAGGCCGTCACCACCTTCACCGGGCAGTTCTGCATGACCGGCAGCCGCATCCTGGTGCAGCGCGGCATCGCCGACGAGTTCCGCCGCCGCATGACCGCCGCGCTCGAAGCGGTGAAGGTCGGCCCCGGCGACGACCCGGCCAGCGAGATGGGCCCCCTGATCGACGAGCGCAACGCCCGCCGCGTCCAGGACGTCGTCGCCGACGCCGCCGGCTACGCGAAGGTGCTCGTGCGCGGTGCGCGCGACGGCGCGTTCCTCGCGCCCTCCCTGGTCGAGGTCGAGGACCTGGACGCGCCGATCGTGCAGAACGAGGTGTTCGGTCCGGTCGCCACCTTCGAGGTCTTCGACACCGAGGAGGACGCCGTCACCCGCGCCAACGCCACCGAGTTCGGCCTCGCCGCGTCGATCTGGACCCGGGACGTGGACCGGCCGCTGCGCGTCGGGCGCGAGATCAAGGCGGGCACGGTGTGGACCAACACCTGGGCGGTCGTCCACGACATGTTCGAGGAGGGCGGCTTCAAGCAGTCCGGCGTGGGGCGCCTCAACGGCGTGCGCGGCCTGGAGGAGTTCCAGGAGACCAAGCACTACGTGCACGCGGCGCCGCGCGCCTGAGCCGAGGCGATCGATCCGTACACGCTTCCCCCAGGAGCCCCCATGAGCCACACGTCCGAGAGCACTGCCCCCGTCTCGCGGCGGCGGGACGCCGTCCTGGTGGCGGCGCGCCTGGTGGATCCGGGGCACGAGGAGGCGTTCCAGGAGTGGGCGCGGGGCGTCCTGGCCGCCGCGTCCACCCTCCCCGGCCACCTGGGCGGCGGCCTCTTCCAGCCGTCCGGGGCCGGTGCGCCGTGGATCGTCGTGCACCGCTTCCGCGACCGGGAGGCGATGCGCGCGTGGACGGAGTCGCCCCAGCGGGCGGCCTTCTTCGACGATCCGCGGGGGCACCGCCACCACGAGGTGGCCCTGCGCGAACTGGCGGGCCTGGAAGCCTGGTTCAGCGCGCCGGGCGCACCGGCAGCCCCTCCGCCACGGTGGAAGATGGCGGCGAGCTCGGCGGTCGGGATCTTCCCGGTCTCGCTGCTCGGCAGCGTCTTCCTGACGCCGCACCTGACGGCGCTGCCGCAGGTGGCACGGACCGCCGTCTTCGCGGTGCTGTTCAGCGTGCTGATGACGTACGTGTCGATGCCGCTGGTCACCCGCGCCCTGCGCCGCTGGCTCGCCCCGGCGCCCCCGCCGCCCCACAGCACTCTCACATCAAATCCCAACCCACCCTTCAACAGGAGGACTTCATGACCACCGCGATCATCGGAACCGGGAACATAGGCGGCCGTCTGGCGGCGAACCTCGTCGCCGGTGGCGTCGACGTCCTGCTCGCCGGACGCGACCTCGGCGCGGCGCAGTCCCTCGCCGCCTCACTCGGCGACCGCGCGACGGCGGTCGCCGTGGAGGATGCGGTCGCACGGGCCGACGTGCTCGTCCTCGCCGTCTGGTTCGACACGACGAAGGAGCTGCTCGCCCAGTACGGCGACCAGTTGGCGGGCAAGGTCCTGGTGGACCCGTCGAACCCGATCGCGCCGGACGGCGACGGCGGCTTCGTCAAGACGATCGGCGCCGAGGAGTCCGCCGGGCGGATCCTGGCGGCCCTGGTGCCGTCGGGGGCCCAGCTGGTCAAGGCCTTCGGCACCCTCTCCGCCGAGACGCTCACCTCCGCGTCCCGCAGGACGCCGGAACCCGCCGTCGGCTTCTACGCGTCCGACGACGAGGCGGCGGGCAAGGCGGTCGCCGAGCTGATCACGGCCGCGGGGTTCGACCCGGTGCGCGTCGGAGGCCTGGCCGAGTCGATTCGCATCGAGGTCTTCGGCGACCTGCACGAGTTCGGTGCACTGGGCGGTCCCGTGGGCCGCGCCGAGGCCCTCGCCGCGCTGTAGGCGCCCGGCCTCCGGCGGCGTCGTACGCGCGGGCGCGGCGGCGCCGCCGGTCAGGAGGAGACGGTCAGGCGGTGACGGGGAGCAGCACCCCGCCGGTCAGCCGCACGAGCTCGTCCGCGGTGGTGGGGAAGACGGTACGGGGAGTCCCGCCGGCGGCCCAGAGCGTGGGGTACTCGGTCAGGGCGGCGTCCACGACCGTGGGCAGTGCGCGGGGGTGCCCGACGGGCGCCACGCCCCCGATCGCCTGGCCGGTGGCTTCGCGCACCTGCTCGGGGGTGGCGCGCCGGAGCGTGCCCCGCCCCCAACGGGCCGCGAGCGCCGAGGTGTCGACCTTGTGCCTGCCGCTGGCCATGACGAGGACGGGCTCGCCGTCGGAGACGAAGACGAGGCTGTTGGCGATCGCGCCCACCTCGCACCCGAGGGCGGCGGCGGCTTCGGCGGCGGTCCGTGCCGACGCGTCCAGTTCCCGCACCTGACCGTCGGCACCGGCCGCTTCGAGGGCGCGGGCGACCTGGAGGCTGCGGGTGGGGAGGGACTGATCCCGTTCCTGCCCCTGACTCTGACCCTGACCCTGGTTCTGGTTCTGTTGCTGATCCGACGCCATGGGGTGCCCCTTCTTCGCGCAGCGACCGAGCCGATCCGTTCCATATACGGAACGTTCTGCATGTGGAACGATAGCCCTCACGACGGTACCGATCAACGCCGTTCCGCTCCTCCCGGACCGCCTCACATCTCAGGGACTCCCCATGACCCACCTGGCAGCTCGCGTCGGCGCTCGCGTACGGGAGTTGCGCGAGGGGCGGGGGCTGTCGCTGTCCGAACTCGCCCGCAGAGCGGAGATCGGCAAGGGAACGCTCTCCGAGCTGGAGGGCGGCGGACGCAATCCCACACTCGAAACGCTCTACTCCCTCACCACGGCGCTGGACGTCCCGCTGAGCGCGGTGCTGCACGGGCTCACCCCGGTCGCCGAGGTCTCCGGGCGAGCAGTGGACGCGGTACTGACCGAGCGCATCAAGGACGACGAGGCGGTCACGGAGACGTACCGGATCCAGATCCGCCCCGGGAGCGTCCAGGAATCGGCGGCCCATGCCCCGGGCACCACCGAACACATCGTCGTGCTCACCGGCACCGCACGCGTCGGCCCCCGCTCCGCGCCTCAGGTACTCGGCCCGGGAGCGCACGGCAGTTGGTCCGCCGACGTCGCCCACGTCTACGAGGCGCCGTCGGAGCGGGTCGAGGCGCTGCTGGTCGTGCGCTACAAGCGCTGAGCACGCCCGCCCGTCAGCCTCGCATGCTCATGTCCTCCCCTCGTCAGCCCTCACGCCGTCACACCGTCACGCCGGATCCAGCAGTGACGTCCCCAAGTGGGTGCGCTGGTAGAGGACTTCCCTGCCGGCCCGCTCGGACGTCACCAGGCGGCAGCGACGCAGGACGGACAGGTGGTGGTTGGCCGTGGGCGGCGTCATGCCCAGCAGGCTCGCCACCCGCGTCGTCGACAGGGGCAGGTCGAGCCTCGCCAGGATCCGTGCCCGCGTGCGCCCCACCAGTTCCTCCACCGGGGCGCCCTCGGTGGTGGGCACGGTGGTCCAGACCCCGGCGATCCCACGGGCCGGGTACCCGATCGCGGGCCGGGCCCCCTCGTCGTACAGCACGCCCAGCCGGGGCCAGCCGAAGATGGTCGGGACGAGCAGCACGCCGTGCCCGGTCGCGGGGCGTTCGTACGAGACGGGCTTGCGCACCCTGATCCGGTCCGCGCCGTACTCGAGGTCCTCGTGGAGGTCCTCCAGCACCGCCGCGAGGCCGCCGGTCGTCAGACGGCGCGCCCGGTACGCGATGTCCGCGTCCAGCAGCGAGCGCAGCCGGGGCCACACCGGCTCGACCGCGCAGCGCCAGTAGGCGTCGAGCTGGTCCACCAGACGGGGCAGGGTGCTCCCCGGGTCGTCGTACAGCGGGCGCAGCGTGGGCGGCACCGGGCCGTGTCCGCGCAATTCGTCGACGCCCGCCCGCAGTTCACCGGGCGTGGCAGCCCGCACCGCCGACAGTTCGTGCGCGAAGACCGGGTCCGCGCGGCCGGGCGGCGGGCAGAGGAAGTCGGGCAGGACGCCGGGCGTCCCGGTGAGGGCGAGCAGGAGGTCCAGGTCGAGGGTGCGCACGCGCCTCGCCATGACGTTCCACCACGGCAGGTGCAGGCCGCGGCGCCGTGGGTCCTGGAGGGCCGCGAGGCTGTGCACGGCCTCCTCCAGCGGGGACCGGGCGAACCTGATCAGGGACAGGTCCTGGGCGTTCAGCCGTAAGTCGATCACGGCCGAAGATTAGAGCACCGTCTCATCGTGGAGCCAGACCCCCCGCCCCGGCAGTCTTCTCACGTCGCCACCGGGCGGCGCTCCCGGAACGAACCGCGGTGAACACCCATGTCAGGCCGCGGGTCGGGGAGTTGGAGCGACGCTGTGCCGTACCGCCTTCCGGATCGGGGCGCGCGGTTCTGCGGGGAGGAGCGTCAGATGCCTGACGACCGGGGAAGCGGGGCGGTACGGGAGGGGCGGCGCGGGTTCGCGCGGCTGCGCCGGCTCCGCCGACCGCGCGGGTGGGTCCTGTGCGCGTCCCTGGCCGTACTGGCGTCCGCCGCCGTGGGGGTGCACTCCGCGGTACCGCCGCCGGGGCCGGGCACGACCCCCCGGGCCGACGGCCCGGCCGTCAGGCCGACGACGGCGGAGGCGGACCTGCTGCACCGCGCGGAGCAACTGCTCGTACGGGACTGCATGCGGCGGGCCGGTTTCCGCTACTGGCCGACGCCACCACGGCCCGGCTCCGGGTACCGGGACTTCCCGTACGGCATCGACGACCCGGCCTGGGCGGCACGCCACGGCTACGGCCGGGACGTCGTGCGGCTCCTCGACCGGGCCGAAGCGGCGAGTCCCCAACGGCGCTACCTCGACGGCATCGGCGAGCAGCGGCGCCGCGCCTACGGGACCGCGCTCAACGGCCCCGCCCCGCAGGGCCTGAGCATGACCGGACCACTGGGCGGCACGCTGACCAGGAGCGACCAGGGGTGCGTCACGGAGTCCTGGCGGCGCCTCTACGGCGACGCCCAGGAATTCTTCCGGGGCAACGAGACGCTCCGCCAGCTCCAATCCCTGCGCACCGGGCGCGTGCTCGCCGATCCGAACTACCTCGCTGCGGCCAAGCGTTGGAGCGCGTGCGTCGCAGGAAGCGGCCAGACGGCCCCGAACCCGTCGGCCCTGCGCGCCGGGCGCCTGGCGCTCGACGAGCCGGACGCCGAGGCGCGGGACGTCGCCGCCGCCACCGCGGAGGCCCGATGCGCCCGCTCGACCGGACTCGCGACCACGGCACGAGCCGTGGAGCGCGCGAGGACGGCCGAGTTGGAAGCGCGGTACGGCCCGGACCTCCGACGACTGTGGGGGCTGCAGGCGTCCGCACTACCCAGAGCTCGCGATGTCGTCGCACGTGATGTGGATGACGTGCGGTGACATCGCGCGGCGGGGACCGCCAGAAATGAAACGAACACACCTTTCCACCAACAGAGTTGGAGAACAGATCCCATGAACAAGCTCCGCACGGCACTCGCCGCGCTGGCCCTGTCCGCGGCGACCGCCGTCGCCCTGCCCACCGCCGCCCACGCGGACGGCGGCTGCGCCCCCGGCAACTTCTGCGTCTACGCGGACGACACCAACTACACGTTCGCCACGCAGGGCAACTCCGGCGCCTGGCCCGGATCCGTCGCCAACAAGAACGACTGGGTGGGCAACAGCGGCTACAACAGCGGCAAGGCCCAGGTCGACATCTTCTGGGGCACCTCGGGCGAGGGCTACGGCGCCTACGCCTGCCTGGGGCCGGGCAACGCCTGGAACCTCCGCGACAACAGCGTCAAGTTCGGCTGGACGAAGAACGGGGACAGCCGGGGCCTCGGCCAGAAGGTCCACGACAACGCGGCCGCGCACCTGTGGGTCTACAGCTGCGGCAACAACAACTGGTAGGCCGCACCGCCGGTTTGGCACCGGCCAGTGACGCGACGTCATCCGCTCGCCGCGCGGGGCGCTCCCCGTAACACGGGGTACGGGGCGCGCCCCGCGCAGGGCCGGCGCGGGTTCTCTTGAGGACGGGGGGCGGCCGGTGGCTACCGCAGGGGGGGCGGCCACCGGCACCGCAGGAGGCGGTGGGACGCCACACGCATGGCACTGCGCCACCACGCCTGGGTCCCACCGTCGCCGGGCCGACCCGAACCGGCCTTGCCGTGCGGCGAGTTGGACTCAGACGTGGATGGTCAGGCCGCTGGCCGGGTCGTGCGAGACCAGCGTCGGCATGTCCGGGCGGTACTGGACGGTCTCGCCGGTCAGCAGGGCCTTGCGCCCACTGGCCGTCGCGACCTCGGCCAGGAACCGCAGCACCGCGGCCACCCCAGCCGCGTCGACCACGTCGTCCGGCCAGACGGAGAACTCGATCTCCTCCTCGTCGTACGGCAGCGCGAAGAACCACACGGGCCCGAAGCGGGCCCTGAAGGAGAACGTCGTCCCCTCCCCCTCGGGGTCGTCCGCCCAGGCGCGGAAGAGGTCGTCGATCATGGGGCGGACCGGGTCGAGCCCCGGGAACGGGTGCTCCACCTCGGTCTCGTCGGCGACGGCCCGCAGGTGCTCCAGCACGGCGATCCACCCGGCCCGGCTCGTCCCCAGGACGCGAATGTCCCGCAGGCTGCCGTCCACCGCGAAGACGTCGCACATCCACGGCTCGGGCAGGCACCGCTCACGCGCACCGTGGTCACCGGTGTGAACATGAACGTCCCCGTCCGCCCGCCCGTCACGGGCCCCCACCCCGTGCGCCTGCGCGCCGATCTTCTCCCCCATGGGGTCACAGTAGGACGCCGACCGTGCGACGTCCTACGCGATTTCCCCGCACCGCGTCACCCGCCAACCCGGCACCCGGGACCCGTCACGCGACGGCCGTACCCTCCAGCTCGACCAGCTGGCCGGGGATCGCCAGGCGCGACACCCCGAGCATTGTGGTGGTCGGCGCCACGCCTGCGGCAGCCAGACGCCCCGCGAGCCCGCCGTAGTGCTGGAAGAGGAGATCGACGTCCGTCGTGTAGACGTTGAGCCGCACGAGGTTCGCGAGGGTCATGCCGGCCTCGCCCAGCACGGCTTCCAAGTTGTCGATGCTCAACGCCAACTGCCCCACCATGTCCCCCTCGTGCTGGGGCTTGCCCTCCGCGCTCATCGCCGTCTGGCCCGAGGCGTACAGCGTCCGCGTGTGACCGGAGACGACCTCACCTTGGTTGAACCCCAACTCGGCCGACCACGTCACCGGGTTGATCGCCGTTCGCTCGACTGCCACGTCAGCTCCATTCGTTTCAGGGCGAGTCGGGGGAATCCGGAGGGAGTTCGCACTCCCGTCGGCCCACGACCCGTCCGCCGATGTCCTGGTGACGAGCTTGCCAACGAATCACGACACCCTTGGTCATGTATTCGCTTAGGGTTCCCGCATGCGCGCCGACCGGCTGGTCTCACTCGTCCTCCTGCTGCGCCAGCGGGGGCAGTTGACCGCTGAGACGCTGGCGCGCGAGCTGGAGGTGTCCACCCGTACCGTGCTGCGCGACATCGACGCGCTGTCGGCGGCGGGCGTCCCGGTGTACGCCGAACGCGGACGCAACGGCGGCTTCGCGCTGTTGCCCGGCTTCCGCACCGAGCTCACCGGGCTGACCCACGACGAGGCCCTCGCCCTCCTGACGGCCGGATCGGGGCGCGGTGAGCAGGTGTTCGGGCTCGGCTCGGCGCTGGCCTCGGCCATGCGGAAGGTGGTCGACGCGCTGCCCGAGAGCCATCGGGACACGGCCGACGACGCGGTACGACGGTTCCTCGTCGACCCGGAGACCGACCTGCTCTCCCGCCGCGTGGCCGCCGACGAGGTGTCCGGCACCACGATGGTCGAGGTCAGGCGCGCGGTACTCGCCGGACACCGGCTGCGCATCCACTACGCGGCCGTGGACCAGCCCCCACGGTGGCGCACGGTGGACCCGATCGGCCTGGTCACCGTGCGCGACAAGGTCTACCTCCTCGCGACGCGCGAGGGCGCGGACCGCACCTACCGGCTGTCCCGGGTGCTGGCGGCCGAGGAACTCCCCGAAGCGGCGGAGCGGCCGGGCCGGGTCGACCTGGAGCGGATCTGGCGGGAGCGGTCCGCGCGCTTCCTCTCCGACGGGGAGCACCTCACCGCGCTGGTACGGGTGAGCCCGGCGCGGCAGGAGGAGCTGCTGAACACCGCGCTGGCCGTAGGTGTCGAAGAGCCGGAGGAGCGGGGAGGGCCGGAGGAGCAGGGAGGGCCGGAGGAGGCCGTGGATGCCGGAGAGGCGGATGCGGACGGCTGGTTGCGGCTGCGGGTGACCTTCCAGGACCCGCGGCACGCCGTCTGGGCGCTGTGGCAGCTCGGCGCGGACGCGGAGGCGCTCGCCCCGCGCTCCTTGCGCGCCGCCCTGCGCGACCGCGCCGCCGTGGTCGCCGCCCGCTACGAGCACCCCTGACCCGTGCGCCCGCACGCGCGCTCACGGGGCGGCCGGGGCGTCGCCCGCAGGTTCGGTCGCGTACCGCCGCATGGTGGCGACGTGGGCCTCGGAGGACAGCTGTTGTCCTGCGGCGATCATGTCCTGGAGGTCGCGGAAGTACTGCACGTACAGGTCGGGGGTGAAGGTGCTGAGCATGACGGCCGGCTCGTCGCCGACGTTGGCGAAGGTGTGCGGCGCGCCCGGCGGCACCATCACCAGCGTCCCGGCTGGTGCGTCGTGGTCCTGGTCGCCGACGGTGAACCGCACGGTCCCGGAGACGACGTAGAACCCCTCGTCGTGCTGGGCGTGCCGGTGCTGCGGCGGGCCGGGCGTGTGCGGCGCGAGGACGGACTCCGCGACCCCGAGGCGGTGCCCGGTGCCGCTGCCGTCCTCCAGGATGCGCATGCGCGTGGTGCCCAGGACGACGGTCTCGCCCTCGCCGGGCCGGACCACGCGGACGGATGCGGTGCCACTGGCTTTCGATGCGTCGGTCATGGAACGATTCCACTGCGGGGCCACGTGCGGTGTCCAAGACCTGTTCCGTGGGCCCGATACCGGCCGGGCATCGCGGCATTCCAGGGACCGGTGTGTTCCATCTCGCAGGACCGTGCGGCAGGAAGCGCGCCGCGAGGGGGCAGGATGGCGGACGATGACTACTTCAGCGATACCCGGACCCGCGACGTCCGCGACTCCGATCTACGAACTCCTCGTGCGCGAACGCGGCGACGTCCTGGCCGAGAGCCGACGGGCGGCGGAGAGCGCACACGCCGAGGCACGGCGAGCACTCGACTGGACGAGTGTGCGGGGCCGTTCCGCCGGCGGCGCGGGGGACGCGTTCTCGACCTTCTCCGCCTTCGACCGCAGGCCGCCCCGGGACGGGAACGACGCGGGGGGATACGGCACAGGGGGATACGGCACGGGGCGCTGAAGCATGGAGAGTTGAGCTTCCGGCACCTACGGCTGGGGAGAGTACGAGGTACGAGGGTGTGGGACCCGCGCGCCGAGTTCCAGACCTTCCAGCGCCTGAGGAACCTCGCCCGGGACCGCATCGCGGTCCTGGTGACCCACCGCATCACCAACGTGGCCGTCGCCGCAGATCACCGCCTACGCGACGGAGGAACGCCGCGGACCCGGCACGTGAGGCGCAGAGTGAGCCGTCGCATGAGCCTGCCCCCGGAGGAGTCGTCCACGGTCTGCTCGGCCGGGCTCGGCTCCGCCGGGTCGGCGCCGGGATCTCCTCGGTGATCGACGGCTTCCTCGCCGAGCCCGACCGTTTCCAGAAGTACGTCCAGCGCCTTGTCGGCCTCCTCGTGGGGCTGGGTGAGCCACACCAAGGAGACACCGGCCGGATTGCCGTCGTGCTTGCTGACCGCGAAGCTGAACCCCTTCAGACGGAACATCACCACGTCGAGGTCGTCCAGGCCGTCCCACGACCGCTCCACCTGCAGCCTCAGCCGCCGGGCAATGGGCTGCACCGGCAACGACAGCACTCCGATGACCTGGAACAGCGGAGAGACGTGGGCCCACACGCTGTACTGGTACGCGGGGTTCTTGCCGGTGTAGTACGGCGGTTGCACGGCCGGCTGCCATTCCGGCTCGGGTCCCGGCACTTCGGTACTCGTCACCGCTGCCCCTCCCCCCGTCACGTGAGGGTCCGCACGGGGTTCCCCTTGAGGTACGCCTCGATGTCTTCGACCGCCTCCTGGAAGTAGCCCTCGTAGTTGCGGCGCGTGACGTACCCCAGGTGCGGCAGCGCCAGGAAGTTGGGGGCCGTGCGCAGGGGGTCGTCGGGCGGGAGCGGCTCGGTGGTGAAGACGTCGGCGCCGGCTCCCGCGATCCATCCCTCGCGCAGGGCGCGCAGCAGGGCGTCCTGTTCGACGATGCCGGCGCGGGAGGTGTTGACCAGGTAGGCGGTGGGCCGCATCAGGCGCAGTTCCTCCTCGCCGATCAGCCCCCGGGTGCGGGCGCTGAGGACCAGGTGCACCGAGACGAAGTCGCTGGTCCGCAGGAGGTGTTCCTTGGACGGGGCCAGGGCGGCCCCGGCCGCCGCGGCCCGTTCGGTGGTCAGGTTCTCGCTCCAGGCGGTGACCTCCATGCCGAACGCCTCGCCGACCCGCGCGACCTTGGCGCCGATCTTGCCGAGCCCGAGCAGCCCCAGGCGCCGGCCGTGCAGGTCGGCGCCGAGGGTGGACTGCCAGGGGCCACTGCCCCGCACGGCGTTGGCCTCGGGGACGATCTGGCGGGCCAGGCCGAGGAGCAGGGCCCAGGTCAGTTCGGCGGGCGGTTCGGAGTTGCTGGCGGTGCCGCACACGGTGACTCCGTGGCGTGCGGCGGCGGCCAGGTCGATCGCGGCATTGCGCATCCCGGAGGTGATGAGCAGCCGCAGCTGGGGCAGCCTCGCGAACACGGCGGCCGGGAACGGGGTCCGCTCGCGCATGATGATGACGATCTCGCAGTCGGCGAGGGCGTCCACGAGCGCGTCCTCGGTCGCCAGGTGCTCGGTGTACGTACGGATCGCGACGCCGGGGCCCAGCCGGGACCAGTCGGCGAGGGAGCGGGCGACGTCCTGGTAGTCGTCCAGCACCGCACAGTTGAGCTCTGCCGACACCACGGCTCCCGTCATCTCGTCCATGCACCGGCCCTCCGGCCGGGTCGGGGTCGGTCGAGCCTATCCGGCCGACGTGCGGCCGCCGCGAGGACCCCGGGCCACCTGGCCCCGTGCGGCCGCCGCGAGGGTCCCGGACCCGGCCCTCGCGCGTCGTTGCCCGAGTCCCCAAAGGATCGTCGACGGAGGGGGACGGCCACGGAGGGACGGGCGACCGGCGCTACGCGGACGCGATGGCCTGTCGGACGACCTGCGCGGTGGCCGCCGGGTCGTAGCCCTCGGGCACTCCGTCGACCAGGATGATGTCGCCCTTGACGTGCCGGGCGCGCAGCGGCGCGATCTCCTGGTAGGCGGGCGAGTCCCACCACTGCCGCGCCTGCTCGATGGTGGGGAAGCCGATCACGACGACCGCGCCCGGCCACTGGCCCTCCTTCGTCTCGTGCACCGCGCCGTGCACCAGGAAGGCGCCGCCGTACGGTTCGAAGGTCGCGCTGATCCGCTCGATGTACTCGGCCACCTCCTCGTGGGCGCCCGTCTCGTGCAGGTTGGCTATCGCGTATGCGGTCATGGGGTGGCTCCGTCCCTCTCAGCGTCTCGACGCTTCGTCTCAACTTCCCTGAACCTCAGAGGAGATCATGGTGCGAGATGCGAAGCCCACTGATTTCCCACGTCCACCACGCACACTTGGCGACGGCCCGCCCCAACCCCCTTGCCTTGAAGCGCACTTCAAGATCCAGACTCTCCCCCGTGACCGGCGAGCGCGCCGGGCCGTGACGGAGGGGACCCCCATGAAGTACCGCACCATCGGCAGCGACCCGGCGACCCGCCGCGAGGTGAGTGTCCTGGCGCTGGGCGCCATGCTCTTCGGCACGTACACCGACGAGAAGACGTCGTACGCCGTGCTCGACCGGTTCTTCGAGGCGGGCGGCACCTTCATCGACACTTCCAACGCGTACGCCTACTGGGCCGACGGCGGAACCGGCGGCCAGAGCGAGGAGCTGCTCGGGCGCTGGATGCGCAGCCGGGGCGTGCGCGACCAGGTCGTCGTCGCGACCAAGCTGGGCGCCCGCCCACTGGCCCCCGGCACCGGGTTCACCGACAACCCGGAGGGCCTGTCGGCCAAGGCCGTCCGAGAGGCCGCCGAACGCAGCCGCGAGCGGCTCGGGGTGGAGCGGATCGACCTGCTGTACGCGCACGTGGAGGACCGCACGGTCGACCCGCGTGAGACGGTCGAGGCGCTCGGCGCCCTGGTGGCCGAGGGCGCGGTCGGGCTGCTCGGGGTGAGCAACCACGCGGTCTGGCGGGTCGAGCGCGCCCGGGCGCTGGCCCGCGAGGCCGGGGTCGCGGGGTACGAGGTGCTCCAGTACCAGCACAGCCTGCTGCGGGCCCGCCCGGACGTGCGCAGCGACGCGTTCCCGTACGGCAACCTGGGTTCGGCGGGTCCGGAGCTGGTCACCTACCTGGGCGCCGAGCCGGAGTTGACCCTGGTCGCGTACTCGCCGCTGCTGGGCGGTGCGTACGTCCGCGAGGACAAGCCGCTTCCGTCGGACTACGAGCACCCGGGCAACCCGCCGCGCCTGGAGGCCGCCCGCGCGGTGGCCCGGGAGACCGGCGCGACGGTCAACCAGGTGGTCCTGGCCTGGCAGTTGGGCGGCGCACTCCCGATCGTCCCGCTGGCCGGCGCCTCCTCGCCGGCCCAGCTGGAGGAGAACCTGGCGGCGGTCGACCTGGAGCTGACCCCGGAGCAGCGGGCTCGTCTGGACGAAGTGGCGTGAGACGCGTACGGGAGGAGTGGTCAGGTCCGGCAAGGAGCGCGGGCGGCTCCTCCTCTGCCGCTAGGACCTGTCCGGTCGCTCACGCCTGGGCCACGGCGCCTGGCACGCACGCTCGCCGCGTTGTCGTCGGTCGACAACGCTCCGCGTTGCCTCCCTCCTCCGCCTTGCGATCGCACGCACCAGCCACCGCTCACCAGAACCAGAAGCCACCCGGCACCGATGCCGGCATGACCGACCGGACAGGTCCTAGCCGCTCCGCAGCGCGTCGAGCAGCCGCGTGCGCAGGAGTTGTACGGCCGGGGACTGCTGGCCCTTGCGTGTGACCAGGCCCAGCCGGGCCTGGGTGACGGCGTCGGTCAGCGGGACCGTGCGCATCCCCGTCCCCTGCGCGGAGGACTCGCTGAGGACGACCGCGCCGGCGCCCCGCTCCGCGAGGTGGAGCAGTGTGAGCGGGGAGCTGGCTTCGATGTCCACGTGCGGGTCGAGGCCCGCCCTGCGGCAGGAGTCCTCGTAGGCCGCGCGGATGCCCGTCCCCGGGGAGAGGCAGAGGACCTTCTCGGCCCGGAGGTCGGCGAGGCGCAGTCCGGGCCGGTCGAGCGGGTGCCCGGGCGGGACGACGGCGGTGATCGGCTCGTCGATGACGACGCCCGCTTCCAGGCCCGGGACGACGTCGCCCGCGTACCCGATCAGGGCCAGGTCGAGCGAACCGGCGAGGACGCGGGCCTGGAGGTCGTGGGAGTGGCCCTCGTGCAGGCTGAGTTCGACGCCTGGGTGCGAGCGGCCGAGGTCGGCGACCGTGTCGAGGAAGGGCGGGATCGAACAACCCATGATCATCCCGAGCCGGACCCGGCCGCGCACGGCGTCGGCGAACTCGGCCGCGGTGTGCTGGATGGCCTCGAGGGTGGCGAGGGCGTTCTTGGCGAGCGGGAGCACCGCCTCGCCCAACGGGGTCAGGCAGATGTGCCGTCCGGACCGGTCGAGGAGCGGCTGGCCGAGTTCCGCTTCCAGCTTGGCCACCTGGGTGCTGATGCCGGACTGGCTGACGTGCAGGCGCTGGGCGGCGGCGGTGAACGTGCCCTCGTCCATGATCCCGGTGAAGTAGCGCAGCTGATGGATCTCCATATCCAGAAATGATAGCGATGATCCGATCTATCTGTTGGACGGATGGGGAGGAGCGCTGGAGGATGGGGGCATGACGACAACGAAGACTGCGCGAGAGCTCGCCGAGACCTACTTCACCGCCTGGGAGGCGGGCGACTTCGAGACCCTGCGGGGGCTGTTGGCCGCGGACGTCGACTTCGTCGGACCGATGGGCACGGCGTCGGGGACGGAGGAGGCGCTCGCCGGGCTGAAGGGGCTCGGCCAGGTGCTCGAGAAGATCGACGTGCGGACGCGCGTGGCGGAGGGGGACGAGGTCATCACCTGGTTCGACCTGCACACCACCGTCGCCCCGCCCACCCCGACGGCGAACTGGATGCGCGTGGAGGACGGGAGGATCGCCCGGATCCGGGTGACCTTCGACCCCCGCGAGCTGCTGGCCGGGTTCGAGAGCGCGTCGTAGGACGCCAGGTGCCCGCGAGGAGCGTCAGGTACACGAGGAGAGCGTCGGGTACACGAGGGGAGCGTCCGGTACACGAGGAGAGCGTCCGGTACGCCATCGGAGCAAACGAATCCGCTTGCTAGAGTCCAGCCGGTCATGCGTGAGGAACCCCGTCGAGCCAGTGGGCTCGGCGGGACGGCACAAGGAGTACGGCGTATCGGCGGGCTCGACAGCACAGCACGGGGAAGCCAGGGGAGCCGCGGCATCGAAGGAACACCGCAGGGAGCGCGCGAAAGCAACCGCCTCCACGGAACGGTCTCGACGCAGCTCACCCGCTTCCTCGACACCGCCGTGCGCGGGTCGGGGACGTCGATGGCGCGCTTCGCCACCTTCCCCGACCTCGGCGCCGACGTCCTGTCCAACGACCTCGCCCGCGTGTCCACCCATTCCCTCGTGGCCCTGTGGGAGCAGCTGACGCTCGTCGGGCTCGGGCGCGACATCGGCGCCCTGGTCCTCAAGGACGCGCCGCTCGGTACGTTCGGCGTGTGGGACTACCTGGTCACCACCGGCGACACGCTGGCCGACTCGCTGCGCGTGGCCATCGAGCACTTCGTCAGCCTCGGCGACCCGGCCAACGAGACCCTGAAGGTCTTCGAGGACGACCGCACGTTCACCATCCGCCACTCGACCGGTTCATGGGGCCCGGACGTCATCGAGACCGTCCAGCTGTGCGGCCTCGCCCTGTTCGCCACCCGGGCCACGGCCGCCGCCCGGCGGCCCGTACGACCGCTCAGGATCACCCTCACGCAGCGGGCGCCGCGCTCCCACCAGGACCTGAGCGCGTTCTTCGATGCCGAGACCATCGTGTTCGACTCGCCCGCCAACTCGATCACCTTCCGCGCCGACGACGTGTACGCGCCGCTGCCCGGCGCGGTGCCCGGCCTGCGGCGCGTCCTGCTCGACCACGCGTCCCTGGCCCTCTCGTCGGCCGTCATCCCGCCCGCAGGCTGGCTGGAGCTGTTCCACCTGGAGCTGGAGTCGGCGCTGCGCGACGGCGTCGGGACGCTCGACCAGGTCGCCGCGCGCCTCGCCATGGGCTCCCGGACGCTCCAGCGCCGCCTGGCCGCCGAGGGCACGACCTGGCGGGCGGAGCTGGACGCCGCACGCCGTCGGCGCGCCGCGCACCTGTCCCGTACGTCCGACCTGCCCCGCCACTCCGTCGCCGCCCGCGTCGGCTACAGCGACGCCCGGGCCCTGCGCCGTGCCGCGCGGCGCTGGGAGCAGGACGGTCGGGGGCCCGACGGCGCCTGAGGCGGTCGAGCCGTACGAAGAGGGGGCACGCGGGACGGCGTCCGCGTGCCCCCTCATCGGCTCCCGGCCCGGGCGCCGCTCACCCCTCGCCCGGCCTCGGCCTCAGTCGCAGGGCCAGGCGGACGCCGCCTCGCGTTCGGCGGCGGGCAGCATCGTGAGGTCGCGTGCCGTCAGCGGTGCCGGGGAGGTCTTGCAGGTCTGGGCGACCACGGCCGCCGCCTCCGGCAGCCCCTTCTCGGCCGCGCCCTCGGCGCGCGGTGCGTCCACCACGGTCAGGGCGTCGCCCGTGACCACGATCATCCGCATCGTGCGCCCGTCCTCGCTGACCGGCACCACCATGGCCTGCGGTCCGCCGGCGACGTCGGCGGCACCGGACCCGGGCGGCAGCACGGCCTGGTAGGTGCGCCCGAGCTGCGGCATGGAGACCCGCACCGCGTACACGTCGTCGGCGGCGCCGAGGCGTTCCACGACGTACCGGTGCGAGGCGTCGGTGAGCGGCCCGTCGGCGCCGCCCGCCGCGACGCGGTCGCCGTAGCGGGTGAGGATGTCTTCGCCGCTGCCCTCGGGCAGGGTGACCGCTGTGGGCTTCAGGCCGTCGAGCCGGACCTCGTCCACCTTCTTGCCGCGCGGCAGGGCGACGTCGCCCTCGACGGTCGGGGTCGAGGTGTGGATGTTCACCACCTCGCCGCGCAGGGCGTCGGCGGGGCCGTACGCGTACAGCACGCGGTGGGTGTCGTTGTTGAAGTCCAGGAACTGGCGCTCCCCCGCCGCGCGGTCCACGCCGTCGCCGTTCGCCGCGAACGCCTTGACCGGGTCCGCGCCCATCAGGTTCCACACCTCGCGGTGCCCGTCCGGCTCGGCGAAGGCGATCATCCCGCCGCAGTCGCTGATGGCGAAGGCCGACGCGGGGTCGATGGCGGGGCCGACCGTCGCCCACTTGGGGGCGGCGGCGTCCTTGCCGAAGACGAGCACCTGCATCCGGGCCAGCTCCTCGCCCTTCTGCTGGGTCAGGACCGCCAGCTTGTGACCCTCCGGGGCCACGTCGGCGGCGAGCACCCGTCCCTTCGGCGCGAGCCCGGGGAACGACTTGACCACGTGGTCGTAGGCGCCGCTGGAGCGCAGCAGCGCCCCGTACAGCGCATCGCCGTGGTCCGCCGGGCGGCCGGAGGCGGCCCAGGCGGCGAGGGCGAAACGACGGCTGTCCTGACGGGCCTTGGCGAGTACGGTCCCGTCGCCGCCGCCCGCGACGCCGGGGGCGTAACCGATCGCGGTCATGGTCAGGGCCGTCGCCCGGAGCGCCGCCCCGGCCGGTCCCGTGCTCGAACCGCGCACCGGGGAAACGTCGGCGACCGCCTCTTGCACGCCGGGCACGGCGCTGACGAGGAAGGGCGCCGCGACGGCGGCGAGCGCGACGCCGCAGCTCGCCGTGACGGCCACCTTGGCCGCGCGCGGCCATCCCTTGCGGGGCTCGCGGTCGGTGGCGGCAGGGGCGTCCTCGTCCTGCTCCGACGGCGCCGGGGCCGTCCCGGCTACGGTCCCGGCCCCGGCGCCGGTGGTGCGGGCGAAGGCGCGGCCGTTGCGCCCCACGGAGGCGGCGGCTTGACCTCGCTTTTCCGGGCCGGCGGCCTGGGCCGACGCGGGCGCGGTGGTGGGGGCCGGGGCCGCCTCCTGGTCCTGGGCCGCGTCCGAAGGGGCGGGCGCGGTGGTCGGGCCGGAGGCAGCGCTCCGGTCCGCGCCCGCGCCGTAGCGCTGCTGCGCCGGGACGATGGCCTGCGCCTGCGGTCCGTTCCCGGCCTTCTCGCCCGTACCGGGCGCGCCCTGACCGGTTCCGGTCGGTCCTGCGGTCGCCTCGGGGTGGGTGTTCCTGCTCACGTGGGGGTGCTCCTCCATGGGATGGCGTCGCGTCCGCCTTCCCGCTGCTCTGCGCTCCGGGCCCGATCGCTCCGCGCCCTGCGCCCTGCCGCGAACGGCAGTACGTCGCCGGTTCCGTCGCCGACCGGGGGACGTCCTCGGCGGGCTTTTCGTCGTATGGGATGCCAGACGACGATCCGGAGGCCATTCGAGGCATTCCGCGACGGCGGGGCAACTTCGCACCCCGTTCGGGTGAGGGACGCGTTCCGGTCGTGCCGTACGCCGTCCGCGCGACGCGCAGCAGGTCAGCGCGGCGGAGCAGGAACGTTCCGGGAGCGCCCGCGCGGGGGCCGCGGCGCCACTCCCCGGGCCGCGCCCGGCATGATCGGGCTGCTCAGGGCGGGGACGGTGCGCGAACGGCCGTCCGGGCGCCGGGGAACGCCCTCCGGAGGGACGCCTTGACGCGACCGGCTGACGGTGCGGGGCGTGACCCCCGCCCGCGCCTCCCCTGTCGCTCTGCCCTGCCGATCTCGCCTGAGGGTCTCGCCTGACGATCTCCTCCGTCGATCTCCCTTGCCGGCTCAGCGCAGTTGCTCGGCCAGGCCGACGATGATGCCCTCCGGGCCGCGTACGTAACAGAGCAGGTAGCTGTCCTCGTACCGGGCGATCTCGCCCAGGAGTTCGGCGCCGTGGGGCCGCAGCCGGGCGACGGTGCCCTCCAGGTCGTCGACGGCGAACATGACCCGGTGGGTGCCCAGGATGTTGTGCGGCCGGTTACGCGGCTCGTCGCTGGTCGCGGCCGGGCTGCGGTACCTCGCCAGTTCGAGCCTGCTGTGGCCGTCCGGGGTGCGGACCATGGCGATGTCGCAGTGGACGCCGTCCAGTCCGGTGCACTGGTCGGCGACCTTGCCCTTGACCTCCGCCCGGCCCTCCAGTTCCATCCCGAGTTCCACGAAGAACGCGATGGCGGCGTCCATGTCCTCGACGACGATGCCGACATTGTCCATCCGCTTGATCGCCATGCTGATCTCTCCTTCTGCTCGGTTCTTCTCGTTACGGGCTTCCCGGTACGGGCTCCCTCGTACGGCCTCGGGGGCCGCTGTCACCCCTGGGACGGAGCCGGTCCCGCGTTCTCGACATCCGCGGGGCGTCCGATCCCGGAATTATCCGTGTGCGGTCGTCTTCGGGCCCCGGCCTCCCGCGCGGGTCTCGTCCCGGGTCCCGTCCGGGGCGTACGCGTGGGGGAAGGTGAAGGCGTACGGGGCCGGGCCGTGGGCGTGCAGGTGCTCCAGCTTGGAGACCCCGTCCTGCCAGGTGGCCGTCCCGCCTTCGCCGACCCACCAGAACACGTACGGCGGGTGCCCCGTCCGCTCGAACCAGTCGAGGCGCCGGTTCAGCGCGCCGCGGTGCAGGCCGGTGTACACCGCCCCGAAGGCCGGGCGCAGGCCGGTCCAGAGCGAGAGGCTCGCGGCGAAGGCGATGGTTTCCCGGGTGCGGCCCTTCGCGTACCAGGCCGGTACGCCGAAATCCCCCCAGGCTCCCCAGTCCGCGTCGAAGTGGGTGCCGCGGTAACCGGCCGGCGCCTCCGCGTGGCCGAGGTATCCGGGATGCCGCTCGATCTCCTGGTAGACGGCCCCGGCGCCGTCGATGAACGCGCGGGGCACGGGCGAGGGATCGGCGAGGGGAGCCTTCAGGACACCGAACGTGTACAGGGCAAGCTGAGGCATGCGTCTCCAGGGTGGGGATGGCCGGTGGGGGATGGCGGGGTCCGCCGATGACCAGGAACGTAAACCCTCGGAGCAATCCTGTCGATATTGCGTTTTTGCTGCTCAAGTGCCCTTGCGTAGAGGCTGTTTACCGCGTTCGGACGTTCACGGCGGTGGCGGAGGACCGATGTCACAGCTGGGGCTGCTGTCTCGTCCTGGGAGGTGACGGCACCCGTCAAGACCTGCCAAGCCCCATCAAGGAGTTGCAGTGGACGCTCTGCGCTACGTGTTCCTCGTCTTCCACCTCTTCGGCTTCGCCGCCCTCCTCGGCGGGGTCTTCTACCAGCTGCGGGGCAAGGACACGGTGACGGGCGGGTACATGGTGACGAGCGCCGTGGTCCAGCTGGTCACCGGCGCCGGGCTCATCTGGACCCGGACGTCGCTGGACCTGCCGGTCAACGGCGCGAAGATGTGGGTCAAGCTGGGGCTGGACGTCCTGGTCGCGGCGGCGGCCCTGATCGGCATGCGCAACAAGCAGGCCTGGGCCTTCTTCTCGGTGGCGTCCTTCACGGCGGCAGCGGTCGTCGTCGCCGTCGTGTGGAAGTAGCACGAGAGCTCTTACGGAACCACGAGACGCGGAAAGGCGTCGAGCCCGACCACCGCCGGGCGGTGGTCGGGCTCGGGGTCACGGCGCTGCTCGCCGTGGCCGGACGTCCTAGAAGTTGCCGGACCAGACCCAGCCGTGCTTGCCGGAGTCGGCGCCGGAGTCCACGTAGCCGTAGTACCAGCGGTTGCCGGCCGAGTTCACCGTCGAGCACTGCACGCGGAAGTCGCCCGCGCTGTCGACGCGCGCGACGACCTTCCGGCTTCCGGCCGGGCCGTCGTGGACGGCGGGCCACGACAGGTTCGGCGCGATGATGGTGCGGTCGGCGTCGTTGCGGGTGCAGCCGCTCTTGCCGATGGCGGCGGCCGAGGCCGGTGACGCGGTCAGGGCGATGCCGCCCACCATCATGGTGGTCGTCGCTACGACGGCCGCTGCGCGGCGCATGGCTGAACGCATGTGAGATGTCTCCCGTTCGTGGTGCGGTGTCTCGTGGTGCGATGTGCTGTCCTCGCGGCGGCCCCGGGGCCGGGCCGGCGGCCCGCCACCCGGTGCGCCCGCGGGCGCACGGCCCACGGACACGGGCGCGGCGAACACGCCCCGCGGTACGCGAGTCCCGGTGCGGGTCCCCGCGCGGGCGTCGACCGCCGCTCACGTCCTGAACACGTGTACGAGGAGTGTCGATCATGGCACAACGCCCCGCGCGGACCTGCGCACGAGCGCGCGCACGAGCGGAACCTTCGCTACCTGGTGACGAGTCGTCCACACGGTGAGACCGTGCGTTTTCCGGGCGTACCGCCCGGGCCCGCCTCGGTGCCGCACGCGGCACACGGAGAGGAGACGTCGGTGACCAAGTGGTTCAAGAACGTCGAGTACGCGGAGAGCGCGGACGAGGCCGACAAGTTGCTCAAGGAGTTCTGCGACAGCATCGGTTTCGCCAAGGAGTACGTGTCCACCACCGCGTGGAAGCACTCGGTCGACCTCGCCTGCGCCAAGGACTCGGGCCTCGACGGCGCCAAGGGCACCCTGCTCGCCGACCAGCGGGACATCGCGGACACCGCGCGCAGGAAGGCGCGGGTCGCGGCGATCGCCGCCGAGAAGGAAGAGATCATCGGGCAGATCGACGGCGTCGACGACTTCGACGACCACGTGGTCGCCATCTTCAAGCAGGTGTGCGCCCAGTACGAGGCGGGCGGCCAGGTCGACATGACGTACGGCCAGTCGGTCTCCAGGGCCGTCTACGACGGCCTGCGGCCCAACTGGAGCGCCCTGGCCAAGGTCGCCGCGGCGTGCGACGGGCCCCTCTTCACCGGGCTGAGCAGCATGGCGATCGAGAACAAGGAGGAGAAGGGCAAGGGATCCGTCGGGGGGACGCTGGAACGCCGCAAGAACCAGGGGAACTTCTTCATCCGGGTGAACAACGTGCGGTTCAACATCCACATCAACATCGAGTAGGAACGGGAACCTGGCCGAACGCGCGCCCCGTCGCTCGTATCGTTTCCGTGCAGACCTGACCCAGGGGGAGCACGGAATGAGCACGCCACACGAAGTGACGCCCGCCGCGCTGCGGGACCTGTCGGCCGCGGCCGAGGCACTCGCCGAGCGCATCGAGGCCGCGCACGCGGCGCTGCGGGCGGCGGAGGGCACGGCACAGGTGGGCTTCCTGCTCGACGCGGCGGCGGGGCGCGTGCGCGACGCCGCCGCGGCCCTGCAGAACACCTCGGAGGACCTCGCCCGGGCCCGTACCGGCCGCGACCCGAACCTCTGCGGAGTGCCCTGGGGCATCTGTCCCGAGCACGGCAACACCCTCACCGTCTCCGGGGGCAAGACCTGGTGCTCCTCCCTGGCCTGCGGCCGCATCTGGCCCTACGACCGGCTGTCGACGCCGTGCGCGGAGCCGGTGCGGTTCAAGGTCTCCATCCCGCACGGCGGCGTCTCGCGCATCTGCGGGGCGCACGCGCGGGAAGCGGCCGAGCGGATGGAGGGCGTGGTGGTGGAGCCCCTGGGCTGAGGGCGCCGGGTGTCTGGCGTGGCAGCGTGCGAACTCCCCCGCAAAGCGCGGGTGACGGCCCTGAACGAGCGGCTCCGCACGTTTGAGCTGGTCGGCGGTGAGCAAGTAGTGTCGAAGGCAGACCGCCGTACACGCACACACCGTGCGCACCTGCACACGCACGCACACGCATTTCAAGGGGAAACATGCTCGGGGGAATCCTCACCGTCGTCGTCATCGCCATCGCACTCGTGGTGGCAATCGCCGCGGACCGCACGCAGAAGAAGCGCGAGAAGGCCTTCTGGGACCGCTACGGGACCTTCGAGGGATTCCAGGCGGAGGCGGACGGGACGGAGATCGCGCGCGTCCGCGGCAGCCGGGGGGACATCGCCGCCATCAAGGCCGCACGAGAGGCCTACCCCGGCCTCCCGCTCATCCACGCCAAGCGCTACGTGGACGAGCTTCCTCGTAACTCGTAATCCGCGCCCGCACACGTGTGGAGCCGTGGCCCACCCCGTCGGGGTGGGCCACG
>NZ_JBEOYE010000106.1:0-29216 GCF_040296945.1 Streptomyces sp. NPDC001941 | reverse complement strand
GGGACTGCCCGCTCCGCCCCCGGCTCCCCCCGGACCGGCCGCCGGTGCGGCTCCCCCGGCTCCCCCGGCGGCCGGCGCTCCCCCCGCTGGTGTGGTCACGGACGCACCCGGCCCTCGTCGCCGGTGCGCCGGGCGCCGGGGCCGTACTTGTCCCCGGTCACCTTGTCCCCGGCGACGAAGTCCCCCTCGACGTTGCCGACGACGTTGCCGTTCTGCACGGTGCCGATGCTGAGCCCGCCCCGGCCGGGCGGCGGCGCGGCGGCCCCCGTCGGCGCGGGGGCGGCGCCGCCCGGCCCGGGTCCCGCCGCCCGGGGCCCCGCGGCGGGGCCCAGGCCGGGCGGGGCCGGGTAACCGGGCACGGTCACCCAGCTGTCGATGGTCTCGCCGTGCTTGGTGGTGAACGGCATGGGCAGGTAGGCGGCCGGGTCGACGGCCCGGTGCCCGTGGCGCACGACGGCCCGGTGGATCTCGGCGGACACCACGAAGACCATCCGGGCGCCGTCCGCGGCCACCAGGACCTGGCGCAGCGGCGGCGCGTCGACGAGCCGGCAGGCGGTGTTGACGGCGTCGCCGGACCAGCCGCGGCCGTCCCGGGAGGCCAGCCCCTGGTGCAGCGCGACCCGGAAGCGCATGGCGTGCTCGGCGCTGAACACCACGGCCTTCTGGCGCAGTTCGTCGTCAAGGGCGCGGACGAACTTTCCGGCCAGGTCGACCGGCGGCACCGTGCCGGGCACGATCATCAGCACCCCGTCGCCCCGGTCCTCGACGTCGATGCGCTCCCCGGCGAGTCCGGCCCGCTCCAGCGCCTCCCGCAGCACGTCGTACATCGCGGTGCGCAGCGAGCGCTGCACGGGGTCGGTGCGCGAGCTGAAGTCCTCGATGTCGAGCACCATCACCCAGCAGTGCGTGGCCTCGTCCGCCATGACCGCCTCCCAAGGGCAACCATTCGATCAGTGGCCCCAGTAGACGGCACGCGGGTCCACGGGGTCTACGCCAACTGACCCATAGCGGAGAATGGCCAATTCCCTTCGCACACAAGGCCGTTGATCATCACCGGAAGAGGAGCGGGAGGCGGCCGGGAGCGGGTACGACGAGGGGCCCGGGCGGACCCCACCGGTCCGCCCGGGCCCCCGGGGACGCCGCGCCCTACTGCTCGTACACCCCTACTGCTCGTACACCACGGTCACCGGCGCGTGGTCGCTCCAGCGCTCGGCGTGCGTCGCGGCGCGCTCCACCCAGGCCTTGACCGCGCGGCCCGCCAGGCCGGGGGTCGCCATCTGGTAGTCGATGCGCCAGCCGCTGTCGTTGTCGAAGGCGCGGCCCCGGTAGGACCACCAGGAGTACGGTCCCGCCTGGTCCGGGTGGAGGGCGCGGACCACGTCGGCGTACTCCGCCTCGTCCAGGACGCGGGAGAGCCAGGCGCGCTCCTCGGGCAGGAAGCCGGCGGCCTTCTGGTTGGCCTTCCAGTTCTTCAGGTCGGCCTGCTGGTGGGCGATGTTCCAGTCGCCGCAGACGACGACCTCGCGGCCGTCGGCCGCCGCGCGCTCCTTGAGCTCCTTGAGGTGGGGCAGGAACGCGTCCATGAAGCGGATCTTCTCGTCCTGGCGCTCGGTGCCGACCTCGCCGGAGGGCAGGTAGAGGCTGGCGACGGTGACGCCCGGCAGGTCGGCCTCGACGTAGCGCCCGCTGCCGTCGAACTCGGCCGAGCCGAAGCCGATCCGCACCCGCTCGGGGGCGCGGCGGGTGTAGAGGGAGACGCCCGCGCGGCCCTTGGCGGCGGCCGGCGCGTGCACGGTGTGCCAGCCCTCGGGGGCGCGCACCTCCTCGGGCAGCTGGTGCTCCTCGGCGCGCACCTCCTGCAGGCAGACGACGTCGGCGTCGGTCCCGGCCAGCCACTCCACGAAGCCCTTCTTGGCGGCGGCGCGGAGCCCATTCACATTCACGGTCGTCACGGTGAGCATTCCGGCACCCTACCCAGCCGGGCCGCCGCATACATGTACGCTACCTCGTATGCTTATCCGTACTGTGCCTTTCGACCACCCCGACGCCCTCAGACTCAACGACGAGGTCCAGCTCGAGTACGCCGAGCGGTACGGGGGCGAGGGCGACGTCACACCGCTCGACCCCGCCATGTTCGCACCCCCGCGCGGCCTCTACCTCATCGCCTACGACGAGCACGGCACCCCGCTCGCCACCGGCGGCTGGCGCTCGCAGGACCTCAACGACGAGGGGTACGCGGACGGCGACGCCGAGCTGAAGCGGATGTACGTGGTGCGCCCCGCCCGCGGCCGGGGCCTGGCCCGCCGCGTGCTCGCGGCCCTGGAGGCGGACGCCCGGGCGGCCGGACGCACCCGGATGGTCCTGGAGACCGGGGACATGCAGCCGGAGGCCATCGCGCTGTACGGGTCCAGCGGCTACCTGCCGTGCGCCAAGTTCGGCCACTACCGCACCTACGACTCCAGCCGCTGCTTCGCCAAGCCGCTGCTCCCGAGCGCGGCGGGACTCCCGGACGCGCCGGAATCACTGACGCGCCCCTGACAAACCAGTCCCCTTCTGGGACCCTCTCCTCACGCACGCCGATCCGCACCGTTCTCTACCCCACACCTGCCCCGGCAGAAGGAGACATGCGTGAGAAGCAACCGCACGGCCGCAGGCACGTTACCGACCCTCGCCGCCCTGCTCGCCGCGGGCCTGGGCGCGGCCCCCGCCACGGCGGCCGCCCCCTCGGACACCCCGGCGGCCCCGGGGGCCCGCACCGCGTCGACCGCCGAGCAGCAGCGGGCCCGCGCCTTCTGGACCCCCGAGCGGATGCGCGCGGCGCGACCGCTGGACCTGGCCCCCGGCACCGCGAGCGCCCCGGGGGCCCCCGCGTCCTCCGGCCCGGCCACCACCGTCCGCCCCACCGCGGGACCCGCCGCACCCGCCGCGGGCCCCCTGGCCTTCCCGCAGGCGGGCGGCGCGTGGACCGGCGGCGGCGCGGTGGTGAAGACCTCGGGACGGGTGTTCTTCACCTTCCAGGGCCGTACCGCCTCCTGCTCCGGGAACGCCGTCACCAGCCAGAACGCCAGCACGGTCATCACCGCCGGGCACTGCGTGAAGTACCAGGGCGCCTGGCACACCAACTGGGTCTTCGTGCCCGGCTACACCAACGGCAGCGCGCCCTACGGCCAGTGGAGCGCCGCCAAGACGCTCACCACCCCGCAGTGGGAGGCGAGCGAGGACATCAACTACGACGTCGGCGCCGCGGTCGTCGCCCCGCTGAACGGCCAGAAGCTCACCGCCGTCACCGGCGCGCAGGGCATCCAGTTCAACGGCGGCTACAACAAGCGGATGTACGCCTTCGGCTTCCCGGCCGCGGCCCCGTACGACGGCACCAAGCTGATCTACTGCAGCGGCAACAGCTCGAAGGACTTCCTGCTCTCAACGGACCACTCCCTGGGCTGCAACATGACCGGCGGCTCCAGCGGCGGCCCCTGGTTCACGTCCTTCGACGAGACGGCCGGCACGGGCCTGCAGGTCTCGGTGAACAGCTTCGGCTACACCTTCCTGCCCAACCGCATGTTCGGCCCGTACTTCGGCAACGACGCCAAGGCCCTCTACGACAAGGCCCAGGCGTCCTGACCCCCTGACGCCCCGTCGGGAGACCCGTCGCGAAAACCCGCCGGGAAAAAGCAGGAACCCCGCCCGATCTGAACGATCGGACGGGGTTCCCGTGTTGTTGTGGACCTGTGGGGATTTGAACCCCAGACCCCCTCGATGCGAACGAGGTGCGCTACCAGACTGCGCCACAGGCCCTTGCAACGAGTGAAACTCTAGCACCTCCCACGGGGTGCTCGGAAATCCGCTCCCCGCAGGTCACCGGGACACCCGGCGCCGGGCGGCCCGGGGTGCGTCATTCGTTGGCCGCGCGGGGGCGGTCCTCGTCCTCGTACTGGTCGAAGAGCGGGGTGCGGCCGCGGTCGCGGTTGCGGCGCCGGTCGCCGCCGGGGCGGCGCTGGGCCGGGGCGGTCCCCTTGGCCGGGGCGGGCGGCGGGGTCGGCTCGGCGGCCGAGGAGCGCGCCGCGCTCCAGGTCTCGGGGTCGGTCACGTCCACGCCGCTGGAGGCGCGCGGGGCGACCGGCGCGGTCACGTACGTCGGCAGCGGGACCGGGACCGGCTCCCAGCTCTCGCCCCTGGCCGGGCCGCGGTCGCGCTGGGCGTCCACCCACTCGGCGTGGTCGGTCTGTTCCACCAGCGCGCGACGCCCGGCCTCCTGCGGGGAGACCACGGGGGCCGGCTCGGGCTCGGGCCGGTGCGCCTCGGGCTCGTCCTCGGCCTCGGCGGCCGGGGCCGGGTGGCGGCGGGTGCGGTTCTCGCGCAGCCGCTGCGCGGCGACCTCGGCGCGGCGCCGGTCCATGACGTACGCGAACCGCCTGCGCTCCTTGTTGCGCAGGTGGACGATGTACGCGCTGAGCAGCACGGCCGGGGCGGCGGGCGCCCACAGGAAGGCCAGGCCGCCGACGGCCGCGACGACCGAGCCGATGGTGAAGGCGAGGAAGAGCAGGACGGTGGTGCGTCTGCGGCGGGCCAGCACCCGCGTGCGGCGGGCGCGTTCGGCCGCGGCGGCGCGCTCGGCGGGGCGCTCGGCGGGGCGCGGGCGCTCCTGGGCGGGGACGGGCCTGGGCCGCTCGCGCACCTCGGTCCTGGGCGCGGCGAAGGACCGGACGTCGACCGAGCTCAGGTACTCCGTCCGGGCGTCCGGGTCCGCGTCGGGCGCCGCCTCGCCGGCGTCGCGCTCGCGCAGCTCCTTGGCGTACCGGCGCTCCATTCCCGCCCGTCCGGACAGCAGCCGGATGGCGGTGCTGAAGCGTTCCGTCGGACGGGCCTCGTTGAGCTCGTCCTGCCTGCGGAGCCACATCGGCACCAAGTAGGCGGCCCAGGCCCCGACGATGACTGCGTAGATGAGGCCGCTGCTGCTCACGCCTCACACCGTAGAGGGGTTCGTACGGGGCCATCGGCCAATTGGGCCGGTGTGTCGCACGATCTGGCTGATATCACTGACTTTTTTTGTGATTCTTCGGATCAGCAGACCGCCACTGATGATTTATTTCGAACACCTATTTTATTTGTGTTCTCAGCGCGCGGCCCCCGGCCGCTCCCGGTGCCAGCGGCGCAGCAGCCCCTCGGGTACTTCCTCCGCGGTGAGCGCGAAGACCAGGTGGTCGCGCCACGCCCCGTCGATGTGCAGGTAGCGCGGGCGCAGGCCCTCCTCGCGGAATCCCAATTTCTCCACGACGCGCCGGCTCGGGCCGTTCTCCGGGCGAATGCAGACCTCGATGCGGTGCAGTCCCACCCGGTGGAAGCAGTGGTCGACGGCGAGCGCCACGGACGTCGGCATCACGCCCCGGCCCGCCACGTCCCGGTCCACCCAGTAGCCCACGTGCCCCGAGCACATCGAGCCCCAGGTGATCCCGGCGACCGTCAACTGGCCCGCCAGGCGGCCCTGGTACTCGATGACGAACGGCAGCATCCGGCCCGCGTTCGCCTCGCCGCGCAGATGGCGCACCATCTGGCGGTAGGTGGGCCGCTGGGCGACCGGACCGCCCGGCGCGGGCGGCGGGATCGTCGCCTCCCAGGGGCGCAGCCAGTCCCGGTTGCGGCGGTTGACGTCGCGCCAGGCGCGCTGGTCGCGCGCCCTTATGGGCCGCAGCGTCACGTCCCCGTCGGTGAGGACCACGGGCCAGGAGTGGCTCATGACGGTCTGGGGTGGTCGCCGCCGCGGATCTGGTCGACCGCGTGCACCAGCAGGTCGGCCAGGACCGCCATGCCGTCGCGCACCCCGCCGGTGGAGCCGGGCAGGTTGACCACCAGGGTGCGCTCGGCGACCCCGGCCAGGCCCCGGGAGAGCGCGGCGGTGGGCACCTTGTCCCGGCCGTACGCGCGAATGGCCTCCGGGATGCCGGGGATCTCGTACGACAGGACCCGGCGGGTGGCCTCCGGGGTGGCGTCGGTGGGCGAGATGCCGGTGCCGCCGGTGGTGACGATCGCGTCGTAGCCCTGGGCGACGCCGTCGCGCAGGGCCGCCTCGACCGGGTCGCCGTCGGGGACGACCCGGGGGCCGTCGACGGCGAAGCCCAGCGCGCGCAGCGCCTCGGCGATCACCGGGCCGCCCTTGTCCTCGTACACCCCGGCCGAGGCCCGGTTGGAGGCGGTGACGACGAGCGCGCGGTAGCGCGGGGTGTCCTCGGAGCTCACGAGCGGCTCCAGTCGCCCGACTTGCCGCCCGTCTTCTCCTCCACCCGTACGTCGGAGATGACCGCGCCCTTGTCGACGGCCTTGACCATGTCGACGACGGTCAGGGCCGCCACCGACACGGCGGTCAGGGCCTCCATCTCCACCCCCGTGCGGTCGGTGGTGCGCACGGTCGCCGCGATCTCCACCGCGTCGTCGGCCACCGACAGGTCCAGGGTGACCCCGGAGAGCGCCAGCGGGTGGCACAGCGGGATCAGGTCGGGCGTCCGCTTGGCGCCCATGATCCCCGCGATGCGCGCGGTCGCCAGCGCGTCGCCCTTGGGCACGCCCTCGCCGCGCAGCAGCTCGACCACCCGCGGCGCGACCAGGACCCGGCCGGTGGCGCGGGCGGTGCGCGCGGTGACGTCCTTGGCGGAGACGTCGACCATGCGGGCCGCGCCCGCCTCGTCGATGTGGGTCAGTCCTTGCTGCGTGCTCATTGCTGTGGCACTCCCGGTCGCTGTGTGGGACGACACGGTACCGCCACCGGGGCGCGCTCAGCCGAGGAGGACCACTTCGACCTCCTCGCCGACGGCCACCGCCGTGGTGTCCTCGGGGACCACGAGCAGGCAGTCGGCGTGCGCGAGGGCCGCGATGAGGTGGGAGCCGGATCCGCCCACGGGGGTGACGGCACCCTCCTCGGCGTCGTACCTCCCGCGCAGGAACTGGCGCCGTCCGCGCGGCGAGGACAGCTCCCGGCCCGTCAGGCGGGCGCGCACCCGCGGGCGGTGCAGGTCCTCCAGGCCCATCAGGGCGCGGATCGCGGGCCGTACGAACAGCTCGAAGGAGACGTACGAGGAGACCGGGTTGCCCGGCAGCGCGAGCAGCGGGGTGTGGTCGGGGCCCACCGAGCCGAAGCCCTGGGGCTTGCCCGGCTGCATGGCGAGCTTGCGGAAGTCGACCCGGCCCTCGGCGCTGAGCGCCTCCTTGACCACGTCGTACGCCCCCACGCTCACGCCGCCCGTGGTGACCAGCAGGTCGGCGCGGATCAGCTGGTCCTCGACGGTGGCGCGCAGGGTGTCGGCGTCGTCGGTGACCGCGCCGACCCGGTAGGCGATGGCGCCCGCGTCCCGGGCGGCGGCGGACAGGGCGAAGCTGTTGGAGTCGTAGATCTGGCCCTCGGCCAGCTCCTCGCCGGGCTGCACCAGTTCGCTGCCGGTGGAGAGCACGACCACGCGCGGGCGCGGCCGCACCTGCACGGTGCCCCGGCCGATCGCGGCCAGCAGCGCGATCTGCGGCGGGCCGAGCACGGTGCCCGCCTCCAGGGCCAGGTCGCCCGCCTGGACGTCGCTGCCGCGCTCGCGCACGTGCGCCCCGGCCTCGGCGGGGCGGTGCACGCGGACCTCGCCGGAGGCGTCCTCGGGGGCCTCCCCGGCGGGGCGCATCCCGGTGGCGGCGCCCTGGCCGGTGCCGCCGTCGGTCCACTCGACCGGGACGACGGCCTCGGCGCCGGGCGGCAGCGGGGCGCCGGTCATGATGCGGGCGGCCTCACCGGGGCCGACGGCGAGCGAGCCGTCGCTGCCCGCCGCCACGTCGCCGATGACGGTCAGGACGGCCGGGAACTCCTCGCTGGCGCCCGCCACGTCGGCGACCCGCACCGCGTACCCGTCCATGGAGCTGTTGTCGAAGGGCGGCAGCGCGACCGGCACCGTGACGTCCTCGACCAGGACGCAGCCCTGGGCGTCGGGCAGCTGCAGCTCGATGGGGTCGAGCGGCTTGACCGTGGCGAGGATGTCGTCCAGGTGCTCGTCCACCGACCACAGGCCGTCGGGCGGTGTTGCCGTGCTGCTCAAGGTGCTACATCTCCTCGTCGACGTAACTGCGGAGCCAGGACCTGAAGTCCGGACCCAGGTCCTCACGTTCGCACGCGAGTCTGACAATCGCCCGCAGGTAGTCGCCCCGGTCGCCGGTGTCATAGCGGCGGCCCTTGAAGACGACCCCGTGCACGGGGCCGCCGATGCTCTCGTCCGCGGCGAGCTTCTGCAGAGCGTCGGTCAGCTGGATCTCGTTGCCGCGGCCGGGCTCGGTCCGTCGCAGTATGTCGAACACGGACGGGTCCAGTACATAGCGGCCGATCACCGCGTAGTTGCTGGGCGCCTCGTGCACGTCCGGCTTCTCGATCAGGTCGGTCACCCTAACCACGTCACCCTCGGCGGTGGCCTCGACCGCCGCGCAGCCGTACAGGTGGATCTGCTCGGGCGCGACCTCCATCAGCGCGATGACGCTGCCGCCCTCGCGCTCCTGGACCTCCACCATCCGCGAGAGCAGCGGGTCGCGCGGGTCGATGAGGTCGTCACCGAGCAGCACCGCGAACGGCTGGTCGCCCACGTGCGGGGCCGCGCACAGCACCGCGTGCCCCAGGCCGCGCGGGTCGCCCTGGCGGACGTAGTGCATGGTCGCCAGGTCGCTGGACTGCTGGACCTTGGCCAGCCGCTCCTTGTCGCCCTTCTTGAGGAGGGCTTCCTCCAGCTCGTGGTTGCGGTCGAAGTGGTCCTCAAGGGGACGCTTGTTACGACCGGTGATCATGAGGACGTCGTTGAGGCCGGCACCCACCGCCTCCTCGACCACGTACTGGATGGCAGGCTTGTCGACGACCGGGAGCATCTCCTTGGGAGTGGCCTTCGTGGCGGGCAGGAACCGGGTACCGAGCCCCGCGGCCGGGATGACAGCCTTGCTGATCCTGGGGTGCGACTGAGTCATGCCGAGCACCATATCGGCTCGATATCTGACGGAAGATGATTCTCCGGTTAACTTCCTTCTCATTAAGCCGGGTTCAACTGGAATGCGAGTCTTCGATGATTTTCGAAGGGACCCCCAAGGCCTCCCTGCGGCGCCGACTCCTGGCCGCCCGAGCCCTTCTGACCAGCGATGACATCGCCCTGGCCGGGGAGCGGCTGGCCCGCCGCGCGCTGGAGCTCCCCGAGCTCGCCGGGGCCGGCACCGTCGCCGCGTACGTGTCGGTCGGCCGCGAGCCCGGCACCCGCGCGCTGCTCGACGCGCTGCACGCGCGCGGGGTGCGCGTCCTGCTGCCCGTGCTGCTCGACGACAACGACCTGGACTGGGCCGCCTACGCCGGCCGCGACAGCCTGGCACGCGCCGGTCGCGGCCTGCTGGAGCCCACCGGGCCGCGGCTGGGGCCGGACGCCGTCGCCGCGGCGGACGCGGTGCTGCTGCCCGGGCTCGCGGTGGACGGGCGGGGGCTGCGGCTGGGGCGGGGCGGCGGTTCGTACGACCGCGTGCTCGCCCGGCTGGAGCGCCACCGCGCGCGTGCCGCCCTGGTGGTGCTCCTGTACGACGACGAGGTGGTCGCGGAGGTCCCTGCGGAACCCCACGACCACCCCGTGCGCGCGGCGGTGACGCCCTCCGGCGTCACCCGCTTCACTCCTTGGTGAGCACCAGCGTGTCCTGGGTCGCCTTGTCGACGGCCTCCTTGCCGAACGCCCAGTCCAGCAGCTCGCCCTTGGCCCACTTCTCGGTCTGGTCCGTGTAGTGCGCGTCGTACGCGTGCCCCGAGGCGCCGGTCAGGTTGATCCACCGGGACTTGTCCCAGTCGCCGACGTTGACCACCATCCGCATGGACGGCACCCAGATGACCCCGTAGCCGCCCGCCGCGTTCCAGCCGGTCGCGTTGACCGCGGCCTCGCCGCCCGACAGGTTCCACGGGCCGCGGTTGAGCATGTACCGCAGGAAGGCCGGGCCCTCCGTGCCGAGGGTCTGGTTGCGCAGGTTCAGCTGGTGCAGCCGGCCCCAGTTCCAGGTCGAGACGTCCTTGCCGAGCTTGGCCGTCAGCTCCCAGCGGGCGTCCTTCATGGCCCGCGCGAGCAGCTGGTCACGCGTCTCGGTGGCCGGATCGGTGCGGCTGGCGTCCGTCTTCCACCAGGCGCTCGTCTCCTTCGTCAGCAGCGGCCGCACCACCTCGTACCAGCGGTCGCCGCCGTCGGGCTGCGCGGTGTCGGCGGAGCGCTGGCCGCACTCGCGCACCAGCTTGTTCTGCTCGTCCACCGGCCCCGTGGCGTCGGTCGCGCGCACGTTGATGCACTCGCCCTCCACCCGCAGCTCCTTGGGCAGCTTGTTGCCGAACGCCAGCTTCAGCACGTTGCGCCACACCGCGTTGAAGTACGCGGCGCCCGCCGAGTCCGACTCCTGGGTGTAGTCCCAGGTCTCCAGGAGCTTCTGCGCCTCGCGGACCGAGGGGTCCGAGATGTCGATCTTCTTCAGGTAGGGCACCAGCAGCTTGGCGATCTCGCTGCTGTTGTCCATCTGCATGGTGCGCATGTCGTCGGTCGAGATCTTGCCGCCGTCCTTGGTCTTCGACGCGATGAGGTCGTTGATCCGCTGGCTGCGCGAGCCGTAGCCCCAGTCCTTGGTCAGCAGGTACGGGTAGGCGTCCTCGTCGACCACGGCCTGGTTGGCGGTCACGATGTAGCCGCGCTCGGGGTCCTCCTCGTAGGGGAGCTCCTCGAACGGGATCGTGTCCTTCTTCCACCGGTACTTCGGGTCCCAGCCCGGCGCCGGCATCGTGCCGTCGTGGTCCTTGGAGCGCACCGGGATGCGGCCCGGCGCCTGGTAGCCGATGTGGCCCTCGGGGCCCTTGGCGTCCGCGTAGATCAGGTTCTGCGAGGGCACGTCGAAGTGCGAGGCCGCCTTGCGGAACTCCGAGAAGTCCTTGGCCCGGTCCAGCTCGAAGACGGCGTCCATCGTGGTGCCCGGGTCCAGCGCGGTCCAGCGCAGCGCCACCGCGTAGCCCTCCGCGCGGTCGGGGGCGTTGTTGGTCACCGGGGCCTTCTGCCCGACCTTCTCCAGCTCGGAGCTGCGGTCGGAGACCAGCGGGCCGTTGTTCGTGGTCCGCACGGTGATCTTCCGGTCGGAGCCGCCCGCGACCTTGATGACCTCCTCGCGGGTGGTGAACGGCAGCTGCTTGCCGTCGTACTCGTAGCCCGAGTCCGAGACCTTCTCCAGGTACAGGTCCGTCACGTCGGCGCCCAGGTTGGTGAAGCCCCAGGCGATGTCCTGGTTGTGGCCGATCACCACGCCGGGCATGCCGGAGAACGTGTAGCCCGCCACGTCGAAGCCGCAGGACGCCGAGACCGTACGGCAGTGCAGGCCCATCTGGTACCAGAGCGAGGGCAGCTGCGGCGCCAGGTGCGGGTCGTTGGCCAGCAGCGGCTTGCCGGTGGTCGTGTACTTGCCGGAGACGACCCAGGAGTTGGAGCCGATGCCGTGCCCGTTCGGGCCGAGCAGCGCCGGGATCTCGTCCAGCGTCTTCGACAACGCCGACAGCTGGGTGCGCACGCCCTGCTGGGCGCCCTGCGGGGTGTTCGCCGCGTTCGAGGACGCCTTGGCCTCCGGGTCGAACTTGCCGCCGCGCACGGCGCCCTTGTCCATGATCGGCTGGTGCAGCTTGGAGGGGTACTCCGGGTACAGCTCCTTGATCTGCGCCTGGGTGAGCCGGCTCGTCATCAGCGAGCGGTCGATCTCGTCCTGCATGTTGCCGCGCAGGTCCCAGGCCATCGCCTTCAGCCAGGCCACCGAGTCCACCGGCGTCCACGGCTCGATCTCGTAGTCGTTCTCGAAGGCCAGCGCCGCGTACTCGACCGAGACGTCCCGGCCCGACTTGCCCTTGAGGTAGGCGTTGACGCCGTCCGCGTACGCCTGGAGGTACTTCTTCGTGCTCGCCGACAGCTTGGTGTCGTACTCCTGCTGCGCCACCCGGCGCCAGCCGAGAGTGCGCAGGAACGCGTCGGTGTCGACCTGGCCCTTGCCGAACATCTCCGACAGCCGGCCGGACGTCAGGTGGCGCCGGACGTCCATCTCCCAGAAGCGGTCCTGCGCCTGGACGTAGCCCTGGGCGCGGAACAGGTCCTCGTCGGTGTCGGCGTAGATCTGCGGGATGCCGTAGGAGTCGCGCTTGACCTCCACCTGTCCGCTCAGTCCCGGCACCTTGACGGTGCCGGAGGTCTGCGGGAAGGAAGCGCGCACCGTACTGACGCTCCAGTACGCCCCGTAGCCGATGCCCGCGACCAACGCCAGCACCAGGACGAGCACGATCAGGCGGGCGCGGCGCCCCTTCTTCTTCTTGCCGGGTTTCGCGGCAGGAGGGGCGGTGGTGTTGGCGGGCATCGCTGTCCTTCGAGGCGCAGGCTGGTCCGGGAGTGCTGGAGCAACCATAGGCGCAGCTCTCCCCCGCCCCGGACGCCGGTCCGTGCAACAGGCCTTCCGCGCGGGCTTCCCTGATACCGGAAGAGGCGTCAAGGAAGCGTAAAAGATTAGGTAAGGTAACGAAGTACTGTCGAGCCGGAGGAACGATCCGGCACGTCCGTCACACACCGCAGGGAAAGGGTCGGCCACTGACTGTCCACCAGCTCAACGAGCTCCTGTTCATCTGCTCGCTCGTCCTGCTCGTCGCCGTCGCGGCGGTGCGCATCTCCTCCCGGAGCGGGCTCCCCAGCCTGCTGCTCTACCTGGGCATCGGGATGGCCATAGGCCAGGACGGCATCTTCGACGTCCGTTTCGACGACGCCGAACTGACGCAGGTGATCGGCTACGCCGCACTTGTCGTGATCCTGGCCGAGGGCGGCCTGGGCACCAAGTGGAAGGAGATCAAACCCGCGCTGCCCGCGGCGGTCGTGCTGTCGACCGTCGGCGTCGCGGTGAGCGTGGGCGTCACCGCCGCCGGAGCGCACTACCTGGTCGGCCTGGAGTGGCGCCAGGCGCTGCTGATCGGCGCCGTCGTCTCCTCCACCGACGCCGCGGCCGTCTTCTCGGTGCTGCGCAAGGTGCCGCTGCCCGCGCGGGTGACCGGCACCCTGGAGGCCGAGTCCGGCTTCAACGACGCCCCCGTGGTCATCCTGGTCGTGGCGTTCGCCACGGTCGGCCCGGTGGACTCCTGGTACGTCCTGGTCGGCACGATCGCCCTGGAGCTCGCCATCGGCGCCGCCCTCGGCCTGGCGATCGGCTTCCTGGGCGCCTACGGGCTGCGGCACATCGCCCTGCCCGCCTCCGGCCTCTACCCGATCGCCGTCATGGCCATCGCCGTCGCCGCGTACGCCGCCGGCGCCATGGCCCACGGCAGCGGCTTCCTCGCGGTCTACCTGGCCTCGATGGTCCTGGGCAACGCCAAGCTGCCGCACGCGCCCGCCAACCGCGGCTTCGCCGAGGGCCTGGGCTGGCTCGCCCAGATCGGCATGTTCGTGCTGCTCGGCCTGCTGGTCACCCCGCACGAGCTGGTCGACGACTTCTGGCCCGCCGTCATCGTCGGCCTGGTCCTGACCATGGTCGCCCGGCCGCTGGAGGTGCTGGTCAGCCTGCTGCCCTTCCGCATCCCCTGGCGCGAGCAGGCCCTGATGTCCTGGGCCGGGCTGCGCGGCGCGGTGCCCATCATCCTGGCGACCATCCCGATGGTGTCCGGGATCGAGGGCAGCCAGAAGGTCTTCAACATCGTCTTCGTGCTCGTCGTGGTCTACACCCTGATCCAGGGCCCCACGCTGCCCTGGCTGGCCCGCGCCCTGCGGCTGGGCGACTCCTCGGGGGCCACCGACCTCGGCATCGAGTCCGCCCCGCTGGAGCGGCTGCGCGGGCACCTGCTGTCGGTGGCGATCCCGGAGAAGTCGCGGATGCACGGCGTGGAGGTCGCCGAGCTGCGGCTGCCCGCCGGGGCGGCCGTCACCCTGGTCGTCCGGGACGGCACCAGCTTCGTACCGCTGCCCTCGACCGTGCTGCGGCGCGGGGACGAGCTCCTCGTGGTCGCCACGGACCCGGTGCGCGACGCGGCGGAGCACCGTCTGCGGGCCGTGGGCCAGGGCGGCAAGCTGGCGGGCTGGCTGGGCACGGGCGGGCTCCCCGGGCCGTCCGGGTCCAAGGGTTCCGCGGGGTCCGGGGGCGGGCCGGGGGCTTCGGGGCGGGGGCGGTAGCGGGCCACGGGGGGCGAAGCAGGCACGGTAGTGGGCTGCGAACCGTGGGTGACGAGGATGAACGGCCCGTTAATCACAGGCGAGATCTGGTCGCGATCGACTGATTCTCAGGCCAAGATCCGCCGACCCCTGTACCATGAGTCGTACGCAATCATCATGATCACGCTCGTCCGGCCGCCTCCACACGGGATGCGGGACTTCGGACGGATCGACCAACTCTGCCTGACGCAGGGCTGGCGCGATTGTATGGCGGCCGGCGCCCTCGCAGTGGGCGCGGCATCTACCGCAGTTCCGCGCAAGAGGACAGCCCTCGGCTGCTCCCACAGGGGAGCGCTACCAGGCGGCAGAAAGGCAAGGACCGTGGAGTCCACGGTCACGAAGAACTCCGGCGCCGCCGCCGCACGACGGCCCGGCTACGGGCAGCTCCTGCGCACCCCCGGCGCCCTGTCGTTCCTGATCCCCGGGTTCGCCGCGCGCCAGCCCTTCGCCATGCTGACCATCGGCATCCTGCTGCTGGTCCAGCACACCAGCGGCTCGTACGGGACCGCAGGCGCCGTCGCCGCCGTCACCGGCGTCGCCATGGCCCTGTTCGCCCCGCAGACCGGCAAGCTCGCCGACCGCTTCGGCCAGCGCGCCGTACTGCTGCCCGGCGTCCTGGTGCACGCGGCGTCCGTCGCCGCACTGATCGCCCTCGCGCTCGCCGACGCCCCCCTGTGGGCGCTCTTCGCGGCGGCCGTGCCCACCGGCGCCTCGGTGCCGCAGGTCGGCCCCATGGTGCGCGCCCGCTGGGCCGCCAAGCTGGAGGGGACCCCGCTCGCGGGCACCGCCGCGGCCTTCGAGTCCGTCACCGACGAGTTCACCTTCGTGGTCGGCCCCGTCCTGGCCACCACGCTGTGCACCGTCGTCCACCCCGCCGCGGGCCTGGCCACCGAGGCCGTCCTGACGGTCGTCGGCGGCCTGCTGTTCGCCGCGCAGAAGCGCACCCAGCCCGCGCACGGGCTGAACAGCCCCCACGCGCGCGTGGAGCACGTCTCCGCCCTCTCGGTGCCCGGCGTGCGGGTGCTCGCCATCGCCTTCCTCGGGATCGGCTCGGTCTTCGGCGGAATGCAGGTCTCGCTCACCGCCTTCGCCGAGGAGATCGGCAACCCCGGCGTGAACGGCGTGCTGTACGGGGTGTTCGCCGCGGGCAACATGCTCGCCGGCATCGCCTGCGGCGCCATCGCCTGGAAGTCCGGCCCGCGCCGCCGCCTCCTCCTGGGCTACCTCGGCCTGACCCTCGCCGCCTCCCTGCTGTGGACCGCGCACGCCCCGGTGCTGCTCGGCGCGCTCGGCCTGGTCGTCGGCCTGTGCATGGCCCCGGCCCTGATCACCGGCTACACGCTGGTGGAGTCCCTGGTGCCCGCGTCGGCCCGCACGGAGGCCTTCACCTGGCTGACGGGCGCCGTCGCGCTCGGGCAGGCGGCGGCCGTGACGGTCGCCGGACGACTCGCCGACGGCTACGGCTCGCACGCGGGATTCCTCGTCCCGCTGGCCGGAACCGCACTGGCCCTCGCCACCCTCCTGACCCTGCGCTCCCGCCTCGTACCGCGCACCGGCGGGCGCACGGTGGCACGTGGTGTGGGTCACCGCGTGCCGGTGGCGGTGGACTGAGCGAGCGGAATACGTCACTATGGACCGTCGTTAGCACTCATCGAGTGAGAGTGCCAGGAGGAAGACAAGTGCCGACCTACCAGTACCAGTGCACCGAATGCGGCGAGGGCCTCGAGGCGGTGCAGAAGTTCACCGATGACGCCCTGACCGAGTGCCCGAACTGCAAGGGACGCCTGAAGAAGGTGTTCTCGGCCGTCGGCATCGTCTTCAAGGGCTCCGGCTTCTACCGCAACGACAGCCGCGGCTCCTCGTCGAGCAGCACGCCGGCGTCGTCGGGCTCGTCGTCCTCGTCGACGTCTTCTTCTTCGACTTCTTCGACGTCGTCGTCCTCGTCCTCCTCCACGACGTCGAAGCCCGCCGCTTCGTCCTCGTCGACGACGTCGGGCTCGTCGAGCTCGGGTTCGGCTGCCTGACCCGCACTTCTGTGCCTTAGCACTTCTGTGCTTCTGCGCTTCTGTCCGAAGGCCCCGGTGTACGTACGCGTGCGTATGCCGGGGCCTTCGGCGTACGCGGAGGCCGCCCGGGAGGCTGACCGGAAGCCGCCCGGAGGAGGCGCTCGCACCGGCGCGGATAGTGTGACCGGCATGGCGAACGCAGAGAACGCGCGCGCGGGCGGCGCGCAGCAGGCCGAGATCGGCGTCATCGGCGGCTCCGGCTTCTACTCCTTCCTGGACGACGTCACCGAGGTCCGGGTCGACACCCCCTACGGCAGCCCCAGCGACTCCCTGTTCCTCGGCGAGGTCGCCGGGCGCCGGGTCGCCTTCCTGCCCCGGCACGGCCGCGGCCACCACCTGCCGCCGCACCGGATCAACTACCGCGCCAACCTGTGGGCCCTGCGCTCCGTGGGCGTGCGCCAGGTCCTCGGCCCGTGCGCGGTGGGCGGGCTGCGCCCCGAGTACGGCCCCGGGACCCTGCTCGTACCCGACCAGCTCGTCGACCGCACCAAGTCCCGCACCGCCACCTACTTCGACGGGGAGCCGCTGCCGGACGGCACGGTGCCCAACGTCGTGCACACGACGTTCGCCGACCCGTACTGCCCCGAGGGCCGCAAGGCCGCCGTGGCGGCGGCGCGCGGGCGCGCGTGGGAGCCGGTGGACGGCGGCACGCTCGTGGTCGTCGAGGGCCCGCGCTTCTCCACCCGCGCGGAGTCGCGCTGGCACGCGGCCAACGGCTGGGCCGTCGTCGGCATGACCGGCCACCCCGAGGCGATCCTCGCCCGCGAACTGGGCCTCTGCTACACGTCCATGACCCTGGTGACGGACCTGGACGCGGGTGCGGAGACCGGCGAGGGCGTCTCGCACACCGAGGTCCTGAAGGTGTTCGGCGAGAACGTGTCGCGGCTGCGCGAGGTGCTGTTCGACGCGGTGCGCGCCCTGCCGGCGACCGAGGACCGGGACTGCCTGTGCACCCGGGCGCACGAGGGATGGGACCTGGGGATCGAGCTGCCGTAGCCGGGCAGCCCTGGGGGCGGGTGTTTCCGGGTCCCCGGGGCGTTTCCGGGTCCCCGGAGGCCGGCGTTTCCGGGTCTCCGGAGGCGGGCGTCCCCCTCACGGGTGACGGAGTTTTCCACAAGGCCGCAGTCGTCCACAGGCGACTGCGGCCTTTCGGCATCCCGGGCATCGTGAAGGTCCGAACCCGCTCCACGACAGACCGGATTGGTGGTGGCCGCCGTGAACTCCCAGCCCCGCACCCCCGCTTCCTCCCCGTACTCCTCCTACTCCCCCGCCTCCCCCGGCTGCCCCCATTCGCCCGCGCCCGTCCCCGGCCCGTGCCCCGTACCCGAGTTCGCCCCGCTGCGGGTCTCCGGCGGGCGGCACCGGCTGCGGCGGGCCGTGCGCCGAAGGCGCCGCGCCGTGGTCGCGGGCCTGGCCGTCACCGCCGCCGCCCTGGCCGCCTCCGCGCCGCGCGACAGCGGCGCCCCGGGCCCCCGCGCCCACGCCCCCGTACCGTCGGGGACCCCCGGGGAGCCCGACGGCGGCGGGCGCGGGCGGCCGGTCGAGGTGGTGTCCGCCCCGGTGCGGATCGCCGACGCGGCCACGGTCAGGCTGCTGCGCCCCGGCGACCGGGTCGACGTGATCGCGGCGGCCGGTCCCGCGGCGGGTGGCGGGGGCGCGGCCCGGGTGGTGGCGGCCGGGGCCCGGGTGGCCGAGGTGCCCGGGGCCGGGGCGGATCCGCCGGAGGGGGGCGCCCTGGTGGTGCTGTCCGTACCGCGCGCGACGGCCGCGGCGCTCGCGGGCGCGGGTGCCACCTCCCAACTGGCGGTGACGTTGTGCTGATTCGCACGGACACGCTGTCAAGTCACCTGTTCGTACGTACGGATTGGACGCCTATGCACCCTTCGGGGCGTAATGGCTGCGCCAACTGCACATGCGACGAAAGGCGGCCTGGTGACCAGCCAGCCGGAAAAGCAGAGCCTGTTGGAGGGCTTCAAGGCCTTCCTCACCCGTGGGAACGTGATCGACCTGGCGGTCGCGGTCGTCATCGGCGCCGCGTTCACCAACATCGTGAACGCGGTGGTGAAGGGCGTCATCAACCCGCTGGTCGGCGCCTTCGGCACCAAGGACCTGGACAGCTACCGGTCCTGCCTGAAGGGACCGTGCGTCCTGGACAAGACCGGCGACGTGGTCAGCGGCATCCCGATCATGTGGGGCTCGGTGCTCAGCGCCATCCTCAGCTTCCTGATCACGGCCGCCGTCGTGTACTTCCTGATGGTGCTGCCCATGGCCAAGTACCTGGCGCGCAAGGCCGCCCAGGACAAGGCCAAGGAGGGCGCCATCGAGGCGATCGAGATCAGCGAGCTGGAGGTGCTCAAGGAGATCCGCGACGCGCTGGTCTCGCAGCGCGGACAGGGGCACGGCGCCCCGTAGCGGCGGTCCGCCGCCAGGGTGCGGATCAGAGGTGGTGGGGCGGCTTCTCGTCGAGGAAGCGCGCCAGGTCGGCGGCCGAGTCGCCGGAGGGCCGCTCGCCCCACCCGCGGTCCGTGTCGTCCGACGACTGCTGGTCCAGCGGGTCGTCGAAGACCAGCTTCGGCCGGGCCTGGGGCTTCGCCGCCGCCCCGGGGCCCTGCTGGCCGGGCTCGCGCGGTCCTTCGTGGTCGGGGGTGGTGCTCATGCCTCCAGGGTACGGCGCCCGCGCCGCGGCCACCGGGGGCGGCTGCGGCGAAGGGGGCCGGGGCGGGGAGCAGGACGCGGAGGGAGACGGCGGGGGCACGGCCCGGGGCACGGGGGTCAGACCGCGTTCAGGCCCTCGGCCGCGAAGACCGCCTTGACCTCGGCGACCCGCTCCGGGGAGGGCGACGGGGTGTCGTGCAGGGTGAATTCCTTGTCCAGCGCCTCCCACTTGGCCTCGCCGAGCTTGTGGAAGGGCAGGACGTCGACGCGCGCGACGTTGCCCAGGGAGGCGGCGAAGGAGGCGACGCCCGCGACGTTCTCCGGGGCGTCCGTCAGACCGGGCACGAGCACGAAGCGGACGTGGACCTCCTTGCCCAGGTCCGCCAGGCGCCGCGCGAAGTCCAGCGTCGGCTGGAGGGGGCGGCCGGTCACCTTCTGGTACGTCTGCGGGTCCCACGACTTGATGTCGAGCAGCACCAGGTCGACGTCCCGCAGCAGCGCGTCGGTGGCGCGGGCGCCCAGGAAGCCCGAGGTGTCGAGGGCCGTGTGCAGACCGAGCTCGTGCTTCATCCGGTGCAGCAGCTCGCCCGCGAAGACCGGCTGGAGCAGCGGCTCGCCGCCGGAGATCGTGGCACCGCCGCCCGAGGCGGCGATGAACTTCGTGTACTTGGAGGCCTCGGCGATCACGGCGTCGGCGGAGGTGCGCCGCCCGTTGCGCATCCGCCAGGTGTCGGGGTTGTGGCAGTACAGACAGGTCAGCGGGCAGCCCGACAGGAACGTCACGAAGCGGGTGCCGGGGCCGTCGACGCCGGTGGACAGGTCCCAGGAGTGCACCGAGCCCTCGCTCGGCCGGAGCGTGGCGGCCGCCGCGGGGGTGGACGGACAGGCTCCGGCGGGGGCGGCCGGGGTGTCCGCGGGGGCCACGCACGCGGCGTCGTCGTCGAAGACGGGCGCGGTGTCGCCGGCGACCGGGACGAGCGGCCTGACGGGGATGTCGGGACCGAGGAGAACGGCCATGGCAGGGACCTCCTGGGTGGACGGGCGGAGGGTGGGGCGGGGGCGGGAGGGGCGGGGCCGGGGGCGGGGGGAAGCCCCCCCCCCAGATCCCCGGGCCGTGTCCCCCGCCCCTTGGTGTCGCGCGGTCCCGGAGGAAGTGAGGGTTCGCTCCGGGCCGCGCGGCTCGTGGGGCTCTCGCGGACGAGAGCCGGGTTCCGGGGCCCTGCACGGGCCCCGGGTCGGGGTTCCGGAGCCTTTGCGGGCCCCGGCTGCCGAGGTCGGGCCCCTCGCGGGACCCGACCTCCCGGTCTCCCGGTCTCCGGCGCCCGGGTGCCGGATGGGGGTGGCGTCAGAGGGCGCCGTGGAAGGTGCGGTTGAGGACGTCGAGCTGCTGCTCGCGGGTGAGGCGGACGAAGTTGACCGCGTAGCCCGAGACCCGGATGGTCAGCTGCGGGTAGTTCTCCGGGTGCTCCATGGCGTCCATCAGCACGTCGCGGTTGAGGACGTTGACGTTCATGTGGAAGCCGTCGGAGGCCATGTAGCCGTCCAGCACGCCCGCCAGGTTCTTGATCCGCTCCTCGGGGGTGCGGCCCAGGCCGTCGGGGGTGACGGTGTTGGTCAGCGAGATGCCGTCCTCGGCGTCCTCGTACGGGAGCTTGGCGACCGACAGGGCGCTGGCGACGTAGCCGTGGGTGTCGCGGCCGTTCATCGGGTTGGCGCCCGGGGAGAACGGCTCGCCGGCGCGGCGGCCGTCGGGGGTGTTGCCGGTCTTCTTGCCGTACACGACGTTGGAGGTGATCGTCAGGACGGACTGGGTGTGCTCGGCATCGCGGTAGGTCGGGTGCTTGCGCACCTTCTTCATGAACTCCTCGACCAGCCACACGGCGATCTCGTCGGCGCGCTCGTCGTTGTTGCCGTACGCGGGGTACTCGCCGTCGATGGTGTAGTCGGTGGCCAGGCCGGTCTCGTCGCGGTGGGCGGTGACCTTCGCGTACTTGATCGCGGCGAGGGAGTCGGCGGCGACGGAGAGGCCGGCGATGCCGCAGGCCATGGTGCGGCGCACGTCGCGGTCGTGGAGCGCCATCTCGATGCGCTCGTAGGCGTACCGGTCGTGCATGTAGTGGATGACGTTGAGGGCGTGGACGTAGACGTTGGCGAGCCATTCCATCTGCTCGTCGAACTTGGCCATGACCTCGTCGTAGTCGAGGACCTCGGCGGTGATGGCGCCGCTCTCGGGGCCGACCTGGGCGCCGGACTTCTCGTCGCGGCCGCCGTTGATCGCGTACAGCAGGGTCTTGGCGAGGTTCACGCGGGCGCCGAAGAACTGCATCTGCTTGCCGACGGGCATCGCGGAGACGCAGCAGGCGATGGCGGTGTCGTCGCCGAAGCGGGGGCGCATCAGCTCGTCGGACTCGTACTGGACGGACGAGGTGTCGATGGAGACGCGGGCGCAGAACTCCTTGAAGCCCTGGGGCAGCTGGGGCGACCAGAAGACCGTCATGTTCGGCTCGGGGGCCGGGCCGAGGTTGTAGAGGGTCTGGAGGTAGCGGAAGGAGGTGCGGGTGACGAGCGGGCGGCCGTCCTCGCCCATGCCGGCGATGGACTCGGTGACCCAGGTGGGGTCGCCGGAGAACAGCTCGTCGTACTCGGGGGTGCGCAGGAAGCGGACGATGCGGAGCTTGATGATGAAGTCGTCGACGAGCTCCTGGGCCTGCTCCTCGGTGAGGAGGCCGGCCTCGATGTCGCGCTGCAGGTAGACGTCGACGAAGGTGGAGGTGCGGCCGAGCGACATGGCCGCGCCGTTCTGCTCCTTCACGGCGGCGAGGTAGGCGAAGTACAGCCACTGGATGGCCTCGCGGCCGGTGGTGGCGGGGCCGGAGATGTCGTGGCCGTAGGAGGCGGCCATGGCCTTGAGCTCGCCGAGGGCGCGGATCTGCTCGGAGAGCTCCTCGCGCAGCCGGATGGTCTCCTCCAGCGGGCGGTTGCCCGCGGGCATGGCGTTGAGCTCGTCCTTCTCCTGCTTCTTGACCTCGATGAGGCGGTCGACGCCGTAGAGGGCGACGCGGCGGTAGTCGCCGATGATGCGGCCGCGGCCGTAGGCGTCGGGCAGTCCGGTGACGATGCCGGCCTTGCGGGCGGCGCGGATCTCGGGGGTGTACGCGTCGAAGACTCCGGCGTTGTGGGTCTTGCGGTACTCGGTGAAGACCTTCTCCAGCTCGGCGGAGACGGGGTAGCCGTAGGTCTCCAGGGCTCCGGCGACCATGCGCCAGCCGCCGTAGGGCATGATCGCGCGCTTGAGCGGCGCGTCGGTCTGCAGGCCGACGATCAGGTCCTTGTCCCGGTCGATGTAGCCGGGGGCGTGGGCGGTGATCGTGGCGGGGACGTCGTACGCGACGTCGTAGACGCCCTTGGCGCGCTCCTCGGGGAACTTGTCCGTGATGGCCTTCCACACGGCGGTGGTGCGCTCGGTGGGTCCGGCGAGGAAGGAGTCGTCGCCCTCGTAGGGCGTGTAGTTCTGCTGGATGAAGTCGCGGACGTCGATGGCGTCGCGCCACAGGCCGCCCTTGAAGCCGTTCCAGGCTCCGCCGTTCACGGTGGTCTCCGCGGGAGCTGCACTCATGGCTCGCACCTTCCGAAATCGCTTCGTCGCTGCTTTCGCTTGCTGGTATCCATTGCACTCCTTTTGATCGATCAAAAGGGTCGGCGATGGTCCCCGTTTGCGGGCCCTAGGTCCTGATCTCGGGGGTGCGGAAGCGGGCGCACCCCGCCTGACCTGCCATTCTGCGCGGGACTTTGGACCTTAGTTCGCTTGTGAATGCATTCACAAGTATTTTCCATCCGGTACGAGCATGGGGTCAGGCGAGCGCTTCCGCCAACCCGAACCCTGTCAGCACCGCGCTCACCACCGTCACCAGACCGGGGATCATGAACGAGTGGTTGACCACGAACCGGCCCACCCTCGTCGTCCCCGTCCGGTCGAAGTTGATCGCCGCGATGAAGGTGCCGTACGTGGGCAGCAGGAAGTAGCCGTTGACCGCCGGCCACATCGCGATGAGCAGCGGTACGGGAATGCCCAGCGCCAGGCCCAGCGGCATCAGCGCCTTGGTGGTCGTGGCCTGCGAGAACAGCAGCGCGGACAGCACCAGCAGCATCACCGCGAAGAACCACGGCTGGGACCGGGCGATCCCGCCGAGGGCGTCGGTGATGCGCTGCTCGTTGGCGCCGATGAAGGACAGGCCGAGCCAGGACAGCCCGAAGACGCCGATCACGGCCACCAGTCCGGAGCGGGCCACGTCGGTGGCCGGGACCTGCTTGGCGTCGACCCGGCACACCAGCAGGATCAGCGCGGCGACGGCCATCATCAGGATCTCGATGGTGGCGGGCATGGAGAGCGGGCCCTTGCCGTCGGGGGCGCCGGGGCGCAGCGCCGGGAAGAGGCCGCTGACGACGACGGCGACGGTCCCGGCGAGGAAGAGGTACGCCGCCCACTTGGCCCGGGGGCGGGGGGCGGGGGCGCCCGGCGCGGAGAGCGGGGCGCCCGCAGAGGCCTGGGCTCCCGGCGCGGAGAGCGGGGCGCCCGCAGAGGCCTGGGCTCCCAGAGAGGCCTGGGCGCCCGGCGCGATGGCCTGGGCTCCCGACGCGATGGCCGGGACGCCCACAGAGGCCGGGGCGCCCGCAGAGGCCTGGGCTCCCAGAGAGGCCTGGGCGCCCGTCGGGGCCACCGGCTCCAGCTCCCCCGCCGCGAGCCGTCGCCGGTACTCGGGGTCCTGGTCGAGCGGCTTGCCGACGCGGGTCTGGACGGCGGCGGCGACCAGGACGCCGACCAGGGTGGAGGGCACCGCGACCGCCATGATCTTCGGCAGCCCCCAGCCGTCCCCGTCGAACATCACGATCATCGCGGCCATGGCGGCGGAGACGGGGCTGGCGGTGATGCCGACGGTGGCGGCGATGGAGGAGACGGCGATGGGCCGTTCGGGGCGCACCCCGCCCTCGCGGGCGACGTCGTGGATGACGGGGAGCAGCGGGTAGAAGACGTGCGCGGTGCCCGCGCCGAGGGTGAAGGCCCAGGAGACGAGCGGGGCGATGAAGGTGACCCGGGCGGGGTTGCGGCGGATGGCGCGTTCGGCGACGCCCACCAGGAAGTCGATGCCCCCGGCGGCCTCCATGGCGGCGGCGGCCATGATGACGGCGAGGATGATCAGCATGACGTCGACGATGCCGCTGGTGTCGGCGGGGGCGACGCCGAAGACGGTGGCGAGGACGAAGACGCCGACGGCGCCCCACAGTCCCATGCCGACGCCGCCCTTGCGGGAGCCGAGGGCGATGGCGCCGACCATGACGGCGAGTTGGAGCAGCATGCTGATCATGTGGGGGACCTTCGGGCGGTGCGCGGGGGTGTGGGGGCGCCCGTCGTGCGCGTACGGGCGGTGGAGCGGGTGGTGGAGCGCGGGCGGTGGAGTACGGGCCGGGTGAGGGCCGTACGGGGAAGTACGCGGCCGGGGCGGGCCGTACGGGCAGGGGCGCTCGCACCGGACGGGCCGGGCCGCGCCCCCGGGCAGCGCGAAGGGCCCCGGTGAACCGGGGCCCTTCGGTCGTGCCGTCCCGGGCGGGCCGGGTCAGCTCGGCGCTTCGGCCGACTTGCGGGCGTAGAAGTACCAGGTGACCAGGACGCAGCTGGCGTAGAAGGCGACGAAGCCCCACATCGCGCTGGTCACGGCCACGGAGCCGAAGAGGGCCGGGATGAAGAAGAAGCCGTAGGCCGCGATGGCGGAGGTGAAGCCGGTGACGGCGCCGGACTCCATCTCGGCCTGCTTGAGGGCCTTGGCGTACTCGGGGGTGCCTTCGGTGAGGCCCTTGAGGTGGTGGCTGCGGAAGATGACCGGGATCTGGCGGAAGGTGGAGCCGTTGCCGATGCCGGAGAAGAAGAACGCGGCGAGGAAGCAGGCGAAGAAGCCGTAGAAGCTGCCGCCGTCGGAGCCCGCGGGCAGGAAGTTGATCACGCCGATGATCGACAGGGCCATGCCGACGAAGGAGATGATCGTGACGCGCGCGCCGCCGAGCTTGTCGGCGATCCAGCCGCCGGCCCAGCGGGCGAGGGCGCCGACGGCGGGGCCCATCCAGGCGTAGGTGGCGACGGAGTAGTCCGGGAAGGTGGTCTTGATCAGCATCGGCAGGGCGGCGGCGAAGCCGATGAAGGAGCCGAAGGTGCCGACGTACAGCCAGGTCATCAGCCAGTTGTGCTTGCGCTTGAAGATGACCTTCTGCTGGCTGAACGGGGTGGAGGCGACCTTGAGGTCGTTCTGGCCGAACCAGGCGACGGCGGCGAGGACGATCAGGACGGGGACCCAGAGGAACGCGGCGTTCTGCAGGTAGACGGCGGAGCCGTTGGGCTTGTGCTGGGCGGTGCCGATGGCGATGGTCGACCAGGTGATCACGATGGGGGTGAGCAGCTGGACGACGGAGACGCCGAGGTTGCCGAGGCCGCCGTTGATGCCGGTGGCGTTGCCCTTCTCGCCCTTGGGGAAGAAGAAGCCGATGTTGGCCAGCGAGGAGGCGAAGTTGGCGCCGCCGATGCCGCAGAGGGCGGCGATGGCGACCATGGTGCCGTACGAGGTCGACGGGTCCTGGATGGCGATGCCGAGCCAGATCAGCGGGACGATCAGGACGACCGTGGACAGGGCCGTGAAGCGGCGCTGGCCGACCATGGGGCCGAGGAAGGTGTAGAAGATCCGGGCGGTGCCGCCGGTGAGGCCGGGGATGGCGGTCAGCCAGAACAGCTGCGAGGTGCTGTAGCCGAAGCCGACGTCCTTGAGGTTGGTGGCGGTGACGCTCCAGACCTGCCAGACGACGAAGGCGACCAGGAGGGCAGGGACCGCGATCCAGAGGTTGCGGGTGGCGACCCGCTTGCCGATGGACTTCCAGAAGAGCTCGTTCTCGGGCTCCCAGGCGGTGATCGTCCTGCCGGGTCGGTACTGCTCCGTGTCGTACGACGCGACGGAACCGTCCGTCGTGCGACTGTCCTGGACTGCGGAACTCATGTCGCTTCCCTGGGGTTTGTGCGGGTCCACCCGGTTCGGGTGCTGCCCTTCCAGGGTGCGCGCGGACATAAGGGTGCCGTCAGGGCCGATGGTCGTCACCCGGGGCTACCAAGGTCCGGCTACCAGCGCGTACGAAGGTCCCCCGCGGGCGTGCCGTACGGACCGGGCGCACGGGCGGCGCAGCGGTACGGGTGTGCCGCACCCGGGCCCGGCGGCGGTGCCGGGCCCGGGTGCGGTCCCGCTCAGGCGCCCGCGGGCACGTCCAGGACCGGCAGGCGTACCGCGTCGTCGTCGAGGCTGACGCCGGTGCGCAGGTCGAACTCCTGCTTGTGCATCGGGGAGGCCACCACGGGCACCCCGTCGCGGGTGCCCATGATGCCGTCGGCGATCACGTCGGTGCCGGAGTACGGGTCGCGGTTGCCGACCGCGTACACCGCGCCGTCGCGGTCCTTGAACAGGGCGGCCTCGGTGCCGTCGGCCAGGACGGCGGTGCGGCCGCGGCCCGGCTCCAGGAAGTCCACGCCGCCGGTGTGCGGGCCGAAGCGGGCCAGCGCCTCGGGGTCCTCCAGGACGGCCCGCCACTCGTCGCGGTAGGCGGCCACGTGCCGCTCCATCTGGGCCTCCAGGTCGGCGCAGATGCCCAGGGAGTCCTCGACCAGGACCTCCTTGAGGTGGTCCAGGCCGCCGTCCAGGCGCTCCAGCCAGGCCGCGGTGCGCTCCAGGCGCTCGCCGGTGCGCAGGTAGTACATGAGGAAGCGGTCGATGAGCCGGAACAGGGCGCCCGCGTCCAGGTCGGAGGCGAGCAGGTCGGCGTGGCGGGGGTTGGTGCCGCCGTTGCCGCACACGTACAGGTTCCAGCCGCCGGCGGTGGCGATGACGCCGATGTCCTTGCCGCGGGCCTCGGCGCACTCGCGCAGGCAGCCGGAGACGCCGCCCTTGAGCTTGTGCGGGGCGCGCAGGCCGCGGTAGCGCAGCTCCAGGTCGATGGCGAGCTGGACGGAGTCGCCCTGGCCGAAGCGGCAGAACTTGGACCCGACGCAGGACTTCACGGTGCGCAGCGACTTGCCGTAGGCGTGCCCGGACTCGAAGCCAGCGTCGATCAGGCGCCGCCAGATGCCGGGGAGTTCGGTCTTCTTCGCGCCGAACAGGTCGATGCGCTGGCCGCCGGTGATCTTGGTGTAGAGGCCGTGGTCGCGGGCGACCTCGCCGATGACGATCAGCTGCTCGGGGGTGATCTCGCCCCCGGGGACGCGCGGGACGACGGAGTAGGTGCCGTCCTTCTGGAGGTTGGCGAGGAAGAGGTCGTTGGAGTCCTGGAGGGCCGCCTGCTCGCCCTGCAGGACGTGGGTCAGGCCGAGTTCGGGGGCGAGGGTGCCCAGGACGTTGCCGACGACGGGCTTGCAGACGGTGCAGCCCTCGCCGCCGCTGCCGTGACGCTCCATCAGTTCGGTGTAGGAGCGGATGCGTTCGGTGCGGATCAGCTCGTAGATCTGGGCGCGGCCCAGCTCGGGGAAGTGCTCGCACAGGCCGCGCGGCTTCTCCACGCCGCAGTCCTCCAGGACGGCCTGGAGGGTGGGCAGGCAGCCGCCGCAGCCGGTGCCGGCCTTGGTGCAGCGCTTGACGCCGCCGACGTCGGTCAGGCCGTGCTCGGCGACGGCGGCGCGGACCGCGCCCTTGGTGACGTTGTGGCAGGAGCAGACGACCGCGTCGTCGGGCAGCGCGTCCGCGCCGACCGGCGCTCCCCCGCTCGCCGGCAGGATGAACGCCTCGGCGGGGGCGGGCAGTTGGCGCCCGGCGTGCGGCTTGAGGGAGCCGTACGCCTCGGCGTCGCCGACCAGGATGCCGCCGAGCAGCTGGCCCTCGGGGCCGAGCAACAGCTTCTTGTAGACGCCCTCGCGGCCGTCGGAGAAGACGACCTCGGTGGCCTGCTGGGCGAAGGGGTCGCCGAAGGAGGCGACGTCGGCGCCGAGCAGCTTGAGCTTGGTGGAGGTGTCGGCGCCGGTGAAGACGGCCCCGCCGTCGCCCGCGAGCGCGTCGGCGACCGCCTCGGCCATCTGGTAGCCGGGCGCGACGAGGCCGTACACCCGGCCGTCGGCCGTCTGGGCGCACTCGCCGATGGCGTAGACGTACGGGTCGGTGGTGCGGCAGTGCTCGTCGACGACGACGCCGCCGCGGTCGCCGACGGCCAGGCCGCTGGTGCGGGCCAGCCGGTCGCGCGGGCGCACCCCGGCGGAGAAGACGACCAGGTCGGCGTGGACGCGCTCGCCGGTGGACAGCTTCAGGGCGCGCACCCGCCCGTCGGCGTCGGTCTCGACCTCGCCGGCCCCGACCCCGGTGTGCACGGCGACGCCCATGGACTCGATGGTGGCGCGCAGCGCGGCGGCGCCGCCGTCGTCGACCTGCAGCGGCATCAGGCGGGTCGCGAACTCCACGACGTGCGTGGTCAGTCCGAGGGTGCGCAGGGCGCCCGCGGCCTCCAGGCCGAGCAGGCCGCCGCCGACGACGACGCCGTTGGAGCGGTCGGCTGCGTAGGCGGTGAGGGCCTCGACGTCGTAGAGGGTGCGGTACGTGAAGCAGCCCTCGGCGTCCGCGCCGGGGATCGGCGGGACGAACGGGTAGGAGCCGGTGGCCAGCACCAGCGCGTCGTAGGCGACGGTGGCGCCGGAGGTGGTGGTGACCGTGCGGGTGGCGGTGTCGATGTGCTCGGCCGGGTCGCCCAGGCGCAGGTCGATGCCGTGCGCGGCGATGAACTCCGGGGTGCTCAGGGACAGTTCACCGGGTTCGGTGCCGGTGAAGGCGGACGACAGGTGCACCCGGTCGTAGGCGGCGACGTCCTCCTCGGCGAGGACGACGGCCTGCCAGCCGGGGCCCGCGGGGTCGTCGGGGTCGATGAGCGCGCCGCGCTCGGCGAGGGCCTCCAGGAGGCGGTGGCCGACCATGCCGTGGCCGACGAGCACGAGGGTCTGCACCATGGGGGCCTCACTCGGGGCGTCGCTGGGGATGCGGGGACGTTTTCGACGGTAGGCGCGGCCGGGCCCGCGCGGGGCCCGTAAAGGGCCCCTGGGCAGGGGCCTTAGGGCCCGCACCGTCGGGGCCATCGGCCGCGCCCGGGGCGGGTGGCGCGGGTTAGCGTCGAGGTGCGGGCAGGGCCGGGCCTGGGGCGAGCTGTACGTGGCGCGGCGGGCCGGGGCGCCCGTCTTCGGCCGCGCCGACGCCGACTTCGCCACCGTCCTCGCCTCGGT
>NZ_JBEOYE010000105.1:0-29219 GCF_040296945.1 Streptomyces sp. NPDC001941 | reverse complement strand
GGCCGAGAGTTTCTGGCAGGGGCTGAAGAGAGAAGCGATGCAAGGGGTGTTCACGACGGTGCGTCAGGCCAGGCTGGAGATCTTCCAGTGGCTGACGTACTACAACGCCCGCAGGCGCCACAGCAGCCTCGACTACCTCTCACCTATCGAGTTCGAACAGCAGCACCGGGCAGAGCATAGACTCACGCTCGCGGCATGAAACCCCCGTGTCCACACTCCGGGGGACGCCTCATTCTTCGCCGACCCCGATGACGTCACCCGCGTCTACTTCCGCGACGCGGAACGCACCTGGCACACACTGCGCTGGGAACACGCACCGAGTCTGCAGATGCCGCTGAGCGAGGAGGCTTTGCAGTTCGCCCGGCGCCTGGCCGCCAAGCAGTACACCTACCCGGGCGACAAGCTCGCCGTCGCGCTCCTGCTGGAGCGGTGGAATCTCGGACTCGGCAATTCCCTGGCCGAGCGGCGCATGGCCCTGCGACTCTCTCGCGAACAGGCCGCCGTGGACTTGCCCAAAGAGGAAGCCTCCGAGGTCGACGTCCTGCCGTCGGTAGCCCGCGTGCTGTCCCTTCCTGAACAGCCTTCGGCTCCGGCCATCGAGTCCGGTGAGGCCGAGCAGGGGGATGACGACGCGGACGCTCTGGAGGAGCTGGACGAGGAACTCGACTTCTACGCCTCGGCGCTGAAGGACGTGGATGACGATGAGTAAACGAGTCCGGCCCCACGCTGAAGAAGCCGATCTGCACTCCAGGCTCGATCACCTGACCCTGTCCCGCAAGGAGGGCTTTCAACGGCTCGCGGACGCCCCGCCGCGGCAGCGACCCGAGCTGCTGCCCCGCCGCCGGATCAAGAAGATGGGCGAGGCCGCCATGGAGGAGTACAACCGTGGCCGGCGCAAGTGGCACGCCAACCTCGGCCCGCTGCGGACCCCGCAGATGGACGCCCTACACGAAGACCTGTGGGACATCTTCGACAGCAACGACCAGGACGGCGACAAGGCCAAAGGCAGCATCGCGCTGGACGCCTTCCCAGGGCTGGGCAAGACGACTGCTGTTCTCTCCTTCGCCAGAAAGCTCCATCGCCGCATCCTCCGGGAGGAGGGCCAGTTCACGGCTGCCGGACACGAACGGTGGCCGGTCTGCCGGGTCGGGCTGACCGCCAATACCGGGATGCGCGACTTCAACCGGGCGATCTTGGAGTACTACGGGCACCCCGGCAGGTTCCGTGGCACCGCGGCGGAGTTCGGCTACCGCGCCCTGGACTGTGTCTTGTCGGCCGAGACAAAGCTCTTGATCATCGACGATCTGCACTTCCTTCGGTGGAGGAACACGTCCGGCATCGAGGTCAGTAACCACTTCAAGTACATCGCGAACGAGTTTCCCGTCACCTTGCTGATGATCGGGGTCGGGCTGGAGAGCAAGGGCCTGTTCAGCGAGGGCAACAGCTACGAAGACGCGGTCCTCGCCCAGACCGGGCGCCGAACCACCGCGCTCGATCTAGCTCCGTTCACCATCGACTCCGAGCAGGGCCGCACCGACTGGCGCAACACCTTGCTCGCGATCGAGGAGCGTCTCATTTTGGCGGACAAGTACCCCGGCATACTCGCGGACGACTTGTCCGACTACCTGTTCGCCCGCAGCACCGGGCACATCGGCTCCCTCATGACGCTGATCAACCGCGGCTGCCAGAGAGCCGTACGCACTGGTGCCGAACGTCTGGATCAGAAGCTGCTGGACCTGGTGAAGAACGACGCCGCCGCGGAAAAGGGCCGGGATGAACTTCAGCAGGCCCTCACCTCCGGCCGCCTGGCCAGCCGACCAAAGACGGCAGCATGAACGAGTTGCGGACCTCTACGATTCGCGTGACGCCGTTGCCGGGCGAGAGTATGGACAGTTGGCTGGAGACCCTCGCCCGCCGCTTCTGGATGTCGGTGCCCTCGCTTCTGTCAGCACTCCACCTGCCACCGCCCGAGCGCATCCATAAGTTTGTCACCGGCCTGCCCGAACAGCATCTGCGGACCTTGGAGGAATGTCTCCAACTGCCTTCAGGCCGCCTCGACCAGACCGTCGCCCCCGCAGATCTCTTTGGTCGTCGCACGCCGAGCTGTCGGTTCTGTCCTCAGTGCCTGGAGGAGACACAGGGGCGCTGGATGCTGCGCTGGTGGCTTCCCTGGGCCTTCGCTTGCACCCGTCACCGTGCACTTCTGCACCCCGATTGCCCCCGCTGCCGCCGGCCGCCACGTGATTCGATCTCGGGAGGAGTGCCCTGGCAGCAGCCGGGACGGTGCACACACAAGCCTTCGAGGCGGCGGGGCAGTTGCGGCGCCGACCTGAGGTCCGCTCCACTCCTATCGCTGTCCCCGCGGCATCCCCTCCTCGGCGCCCAGGAGCAGCTCGATGCCATCCCCGTCCACGGACATCGCTCTGCTGACCTGGTGTTCGCGGACGTGGACCGACTGTTCACCGAGCTGACGTCCTCGTACTCGTCAGATGGCCTCAGCAGTACGGATACCGAGTCCCGCAGAACGTGGGAGCGCATGCTCAACGATGTCACTGACCCCGCCGCGGAGTTCAGCAGATGGCGCCTGCGATCACGCGCGCACACTCTCCTCACACCACAGTTCCTGCACCGTGAGCACGAGGTGAGGAAGAGGTCGCTGAGAGAGATCGCCAAGAGCTTCGACTTGCCTCAGCGCCTCGTGGTCCAACGGGCCAAGGACCTTGGCATCAAGGTTCAGCCCGGAGGCACCCGTCCTCACCCATTCGATGACGCCTGGCTACGCGATCAGTACGTCGTCCACCTGCGCAGTCTCGGAGACATCAGCCGCGAAACCGGAGCCTGCACCGAAACCGTCGTGCGCCGACTCACCAGGCTCGGAGTTGCCATCCGCCCCGTCGGCTCCCGCAGTCGACGCGAAATGCTGATGCAGCTCGACGAGTCGGTGCACTGCGACATCCGGGCAGCCGTTGAGGGCACTCTGCACGGCTGGATCCGTCTCCGCCGATTCCAGATCCACATGGCCTTCCCCACCCTCTCGGCCACTGCCGACTACCTCAACGTGGAACACAGCACCCTCAGCATGCAGTTCAGCCGACTGGAACGGGCCATCGGCGAGGATCTCTTCCGCCGGTCAACAGGGCGCACACCGCAACGGCCCACTTCCCGGGGAGCATCGCTCCTCCAAGAGCTCGACAGCAAACAGGCGCGGGAGCTCATGCTCCTTGCGCTCGGTTGCGACATCACTCCCATGCCGAACCGGGAGGTCGTGTCTGCCGCGCAAACAGCATTCGGTGCCGAGAACCGCACACTGACCGACCTCTATTCATGTCAGGAGCCCCCACTCCGCATCAGCGTCCCCCTTCCGCTGATGTCTCTCACACTCCATCTCCTGTCACATGCGGACCAGGAGGTCTACGCGACGCAGCTCCACACCACCACCAGTCTCCCGCTCAACACCATCTACAAGCAGCTTCGTCGCCTGGAAGCCTCCGGATGGCTGAGAAGCCGACGCGAGAGCGCAGCTGAACGACCTCATCGCGGCGGACGTGGCCGCATCTACTACACCTTGACCGCACCTGCCCGTCTCGTCCCCCTCCAGGCTCTACCTCTGATTCTTGAGGAAAATGACACGCAGATGGGACGAGACCGATGACATGACTATGGAAACGGGCCAAGAAGGTGCAGGTCACGGAGTCTCTGAAGGACAGGGCTCACGGGAACCTACACCGGCCCTGGCCCCACAGTGGCCAGGGCTGCATTGGGGCACGGTCAGCGGGGGACGGCCTGGGCCTGGTAGTACGGCGTGAGCGCGGCCCGGGAGCCGTCGCCCATCGCGACCGCGATCCACTGCATCCGCGCGCCCTTCAGGTCCCCGGCGACCAGGATGCGGGGGTGCTGCGCCTCCGGCGGGCAGTACCCGTCAGCGTCGACCTCGAGCCCGGTCAGGGCCGCGGGCTTGGAGCCCATGTTCGTCAGGACCGTGTCGACGACGAAGACGTGGGCGCCGCCGTGCGGGTGCCACGCGGTCACCCGCAGTCCGGCTGAGACCGGCGCGATGCTGATCCGTTCCACCAGATCCAGGCGCACCCGCGGCTCGTCGGCGACTTCACCGGTCTTGTACTGGTCGGCCGCCGGGTAGAACACGTCGAACCGCACGTCGGCGTTGGGGTGGGCACGCAGCCAGGTGCCCAGCGGCTGGTCCGTGCCCAGCACCGCCACGCGGCGCCCCGCAAGGTCCGCGGCCGCCGCGCGCCACAGGGGCGGCAGCCAGCCGGTGTCCGGCGCGTCGACCCAGTCGACATCGCCCGCCCCCAACGTGCTCACCCCGGTGGCCACGACCACCGCGCCTGCGGACAGGTCCTGCCCGCCGTCCAGCGTGACTTCAGCCCGGTCCTCGTGCCCGGCCACCGCGACCGCGCGGCCACGCACCACCCGGACCCGGTCCAGCTTCTCGTGCACGGCCAGGTCCGCGGCGAGCCCGTCGGCCAGCGCCGGGCCCGTCGCGCGGCGCGAGAGCGGCGGCCTTTCCCAACTGCTCGGCCATCCGGCCTCGAGAGATCAGTACCGCGGGTGTATGGGGCGGGCGCAGCCCGGCACGGCGAATACTCTCCGATGGGTCCTCGGCGACCGCGCGTGCCTGGACGCAGTGATGGCGCAGCGACAGCAGCACCTCGGACTGCTCCTCCTAGCCGAGACGGTCGAACCACTCGATGCCCTCTGACATGGGGCGCGGCCCTTGCGCGAGCTCGTTGAGCAGGACGTCGCGTTCGTTCACGACTGTCTCCCGTGGCACCGGCGCGGCTGCGCAGTGGTGATCAGGATGCCCAGCAGCACCGCCAGGTCGGCTGCGCCGTCGGCGTCGTCGGCCCAGCGGGTGGTCTGCAGAGGGCGAACCTGGTCGAGGGGGACGCTGTCGCGGGCCAGGACGAAGGCCAACGCCAGCATCGCGGCACGGGCGTTGCCGTCCTCGAAGGGATGGAAGAAGAGGATGTCGAGGTAGGTCCGGGCAGCACGGGACGGCAACGGCAGATCCACCTCGGCGCTCTGGGACAGACAGCGCTCGAATCGAGCCGGCGTATCGGGTGCCAGGCCGTAGCGTTCCCGACCACCTTTCGCGAAGGCCGGCATCGTGCGGAAACCGACGCGGTCGTGGCCCAGCACCGTCCGCTGCCACTTCGCCATGAGAGCGAAAGTCAACGGACGGCCCTGCTCAGCATCTGCGAAGGCCACCTCCAGGGCGTGAAGCACCCGCACGGCTCCCCCACTGTCGCGCACGCCTCGCGTGGTCATGAAGAACTTCCGGAAGCCGTCGCAGCTCGGCGCCTGCGAGGCGAGGCCCGCGCTGCGCCAGGCCGGCCAGGAGATCTCCGGCCGGATGAGCAGCCAGTCGGCAAGGCTGTCCTGCGGCTGGCCGGTCCCGGACGTCATCCGATGCCATCCACGCCTCGGGCGAACCTCACACTCACCGCGTCGACCACCGGACCGCCAGGTGCGATCCAGCTGCCGAACCGGCCGCCGACCGCGTCCTCGACGATTCTCCCGGCCTGCCCCTCGTCGACGCCGTTGTAGGCCAGGAACCACCGCAGGACTTGCATGCAATGCCCGTACCAGCCGCTCTCAGCCTGGGTGCGGTCAGCCACCACGGTGACCAGACGCGCGCACGCCCGCTCCCACGGCCAGCCGTCGGCCGAAGAAACCGCGGGGCTCTCCGAAGGGGCCAGGGCCGCGAACCGCTCCGACAGGTCCTCCAGCCAGCCACGCCACTCCCGAAGGGCCTCGACGACCAGCGGGGCAGTCGCGTCCGGGGTCGTCACGGAGTCGGATGCACAGCACCACACCTCCACGACACCACCGTCGACATCCCCCTCGCCGACCGACCAGTTCCATCCGCAGGCCCACCGGCCGTACCGGCCCACCAGAAACTCGGTCACGCCATCCAGCGAACGCCCGCCATCCTCGCGAGCGACGTCAGCGTCAGGCAACAAGGGCACGACAAGGCTCTGAAGCTGCTCCGCCGTATCGTCGTCCATCTCGAACCGATGCCGAGCCGGATCCACATCTGCCCACGTCAAGGTGTGCGCCCACAGTTCACTCACCCTCCCACTCTGCCTTGCGTGACCGCCCCGACTCCACTCGGTATCGCGAGGTGCCCGATCAGGGGGAATCGATCTTCAACGGTTTCCGATCGCCCGCCCAGAGCCACTCGCAAATACCCCGGACAGCGACGAGCCCGGCGGTGGGCGCGTGACACGATCGGGGCCCTGGGTGCCCTACGGCGATCGCTGTCCCGACGCGCCCGACCCCGCGTTGCTCTCAGCGTCCGTGAGGGTGATGTCCTTGCGTGGGCTGTAGGCGCGGATGCGTAGGGACCAGGCAGGGGGAGTGCCGTGACCCGGCTGTGTTCACCGGGGTCAGTACGCTGTGGCCGGTTGCGGTGGCGAGGAGGGCGGGCATGACACGGAGACTGATGGTGGATGACGCTGTGAGAGTGCTTGGGAGCGAACTGAGTTCAGGGCAGCGAGCACTTGACGATCTCGTCACGGAAGACCTCTGGCTGGCCTTCCTCCGATTCGGCCGACAGCTGTTCGACGTCCCGGACACACCCGACGCCGACGGTCTCCTGTTCCAGTACGGGACCCACGCGTTCGACGGCCCTCCGGCGTTCACCCTGGACCTCACCCGGCAGTTTGAGATCTCCGACAGCAACGGTGATCACGACCACTACCTGCAGGTCCACTGCGAACTCACCTACGGCCACGCACCCACCCTGGAGGCCCTGGGAAGCTTCGACTCGTGGTTCTTCCACGATGCCGGAGACGATCTCGACGAATGGGCCCACGGACTGACCGAGCGCCCTGCCTGGGCAACGATCCACCGCCTCAAGCCAGCCGAGATCAGGACGTATCAGGAACAGGTGTAGTCGCTCACGTCGCCACCGTGGCGTGACGCCCACTCGGCTGGCTGAGACTGCCAGGGCTGGCCCCAGCGGCGACCCTCCGTCGGCCGGCCGCTGCGACGCTCTACGTCCAGAGGGGGCAGGCGAGCGGGAGGACCCGCTCGGTCAGCTGGCCGGTGAGTCCGGTGTCGGCGAGGGCCGCGTCGATAAGCCAGTCCGCTTGCGTCAGCTGGTCGACCAAGTGCTCCAGTTCACCCGGATCGACTGGGACCGCGGCGGCGAGTGCCGTCAGGGCGATGCCCTGCACGCCGGGACCCAGGCGCCCTTGGGTATCGGTCTGGGTGGCGAGGGTGAGGGCGAGCAGCCGGGTCGCGGCGGTGGCCTTGGCTTTGCGGAGCTTCTTGTCCGAGATGACCTTCTGCGCCCAGCCAGAGAGCTTGGGCCGCATCTTCCTGCCGAACGTGAACGGGCCCGCCTTGCCCTCATCGGGGACCAAGGAGGGGACGGTGACGGGGGTGGCGTTCTCAGGCCGCGAGGCGAGGAGCTCGCCAGCGGTGCCGGGCAGCTGCAGCCAGCCGCAGCCTGTCAGGTCCTCGATCAAGTCCTCGGGGTCGGTCAGGCCCAGGGCGGTGATGTCCTGGCCGACGAGGTTGCCGGTGCCAGTGTGCGCGGTGCGCAGGGTCAGCATCAGCGTGAGCAGCCGCGCCTGCGGGCCCGGCAGCGGGGCGTGGTCGGCGGCGTAGGTGAGGACGGAGCGCGCGTGGTCCCACTGCGTCCGTACGGTCAGCTGCCGCTGCACCACCGGCCCGCAGTCCATCGCTGCGGTGCCGCCGGGGCTTTCCATTCCGGCAGGTCCCGTATCGGGATGCCCGGGTGAGCTGACGGTCCGGCCGGCGCGGTGTTCGTGCTGGAGGCGGATGGCAGCGGCGGCCTGCTGGGAGCGTGCGGCCTCGTCCCGCAGGACCGACCCGCCGCCGGCATCGGCCCAGGCGGCAAACGCGCGGGCTTTACGTTCATGGAGGTCGGCGAGCGTGGCCAGGTCGGGCTCGCGCTGCTGGTAGCTGCGGAAGAGGTCACCCAGCGCGATGAGTTCGTCCCGCAGCTCGGTGGGGCGCAGGCTGTGCGGGATAGTCCGCTGGCCGATCCTCGAAGGCAGTGACCGGCGCCGTTCGGGGCGCGGGCGGGGAGCGGGAACGGCCGTCGCGTCGGTGGCGGCCGGCTGGGGGTCGGAAAACAGGGGTGCGCTCGTACCGGCGACCGTGGCGGTGGGGTCCGGGCGGGGGGTGCTTTGCGGGCGGAGCGGCGGGGCCGTGGCCGCGGTCGTGGCGCCCGGGGTGGCGGCCGCGCACCGGGCACAGCATTCCATCGCCTGCCACCAGCGGCCTTCCCGGTCGGTGACCACAGCCAGGACCACCGGGCCGCCACACCGCCAGGGTTCACCACGCTGACGCCGCTCAGCGGGGCGCACGTGTGAGCTGCACTCGTGCGCCTTGCACGCGCAGTACGCCTGGGCCCGGGGCGCGGGAGCGGCCTTGAGATGGGCCTTGAGGTGAGCGACAGCGGCGGCGCGCCCCTCGGCCGCGGACGGCCACCGCTGTACGGCGCAGGCAGGACGACTGCACGAGACACGCACGGCCGCGCTGCCGCGCGCGGCGGCATCCAGGCGCACGATCCAGGTGCGCCCCACCAGGCGTTCGACCGGCTCGGTCGTCGTCACTTGCGTCATGCCCGCTCGCTTTCCCCGTTGCGCGTTCGTCCTGCTGGTCCCTGCTCCATCACGCTGCACTGGCTGACCGGCCCTTCCCACCGTACGTGTCCAACTCGCCCTGGGCGCGGGAGAAACGCGTTCGCTGCCTCTGTGGGGTGGGTATCGGGTGCACGGTGGCCTTGCAGGCGTACGTGATCGCCGTGGCGTCGAACGCGCGCACGACGGCCGGTGATGTCGTCTCCGGCCAGGTGGCTGTGGGCCAGTCACCGGCCGGGCAGCACGGCCTCCCGGTGACCTGGCCTCGCAGCGGGGTGCCTGCACGGCCCGCCGGCAGCGGGACCTGGACGCGGGAGGGGCCCGGTGTGCTGCGAGCGCTCGCACGGCGGGCGGCGGACACGCTCCGGCTGACGGCCGGATGCCGGGATACCGACGAAGCCGCCGCGAGGACCGCCTGCTTGGAGCGCACGGCTTCGTCGCGGGCGGCCGCCCGGTGTAGGCCGCTGCTGCGCGGGAGCCTGGTAGCCGGTCGCGCCACCGTCTCCCGCATCCGCCCGAAGTCCCGCAGGGCGCGCTGCAGTTCGTTCGCTGCCGCGACCTGCTGCGGGTGGTGGCGTACTCAGGTACCCGCCGAGGCGAGGTGGCGCAGGCGTTCGAGCAGGAGAGTGCAGTGGGCGGCGGCGTCGTAGTTTCCGCCGAGTCTGGGGTAGCGGTAGGCCTGCCGGCGCTCCGACCACAGTCCGCTCGCGGCGGCGATGGGAGGTAGCGCGTTGTGCCAACTGCGCTGCTGGAGCCAGGCGTTGACCTTGTGGTGCTGCTGGTAGTGGCGCTGGAGGTCGCGCTGGATGACGTGGCGGTCGAAGGTGCTGTTGTAGGCGACCAGGCGGCGGTTGTGGGTGAGGTGGGTGAGTTCGGCGACGATGTCGCTGAAGGTGGCCGCCTGGGCGGTACTTGAGGCGGTCAGGCCGTGCAGCGCGCTGGCGGCGGGGTCGATCGCTGCCTGGGGGTCGAGGGTGTGGTCCAGGCGGAGTGTCCCGCTGGTGTCGATCGCGGCGATCTGGACGGCGTAGGGCTCGTGCAGGCCGGTGGTCTGCACGTCAACGATGAGGGTGGCCGGGTCGGCCAGGGCTTTTCGGGCCCAGGAGATGGCGTGCGCGCGGTCTCGTGGCCAGCTGCCGGGTCGGCGCAGCGTGCGGACGGCGTCAGCGAAGGTGGGGTGGCGTTCGCCGGTGGCCTGCACGCGCCAGGCGGCGGGAGTGCCGGGGTGGGCGTGGACAGTGCCGAGGTAGGCCGGGGCCGCCTGGGGTGCGGTCCGGTAGAGCGCCCAGGTCGGCGCGGTGGTGTCGGCGGGGCGGATGCAGTCGACGGGCTGGTCGTCGACGGTCAGGGTGATGACGTCGCGGGCCGGGTCGGGTTCCCGCGGGTGTGCGGCGGCGTGTGCCGGGGGAGCGGGGTGCGTTGCGTGGTGGTGCATGGTCGGGTGCTTTCGTCGGCGGCGCGGAGTGCTCGGGTGGGCCGAGGTTAGTGACCCGGGGGCCGGTGCGCGTGGGACGCGCCGTAGGCCATCGGGGAGAGCAGTCGGGCGCATCCCGGGCCGGGCGAGTGGGACCGATCCCGGGCTGCCCATTTGCCCGCTTTTCCCGCTTCGGCCTGTAAAAGCCCAGATCACAGGCTTACCTGACCCGTTGTCAGTGGGTGCTGATATCCCTAGATACGCCTGCAAACGCCCTGAAGGGAGTGTTCGTGAGCGAGTTGCCCACACCTGCCCAAAATCGGACTAACGACATGTCTGATGATGCGGTCCCGGCTGCGACCGGAGAGCCCCGCCCTCACACGCCCGCGCCCTGGGCCGAGCACCACCTGGCCATCCCCCCAGCCCGCCCCGCCACCGACCCGCACCGCCACATCCAGTTCGACGTCGCCGAAGACCCGTGGATCCGGGTGTGGCCCAAACCGCACCTGACCGCCCCGCAACGCCAGGAGCTGGCCCGGCTCCTGCCGCACACCCCACCGGACGGCCCGGCGCTCACCGGCCTGCGGGCCCTGTTCACCGCGGCCCACCTGCTGGACCGTATCGAAGCCGACCATCCGCCCGTCGAATCGGTCCTGCGCCGCCTGCTGGCCGCCCTCACGGCCCGCATAAGCGGCCTGGACGACGACCAGGCAAACGCCGAGACCTGGCTCGAACACCGCGAACAGCTCCTGGACCGCGGCGCGTTCGACCCCGCGCGCGTCGAGGACTACTTCCAGCGCCGCTGCCAGGGCCGCTGGAACCTGTACGGGGGCGCACACCCCTTCCTGCAGGACCCGCGCCTGGCCAGCGAGGCCCCGCAGCTCAAGCCCCCCGCGCGCCTGGCGATGAACCGGCCCTCGGGCAACAACGCCGCCTGGTCCCACCTGCTGCCCCAGGACACGCCGCTCACCCCCGCCGAATCCGTGAACTGGCTGCTGGCGTGGCAGGGTTACGGACCCTCAGGCACCGCCAGCACCCGCACGCACGGCACCCGCTCGGACAAGACGTGCAATGCCGGGCCCTACCGCCGCCGCGTCTGCTACTTCCCCCTCGTGCCCGGCGACCTGTTCGCCACCCTCGTCCTGTCCGTCCCCGACTCCGCCTCCTGGCCCACCGGACCCGGCCCCGACCTGGCCCCCTTCGAAGCCACGGACCTGCCCGACCCGCTCAACCCCCAAGCCCCCGCCGGACCCGTCTCACTGCTGACCGCCCGCACCGCACACGCCGTCCTCCTCGACGGCGACGCGGCCCTGGGCACCACCGGATGCCGGATCGTATGGGCCACCACCGGCGGCCTGCCCGCCGCCAACGACCCCTACCTCATCCACCGCAGCAAAGGCGGCCCCCTCCCCGCCGACCACACCCGCCAGACCTGGCGCGACCTGGACGCCCTGCTCCTCAAAGAACGCCCCGGAAAGGAAACCGCCTACCGGCCCGCCATCTTCAACACCATCGCCGACCTCCCCGTCCCCCTCATCAAGACCCTCGCGGTCCGCGCCCTGGGCTGGGACCAGGGCTTCGACGACCGCAACCGCCAGTGGAGCGCCGCCACCACCCCGCCCGTCCTGGCCTGCATCGAAGAACACGACCCCCAAGCCGCCGCCACCGTCGCCGCGGCCCGCGAACAAGCGGAAGCACTCGGCCACACCCTCAGAAAGACGCTGCTGGACGCCTGGACCGAGGCAACCGAGCCGACCGGGGCCACCCCGAACGGCGACGCCAAACGCCGCTCCGAAGGCTTCCTCGACCGCGCCATGACCCACTACTGGCAGCTGGCCGAGGACGAGTTCTGGACCTGCCTCAACAACACCGACCACCAGCCCGCCTACCGGCACGCGGCCCTGGAAGTCTTCGACACCGCCGCCGCCAGCCTGAAGAACACCACCCAGGGCATCCAGGCCGCCGCCCGCGCCCGCGCCCGGCTCGCCACCCCGCCCCGCACCCGCAAGGCACCCGCGAAAACCCGCTGACCCCCACCCCACCCACCACGAAAGGCCCCCTCGTGACCGCCCCCGCACCCGACCCCCAGCCGACCGACCCCGGCCCACCCCAGCCGCCGCCCTGGCTGACCCGCTCCCTCAGCTACATGGAACACGTCGCCCGCGTCTGCGCCACCCCCGGCGGCCGCGCCGACCTCGCCAGCTGCCAGAGCCCCCGCGAACTGAGCGAACCCTTCCGGATGCTGCCCCACGTCCGCTCCCGCATCCCCGGCCACCACCCCGACACCCGCCTCGCCTACCTCGCCACCACCGCCTGGTACGCAGCCCACGCCCCCAACCCGCGCCTGACCACCCCCGGCCAACCCGCCCTCTACCAGCCCGAACACGGCAACCTCGGCTGGTCCCTGGCCCGCGCCGTACGCGCCGGGCTCTTCCAGCCCGACCGCGCCGGCGAACTCCTGCAGGACCTGGTCCGCAAGCGCCGCACCGACCACCTCGTACGCGACCTGCAGCCCGCCATCCACCGCCTCGCCACCGAACGCGTGCCCCTGTCCTGGCCACGGCTGCTGTGCGACCTCACCCAGTGGCGCTTCAAGCGACTCGACATCGCCGACCGGTGGATGAACGCCCACTACAGCTACACCCCCCGCCCCACCCAGGAGGAGAGTTCCGCATGAGCATCCACATCGACCTGCACGTCCTGCACTCCTACCCGTACTCCAATTTGAATGCCGACGCCTTCGGATCACCCAAAATGGCCATCCAGGGCGGTGTCGAACGCACCCGCATCTCCTCGCAGTGCGTCAAGCGCGGCTGCCGCGAAGCAGTCGAGGCCGTGCTCGGCTACCGCGCCCTGCGCACCCGCCACGTCCCCACCGAGGTGGCGCGCAACCTCACCGAACGCGGCTGGGAACCGGAGGCGGCCGCCGAAGCCGCGGCGTCCCTGATGATCGCGGCCGGCATCAAGGGCCTGTCCATGGCCGAGAGCGGCGACATGACCAGCGTCATGCTCTTCGTGCCCGACCACGCCATCAACGAGCTCGCCGACCTGGCCGCCGCCAGCCCCGACGTCCTGCGCGCCGCCCGCGAAGCCGCCGACACCGACGCCAGCGACGCACCGCGAGGCAAGGGAACCAAGCCCAAGAAGAAGCCCGTCCCCAAAGAACTCAAGCGCCCGGTCGCGGAGTTCAAGGCAGCCGTACGGACGATCCTCGCCTCACGCAACGCCTCCATCGCCGCGTTCGGCCGCATGCTCACCGACGCCCCCGACGTCACCGTCAGCGGCGCCATCGCCGTCGCCCACTCCGCCACCACCCACGCAGCCGAAGAACAAAAAGACTATTTCACCGCCGTCGACAGCATCCATTCCGCCAGCGGCGCAGCCCACCTGGGCAGCAACGCCCACAGCGCCGGCACCTTCTACCGCTACACCATGATCAACGTCGACGAACTCTGCGACAACCTCAACGCCGACACCGACACCCTGCAAGCCATCCTGCGCGCCTACCTGGAAGAGTTCGCCAACCACGTCCCCGGCGCCAAGCGCAACAGCACCGCCCCCTTCAGCCCGCCCTCCCTCATCTACGCCACCATCCGAACCGACCAGCCCGTCAACCTCCAAGGCGCCTTCGAAGCACCCATCGTCGCCGACGACACCAGCGGCTGGATCACCCCCAGCATCGCCGCACTCGACGAACACGCCCACGCCATCCACGACTACCTCGGCGCCGACGACCTCATCACCGCCGTCCACAGCGGCACCAGCCCCGCCCTCGACCGCGCCACCCACCTCGGCACCCGCATCAAGGGCTACAAGGACCTCGTCGACGTCATCGTCACCGAAGCCCTCAACCACCACGCCAAGGACTGCCAGGCATGAACCCCGGCCTGCTCCTGCACCTGTCCGGAATCATGCAGTCCTGGGGCGGACCCCAGGGCGGCACCATCCGCGACACCTACCCCCACCCCACCCGCAGCGCCATCACCGGCCTCCTCGCCGCCGCCCAGGGACGCCCCCGCGGCAGCGACCTCACCGACCTGGACCAGCTCACCCACACCACCCGCATCGACCGCCCCGGCCGACGCCTGGTGGACTTCCACACAGTCGGCGGCGGCGCCCACAAGACACGCACCGTCCGCACCGCCGACGGCGACCCACGCGGCAACGCCCTCGTCTTCGACAAGTGGTACCTCGCCGACGCCGCCTTCACCCTCGCCCTCACCGGCCCGCCCCGACTCATCACCACCCTCGCCCAGGCCCTGACCCGGCCCGTCTACCCACCCCACCTCGGCCGCCGCTCCTGTCCCCCCAACATCCCCGTCCTCATCGCCACCAGCACCAACGCCGAACGCGACCTGCACGACATCCCCCTGCACCGCGAACCCGGCCGCGAAGACACCGTCACCATCACCTACCTCCACGAACACCCCCCAGCCGGCCACCCCCACCAAGCCCCCACCCACACCCCCGTCGACACCCCCCGCGGCCACCGCCACTACGGCCCCCGCAACCTGTGGGAAACCCGCCACACCGTACCCAGCGACCGCTGCGCAGGCCTGGGAACCACCTACCTCAAAGCCCTCACCACCCACCGCGACCGCCTCCTGGAGCACACCCCGTGACCACCGCCCACCTCACCCGCATCCGCCTCAACCCCTGGTCCCACCACGCAGGACGCGACCTCAGCAACGTGCAGAGCCTGCACACCCGCATCCTGGACCTCGTCCCCAGCCAGCTCGGCTCCTCCACCGAGGCCCGTAAGCAAGCCGGAATCCTGTTCCGCCTGGAACGCGACCGCAAAGGCCACACTCTGACTATCCAGTCCAAGGCCCCCCTCGACCTGGACGCCCTGCCCGTCGGCTACGGCGAGGTCGACGAACGAGACCTGACCCCCCTGCTCAACTGGTGCCGCACAGGCCACAACGTCAGGTACCGCATCGACGCCTGCCTCGCACGCTACGAGCCCAGCAAGACAACCAAGGCGAACGGAAAGCGCGACCGCGGCAAGAGGCAGCCCCTGTGCGGAGATAGGGCACTCGCCTGGCTGGAAACCCACAGTGCCGAGATTGGTCTCGCCCTCAGTACCAGCACTCACACAAGACTGCCGGAGATCTACGGCAGCAAGAACGACCCCACCAACCCCGACAACAAGATCTACATCCGCAACAAGGTCACCAAGCTCGAGGGCATCGCGACCATCACCGACCCTGACGCCGTACGCGCGGCCATCGCCAACGGCATCGGCCACTCACGCGCCTACGGCGCAGGACTGCTCTCGATCCGCGCCCTAAACTGAGAACCGAAGCAGCCGGGAGATTACCCTCCTGACCCGAACAATCCAGGCACACCCGCCCCTGAGCGACGCACCTTGACAACAGAATCCGCAAAACACGAAACGCCGCGGTCGACGTGGCGTCAAGCCCGCACACGCGGGGGTTCAATCAGAGCGTGGCACCATGCCGAAAACTCACACCGTGCATTGCCCGCTGCCCAGCGCGACAACCCGATCAGACAGATGCAGCATCCCTGTGAACACCAAGCACAGCCGGACAAGGATCTGGCCATGAAACGGCAAAGCCGCTCCATCGCTGCACTTCAGGAAGGGTCCAGCCTGCACGCGCAGGGGTCCAACGGCGACGGTCGCCCAGTAGCGGCCGGGCGGTACGTCCAGCCTGCACGCGCAGGGGTCCAACCTGGTGGCCTACCTGCTCTACATCGACCTGTTCGTCCAGCCTGCACGCGCAGGGGTCCAACGATCAACCACGATGAACGCAAGCAGATGAAACCGTCCAGCCTGCACGCGCAGGGGTCCAACGGAAGGGGACCCCGTGCCCCCGTCGCGCAAGATGTCCAGCCTGCACACGCAGGGGTCCAACGCAGCAGCCCGCCCCAGCCGAGGGCGTCGAACTGTCCAGCCTGCACACGCAGGGGTCCAACGGTCATCTGGTCCCGCCTGGACGGCGCGCTCTAGTCCAGCCTGCACGCGCAGGGGTCCAACGTCGTGCCGATCGAGCGAGCGATGCCAGGACGCGTCCAGCCTGCACGAGCAGGGGTCCAACGGTCTTGCCCGAGCCCATCGGGCCGATGACACAGTCCAGCCTGCACACGCAGGGGTCCAACGGAGCTGGCTGACATCGCCCTGGGCAAGGCGGCGTCCAGCTTGCATGCGCAGGGGTCCAACGGGGGCGTGGGAACTGGTCGGCGTCGAGGAGCCGTCCAGCCTGCACGCGCAGGGGTCCAACGATGTGCCGGGAGCCGAGCTTGGGGTCGCGGACGTCAAGCCTGCTCGAGCAGGAGTCCAACGGTGTGCGAGCAGCTGGTGCGCTCGCTCGTGCTGTCCAGCCTGCACGCGCAGGGGTCCAACGTAGGTCCGCAGCTGGATGGTCACCGCATCGCCGTCCAGCCTGCCTGCGCAGGGGTCCAACGGTGGGTCGTCAGTGGATCTCGTGGGGCAAGTGGTCCAGCCTGCACGGGCAGGAGCCCAAAGCAGGCGTTCTGTCACGTCCGCCCGCAGGACGAGTCCAGCCTGCACACGCAGGGGTCCAACGGTCCGGGCAGGGCACCGCGTCGTCACCGTCCAGTCCAGCTTGCACGCGAAGGGGGTCAACGCAGGGGCGATACCCGACAGTCGCCCTGCCAGACATCCAGCCTGCACGCGCAGGGGTCCAACGGACTTCACCGCCGCGGAGACCGGCGGCGCCACGTCCAGCCTGCACGCGCAGGAGTACGAGGCGTCCAGCCTGCACGCGCAGGGGTCCAACGGAGTACCCCTTGGCCCGCAGGTGCCAGAGGCCGTCCAGCCTGCACGTGCAGGGGTCCAACGTCGGTGTCGGTGTACCTGACCGCGCTGGAGGCCGCTAGCCTGCACGCGCAGGGGTCCAACGCTGATCACGTCCGCGCTGGTCGTCATCGCCCAGTCCAGCCTGCACGCGCAGGGGTCCAACGGCCGCGGCCGGCACCGAGTCGACGGGCCCGGCGTCCAGCCTGCACGCGCAGGGGTCCAACGGCCCTCCGCGGGCGCGGCCTCATCGACCAGTAGTCCAGCTGCCACGCGCAGGGGTCCGACGACAGCGGGACAGTTCCCGGCAGCCACGGAGCAGTCCCGCCTGCACGCGCCGGAGTCCAACGGCCCGCACCAACGCGACCTGGTGGTGGCCCGGGTCCAGCCTGCACGCGCAGGGGTCCAACGGCGACCACCGACGCGGCCCGTTCGGTAACCGCGTCCAGCCTGCACGCGCAGGGGTCCAACGCCAGCAGGAACAGGTATCCGCCGCCTGCCAGTGTCCAGCCTGCACGCGCAAGGGTCCAACGGCGGCCGTCGAGGAGCGCCTGGTGGAGTACGGGTCCAGCCTGCACGCGCAGGGGTCCAACGACCTCCATCACCGCTCTGGCCACCCAGGCGCTGTCCAGCCTGCACGCGCAGGGGTCCAACGTCGCAGCCGAGCATGATGCCGGACGACGACGAGTCCAGCCTGCACGCGCAGAGGTCTAACGGTGAGCCGGTTCTCGTTGGTCAGCGTGAACTTGTCCAGCCTGCACGCGCAGGGGTCCAACTCGCGACGACGACGCCCGCACCGGCCGCCTGCTGTCCAGCCTGCACGCGCAGGGGTCCAACGACGATCACCCAGCGCATGGACTCGGCGATCAGGTGCAGCCTGCACGCGCAGGGGTCCAACGTACGTGGCCCGCGGCATCGCCGGGGTGTTCCTGTTCAGCCTGCACGCGCAGGGGTCCAACGTCCTACAGCGCCGCCGTCGCCCTCGCGGGCGAGTCCAGCCTGCACGCGCAGGGGTCCAACGTCCCCGTGCCGCCGCACGTCCTCCGTGATCGCGTCTAGCCTGCACGCGTGCAGGGGTCCAACGCCGCCCTGTACGCCGCGACCGGCAAGTCCATCGTCCAGCCTGCATGCGCAGGTGTCCAACGGCGTACGAAGCCGAGACGGGCCAGGAACTCAAGTCCAGCCTGCACGCGCAGGGGTCCAACGCCGGAGAACAGGTCGACCGCGATCAGCTCGTCGTCCAGCCTGTACGCGCAGGGGTCCAACGTGGGAGGCGAGTCGGCCCGCGCCCTCGATGCTGTCCAGCCTGCACGCGCAGGGGTCCAACGCGCCCATCGAGGACGGCACCATCGCCGTCCACGTCCAGCCTGCACGGCAGGGGTCCAACGGCCGCCGTCGCCGGTCTTCTCGACGCCCCCGAGTCCAGCCTGTACGCGCAGGGGCCCAACGCGCAGGTAGAGGAGGCCGAGCTCGGCGGCGTCCAGGACCGATGTCGGCTGCCCGTGCGACGGCTGTGCCTAGCCCGCGCGGAAGGAGAGGTCAACGGAACCGGCACACGCCGGCCTGATCCGGAGGTGCGACCAGTGTGCTGCCCCCTAGACGTGATGTGGGCCAAGGATGAGGGCCTCAAGAGTTCGTATTCGGTGTCGTGTCATTCGCTGGATACGGCGGCGATGGCCGGCGAGTTGTGGGATCGCGCGTTGTCCGCCAGCCAGCGGCACCTGATCGCCGACAGCTTCGGTGTAGACGTGGCTGCGGCCCGGTTCATGGTCATGTTCTGGGCCGGGCTGCACGATGTCGGGAAATGCTGCTGGTCCTTCCAGGCGCAGCCTTCTGGCCCGATGCCGACGTTCCTTGGTACGCCTGGCTTTGAAGCGCCGCAGGGGTGGGTGAACGAGGGCGCGGTGCGCCATGAGCGGGTGACGCACCTGGTGTTGCCGCAGCTACTGGCGCCGTACGGCTACAGCGCGTCGTGTCTGCCGTCGAGGTCGCCAGCACAGCAGGTGGCGCAGATTCTGGGAGGTCATCATGGGGTGTTCGGGCGGATGCTGAGCCGGCTTGTGATGGCTGACCCGGGGGGTGCTGAGCCGCGGGTCGGGGTGGAGCGGGGCTGGGTGGAAGCCCGGGCGGCGCTCGTGGAGCTGGTGTACGAGGCGTGCGGCAGGCCGGTTGCGCCGGCCCGGGTCGCGCCAGCGGGGGTGGCGGTGCTGGTGACGGGGCTGGTGGTGCAGGCGGACTGGCTGGCCTCGCGGCGCAGCTGGGTGACGGACCGGCTGACCGCGTGGGAGGCAGGCGATCGTGATCATGTGGCGCATTTCGCGCAGTCGGTGAAGGCGGCGGCCGGGGCTGTGGACTGGTCGCAGCTGGCGATGCCCGTGTGGCGGCCGGTGCGTTCGTTTGCCGACGCCTTTGCGGGGATCACGCGGCCCTATCCGCTGCAGGAGGACATCGGCCGCCGTCTGCCGGGCCTGGTGACGGGTGCCGGCGTGCTGCTGGTCACCGCACCGGCCGGGGACGGCAAGACGGAGACGGGCCTGTTCGCCGGGCGGGTCATGGGCGCGGCGGCGGGCAGGAACGGGCTGCTGTTCCTGCTGCCGTCGCGGGCTGCGACCGATGCGATGTGGGCACGCTTGAAGGACTACGTCGCCCAGGCCGCCGCAACAAATACGCCGGTGACGCTCGTGCACGGGATGGCCTGGCGCAACGCCGACTACCGCGATGACGGCGGTGAGGACCTCGTGTGCGAGGAAGGCGTGTCCACCACGGCGGGCGAGTTCGTGCGTGAGCGCCATGTGGGCCTGCTGGCCGGGGTCGCCGTGGCGACCTGGGACCAGGCCGCGATGGCCACGCTGCCGGTCCGCTACAACGCGCTGCGCTGGATCGCCATGTCCGGCAAGACCGTGATCCTCGACGAGGCGCACGCCTACGACGCCTACGGCCACGCCCTGACCATCCGGCTGCTGGAGTGGCTGGGACACCTGCAGGTTCCCGTGGTGCTGCTGTCCGCGACCCTCACCGGCAGCGTCGCCCGCCGACTGATCACGGCCTACCTGACCGGGGCGGGGCACCTGGACCCGCAGGTGCCTGCGCCCGCCTACCCGGGCTGGCTCTACGCGGACGCCGCAAGCGGCGAGATCACCGCCTCGGCGGCGCTGCCCAGCCCCCGCGCACGCCGCCAGCACATCACCACCCACGTCGTACGCCACACCCACGACCTGGCCGTCACCGACGGACGCGCCCGCGCCCTGGCCACCGAGCTGGCCCCGCTGTACGACCCGGCCGCCGAGCCGGGCGCCGTCATGATCGTCTGCAACACCGTCAGCGACGCCCAGCACACCGAGCGCCTCCTCGCCAGCCTGCCCGGCGCGCGCCGCCCCCGACTCCTGCTCGTGCACGCCAAGATGCCCGACACCCAGCGCGAGGACCTCCTGCGCGAGCTGGGCACCCTCCTGGGCCCGGCCGCGACCCGCCCCGACAGCCCGCTGATCGTCATCACCACGCAGCTCGCGGAGCAGTCCCTCGACGTCGACTTCGACCTCGTCATCAGCGATCTCGCCCCGCTGGCCTGGCTCTTCCAGCGCGCCGGCCGCGGCCACCGCCACACCAGGCCCCCCGGCCACCGCCCGGCCTGGGCCCGCGCCACCCAGGACACCCTCACCGCAGAACCCCAGCCCCACCTGATCGTCCTGGCCCCCGAAAGCGGCCGCGCACCACACCACTGGCACACGATCTACGACGCGGCCCTGCTGCGCGCCACCCTCGACGTACTCCTCGAGCGCGACGGCGCCCCCGTGGCCGTACCCCACGAGCTGCCCGCCCTGATGGAACGCGCCTACGCGGACCTGAACACCCTCGCGGACCAGGCCCTGGCCGATGACCGGGCTCGTGCCCGCACCGAGGACGCGCACAGCGCGGCAGCGTACGCCGTGGCCATCCCGCGTCCCGACCGGGTCAGCGACCTGCACCAGGTGACCAGCCGCGCCGACGGCGAGAGCGGGACCCTCACCACCCGCCTGGACGCTGACTCCGTGCGGGCCCTGCCCGTCTTCGTCACCCCGGACGGCACCCGCTGGCTCGACGCGCACTGCACCCGGCCCCTGCCTCTCCCCGACCCCGGCCAGCGACGCCTCAACGCCGAACACGTCGCCGACCTCATCGGCCTGACCCTGCCTGTATCCGCAAGAACGCTTCCCGCAGGCAACCCCGAGACCGCATCGCCGCCCGCGTGGAAGCACACGCCGACAGCCCGCGACCTGCGACTGATCCCGCACCCGGTCACCGCCGACGGAACAGTCCAGCCCTATACCTTGGGCGCGCGAACCCTGCGGCTGGACCCGGTGCTCGGCCTGGTGTCAGGCCCGTGCCGCCAATGCGAGAACCCGAAATGCCCCCTGCCACAGTGACGCAACGCCCCTGCGCCGCGCACGACGAGGACAGGTGCGGCGCGCACGACGGACAAGCCGGCGTGCCTGAGGATGGAGCATGTCGTTCACAACGGGTCTGAAGTACCCGTCGACGACCTCCGGGGCGCCGCTCAGGACCCCCGCTGTAATCCGCCCCAGGGCGCGCCCCACGGCGGCTCGGGCCCCATGGACCCGCCGCGTCCCAGCCCGAGATGGGTGGGGACGCGGGGCAGTGAACCGGTAAAGAAGACGCTGACCAGGTCTGCAGGACCGGACGGATCCCCCCTGCCCAGATCGTCCCCGCGGGCGTACGCGACGCTGGCGACCGCCTGGGTGCCGCCGCGCTACTGCCGCACCTCCGGGTGCGGTGCTGGCCCGCTCGTCATCGAAATGGTCTGTACTGCTTTCCCTCTGCGGACCAGGAGTGTCAGCGGGCGTACCGGGGCGTCCTCGGAGTGCCCCCCTTCGGGGGCCGCCGCAATGTTGTGCTTGAGGTCATACGCTGATTCGACTCCCAGACTCCACGGCCACCCTTCAGCCACGGGATGGTCGTCCGCCCGCTGGTAGACATCTGCTACCGCGTCGAGCACAACGTCGCCTGCCTCCCACACGGGTTCGTCAGGCTGTCGGTTCGCAATCTCGCTCATGACAAGCATGGTGCCCACGGCGCTGACACCGAGCGGGCATCCCATCGCTCACTCACGCTCCGAACTCGGCACACCCGACTGCCAGATGATCGCTACGGGGACAACTCGCGGGACAACCGGCAGCCGGGCCCTGGACGTGCTGCACCCCCTGGGCGCCCACGGGGGGCCTTGCAGGCCTGGCGCTGGCGCCAACTGCGGCCGGGAGCACGCCGACGGCATCCCCGCGTGCGACGCATGGGCTGATGCCAGTGTCCTTGCCCAGGCCGCAGTCGCGCCGGGATGTTCCTGCGTGCGGGCCCGCCGGTCCTCGTTCTATGATCTCGACGAACCGGGGGGTGGTCGCATTGGTACGCCAACGACTGGCGGGCGCGGGCGTGTTGCTGTCGGTGATGCTCACCGCGTGCACGGCAGGGACGGGAACTCCGCCTACGCCGGCAGGCATGTCGGTCGAGCAGGTGCCGTGTGACATCGATGGACAGCACGTCCAGTTCGGCGTCGAGGACCTCGCGGCTGGTCATCGGCGCGAGTCCGGCGGGTTCGGCGGACACGATCTCCCCGCCGAGGGGCAGCTGGCCGTCGACAGCCCTGGTGTTGCGGCTGTGCCGGTGCAGCTCGGTGGCCTGCAGCAGCAAGTCACGCCGTGACTGCGCGCCTTGGAGCGCGGTGAGGGCGCCGATCTCGATGAGGCGGTGGGCCAGCGGGAGGGACGGGCGGGCGCGCAGCCACACATCCTGCAAGCTCGCGTACGGCTGTCCCGCCTCGATCCGGGCGGCTTCCTCGGCGCTGATCCCGCGGACCGTCGTCAGAGCCAGGCGCACCGCCTGCCCGCCCCGGGCCGGCGTCTCGACGGTGAAGCGCACCTTGGAGGCGTTGATATCGACGGGCAGGATGGCCACACCCATCCGCTTCGCGTCCTGGACCAGCAGACGCCGGCTCCACATGCCGGGGTCGTGCTCGAAAATCCCGGCGTAAAAGGCCGCCGGATGGTGCGCCTTGAGCCAGGCCGACTGCACGGCAGGAACAGCGAACGCCACCGCGTGCGCCCTACAGAATCCGTACGCCCCGAACTTCTTGACGATGTCCCACACCTCGTCGACCACATGCGGCGAGTAGCCGTGGTGGGCGGAGCAGTGACGAAACCACTTTTCCAGGGCGGGCAGCCGGTCCTTGTCGGCCAGGGCCCGCCGGGCCACGTCGGCGGCCGCGAGGTCGCAGCCTGTCATCGTCGCGATGATGTTCTGGATCTGCTCGTGCCAGATCACCACCCCGTACGTGTCATCCAGGAAAGGCGCCAGGTCTGGGTGCGGGTAATGAGGCTTCTCCAGTCCGTGGCGCGCGGCGATGAAACGCGCGGGCATTCCACCGGATACGGGCCCTGGACGGAAAAGGCTGATATCGGCGATAACGTCTTGCATATGCTGCGGCTGAAGTCTCGAGATGAGATCCTGCTGCCCGCTTGACTCAATTTGGAAACAGCCAAGGACATCGCCGCGGCGGATCAGCTCGAACGTGTCCGGATCGGCCAGGTCGACGTGATCGGGACTGTCGAGGTCGAGGTGACGGCCGGTGGTGCGCCGCACCTCGGCGACGGCATGGGCCATCGCGGACTGCATCCGCACCCCCAGCACATCCAGCTTCAACAGGCCCAGATCCTCCACTGCGTGTTTATCGGCCTGCACGGTGGGATATGCGCCGCCCGGGGCGGGCTGGACCGGAAGACGATCCAGCAGCGACACGTTCGACAGGATCACCCCGCACGGGTGCATGGAGAATCCGCGGGGCAGCCCGTCCAGGCTCGCCGCGAGCTCCCACAGCGGCCCGTACGCCTCCTTCTGCGCGGCCAGGGAGCGCAGCTCCGGAAGCTCATCAAGGGCAGCCGGAATGTCACAGGCGCGCACGTGCGGAAACGCCTTCGCGATCTGGTTCACCGTGTCGGGGGTAATACCGAGAGCGAGCCCGGTCGCCCGCAGGGCGTGACGCGCCCGATACGTTTCCGGCATTCCCGTCACCGCGACGCGCGCAGGCCCGAAACGCTCAAAAATCCGGTCATACACCTCTAGCCGTCGTTCCGATTCCACATCGAGGTCGATATCTGGAAGCGACGTACGGCGCTCGGAAAGGAACCGCTCGAAGACCAGCCGGTGCTCCAGAGGATTTGCCGTGGCCACGAAAAGCGCATGGTTGACCATCGAGCCGGCACCCGACCCGCGCGCGGCGACACGCACCCCCATCGCACGCGTATCCGCCACCACCTGTGCCACGGCCAGGAAGTAACTCTCGTACGACAGACGGGAGATGACACCGAGCTCGTGCTCCAGCTGCGCCTGCGCCCGCGTATCACGGTCCAGGCCGCGGGCGGTCATGCCCGCCTCGCACCGCTGCCGCAGCAGCCGCATCCCCTCCCCGCGCCCGCCAGAGGCCCCCACGGTGTGGGGCTCGGGGAAGTGACGGCTGCCGATCCCGAGATCGGCGACCGGATCCACCCGGCACAACTCCGCCGCCTGGACGGTGTCGGCCAGCAGGCGTACGGCCCGGGCCGGCGAGGCCCCGGCTCCCGCCGCGATCCGCTCCGCCACCCCCGCCATCGCCACGCCGTCCCGCAGCTCCCGCCGCCCGCAATCCAGCCCTCCCGGGTCGCGGGGGATGGGGCGCAGCAGCCGGGCGGAGTCCAGGACATCGGCGACCCGGTGCTGACGGCGGTCCTCGTAACGGACCGCATTGGTCAGCACCGCGGGAATGCTCAGGCGGTCGGCCAGGGTGAGGGTGTGCGCCGCGAGCCGCCGCGAACCGGGCCCCAGCCCGCCAAGATCGTGATCCACCACCTCCAGGCGCAGCCCGGCCCCGGCCAGCACCCGCCACGGCCCCAACAGCTCCTCGGCCAGATCCGCCCGCCCCGCCGACAGTGCCCGCACCGGCTCACTGCCAGGACCGAGCAGCACCAGGTGCTCCTCACCGCTCAGGTACTCCTGCAATGCCTGCTGAGAGGCGAGCGGGTGACCGGACGGGGCGGGGTGGGCGTGCGCCGAGGAGATCAGCCGGCACATCCGCGCCCACCCGGCGGCCGTACGCGCCAGCACCGTGACCCGCAGCGGCGGCTCGTCGACGAACGCGCCACCGCGCGCCGGGGTCCGGCGCCGCCGCGGCTCGCCGGCCGGGGCCCAGGAGGCGACGGCCAGGTCCACGCCGAACACCGGGCGCACGCCCGCTGCGGCGCAGGCCAGGGCGAAGGGGACCGCGCCGGTCACGTTGTCCCGGTCGGTCAGCGCCAGCGCGTCCATCCCGTACGCGGCAGCCCGCCGGACCAGGGCCTGCGGGTGGGAGGCGCCGTAGCGCATGGAGTACCCGGAAGCGACATGCAGATGCGGAAACCGCATACGACCCTCCGACCTCTCGCCAACCGACGGGTTTCAGCCACCCGCAGCTCAAACTAACCCGTGTTCGAATACTTGTGCGAGTCGGGAGAGGCAGGTGATACCACGGATGCTTCAGGTGACGACTGGGACTGTGCACTGGACAGGTCCAATGAGCACTGGACGTGGTGGCGGAGCTGAGCGCGTGAGTTGGCGGAGCGGGGTGCCGCCCTCGGCTCTGGCCTGCACAGTCATCGCGCCTGCACGCGTTTGCTCGGCGGCGGTCCGGCGACAACCCGGGTGCGCGGACGCCGGGTGGTCGCTTATGGTCGCCTTCTTTGCCCTGGGGAGGGATCATGCAGGTCAGTCGTGTGAGGGGACGTGTCGCGGCAGCGGTCGTACTGGCTGTGGTGATGACCGGATGCGGGACGCACGCGGGCGGTGGCCGGGAGTACACCCCGCAGAACGTGCCCGAGGCGCTGGGCAAGGACGGTGCCTCGATCGTCGTGGGAGACCCGCAGGCGCCAGTCACGGTGCGGATGTACGAGGACCCGCGCTGCCCGGTGTGTGAGGAGTTCGAGCAGGAGGGCGGCGCTGACGGCCTGGAGGACTTCACCCGCCGGCACCGGGTGCGTACCGAGTACGTGATGGCGTCGTTCCTGGACGACAGGGCCGGCAGCGGCTCGAAGCGGGCCGTCAACGCCCTGCGGGCCGCGCTGGAGGCAGGCAAGTTCGTCGAGTACCACGAGGTGCTCTTCGACCACCAGCCCGTCGAGCAGATCACCGGCTACACCGAGGCCGACCTGCTGAAGCTGGCGAACCAGGTCGAGGGCCTGCGCAGTCCCGCGTTCGACCAGGCGGTCAAAACGATGAAGTACCGCGACTTCGTCACCGCGGCGCAGAAAGCCTACGACCGCTCCACCCCGGACGGCCGCGGCCCCGGGACACCCAACGCCGAGATCAACGGCCGCATGATGCCCGAGGACTACCGAGGCCACCTGTTCGACACCACCGGCCTGACCAACCTGCTGCGCATGATCCAGGCCGACCCCTCCGGCTGGGACGACGCGGTCAACCGGGCCAACTCCTCCGCGCCCCCGTTGGACAGCGGCAACTGACCCCCGCGGGCCGCCGGGCCACGAAAGGGCCCAGGGCACCCCGGCCGCTAGAGACGCTCGCCGTCCGCCAGCCCCAGGCACTGTCAGTGGCGTCGTCCATCATGCCGAACATGATCAACGAAACTGACTGGTCGGCGATGACCCATGCCTACGGCCCGGCCGGGGACGTGCCGGGGTGGCTGGCCGCGATGCGCTCGCCGGTCTCCGTAGAAAGGGACGAGGCGTACCGCGACTTCTACAGCGCCGCCCACCACCAGGGCGACGTCTACGCGTGCACCGTCGCGGCGATGCCCTACCTCCTGGACCTGGCCGTGGACGACGCCGCCCCGGGCCGCGGTGATGCACTGTCGCTCCTGGTGAGCATCGGAGACCAGGCCCTTCAGCGGAGTGACGGCATCTACTTCGGGCCGGACGGCCAGGAGACGACCTGCCATACCGACGCCGTCACCTGGCTGCGCGCCCATGTCGACACCCTGGTCCGCCTCTCCGCGGACCCCGATCCCGGTGTGCGCCGGCCGGCGATTGCCGCTCTGCCCTTGTTCGTCGAGGACGCGTCCCTCGCGGCGGCCGCACTGCGCGAACGCCTGACAGACGAGGCGGGCACCCGCGAGCGCCTCGCGGCCGTCGAGGCGCTGGCCGACCTCACCCTGCGCACCCAGGCACCGCTGCCCGAAGGCAGAGCCTGGCTGACCGCGCTCGCCGACGACCCGGAGCTCGCCCCGGACCTCCGGCTGGCCGCCCTGGTCCACCGGGCCCGCTGCACACCCGAACAGATCACGCCGGACACCGTGCCCACCGCGATCAAACTGCTCCGCGAGCTCGCTCCACCAGCCCCTGCTTCGTCGCGAGAGGTGAGCTGCCAGGCCGTGCGAGGGGACTGTCCGTGCGCCGCAACAGAGAAGCCGGCGCAGGAGAATGCCCCGCCGCAGGTCGCGGCGGCCTTCGAAGACCTCGAGCGCGGCCAGCGCGTGCACGCACCCACCACCGGGCTGCTCACCACCCTGCACGGCGTCCTCGACGACCGCGTCCAGGACCGTATCGCCTTGCTGACGGCGCAGGTGACCAGCCCGCACCCGGCAGTACGCCACGACGCGATCGCGATGGCCCGCACCCTCCTTTCCGCCTCCCGCACCAGCCGCCAGAGCGTCATCAGCCTGCTCCTACGCCTCCTCGAACCCGGCAACCCCTACACCGCGGCCGTCGCGGCCGAGACCCTCAAGGACTTCTCCGCCATCGCCGCCCCGGCGCGCGAACCCCTGGCCGACTACCTCACCACCCAGCGCACAGCCCATGGAGGGGAGCTGTGGGCCGCGCGCCCGGCGCAGCTGCGCCGCGCGCACCAGGAGGCCGTCATGGCACTGGCTACGCTCGGCGACTCGCGGGCCGTTCCCAGCCTCATCCAAGCCCTGGACCGTGAAGTGGACACCTGGCGGGCCCTTCAGGTCATCAGCCATCTGCCCCAGGCGGCACCCGAGTTCGTCCCACGCCTGTGCCGGATGCTCCAAGAGTGCGACCTGTCCCAGGACCAGGGCTTCGGCGGAGGCCCGGCCCTGTCCGTCATGGGAACGCTCAAGACCCTCGGCGACGCCCGCGCTGTGCCGGTACTGGCCGAAGCCGTACACGAGGCGTCACGCCACGAACAGTGGACCACCACCACCCGGGCCGTAGAGGCGCTGGCCGGTTTCGGGACGGCCGCAGCCAGCGCCCTGCCTACCGTCATCCCGCTCACCGAGGCACCCGACCCCGCTGTCCGCACCGCGGCCGCGGCAGCCTGGTGGGCCCTGCAAGGCAACACCGACGCGGTCATACCCCTGCTGATCGGCCTCCTCGACACCCACCAGAGCCGCGAAGCCGCCGACGTCCTCGCCGACATCGGACCCGCCGCAGCACCCGCACTACCGCAGCTGCGCGAACTGCTGAACGCCGGCTACGAGTGGACCCAGGTGCACGCGGCACGCGCCCTGTGGGCCATCGCCGGCGACGCGCAGGGGCCGGAGGCCGTCCGGATCCTTCTGGCCGCGTGGGAACAGAACGAGGCCACCGCGCACTTCGTCACAGCCTGCCTGGCTGACATGGGACCGCTCGCGGCGCCCGCGCTTGCCCGGGTCCGTACCGAACTCGCCCGTGACAGCTGCCCGGATGCCTGGCGCAGCGTCGGACACGACGAGGACATCCTGGCCCAGTGCCACAAGATCGTCACGCACGCCGGCTGACGCCCGCACCCGGCATCCGCCGGGCACGCGTGGGCCGCTGGTGCCAGGTGCGCGTCCTGGGCCACCACCCCCACCATGGCCGTCCCAGGCCCGCCGGGCGGCGGACATCGTTGGGAGCCCCACGGACACCGGCTTTGACCAGCGGAAACAACTCGCCTCCGGTGGTAATCCTGGTGCCGTTGTCAGTGGGTTGGGGTACTGTCCGTGGCTCTTGGCCGGATACCTGCCGTATCCGGCTATGCACGAACATGCACGACTCTCAGGGGTGGGAATGCAGTACGCACGCGTGTGCGCGATGACCGTCGTGGTGGGTGCGCTGGGCCTGGCAGGGTGCTCCCCGGACGGCGGGGAGGCGGGGCAGAAGCCTGCCGCGGCGAGTTCTCCGGCGGTGAAGAAGCCGGTAGGCCCGTACGCGGGCCTGAGCGCGGCGCAGGTCGGGCAGAAGGCCGTGGCCGCCACCAAGAGCCTCGCCGCGTTCCGTGTCGTGACCACGATGCAGGAGGAGGGCAAGCCACTGACCAAGGACTACCGGCTGAACAAGCAGGGCCAGTGCACGGGCCGGTATCGGGTAGGAGGGCCGGTTTCCCCGGCCCTCCCCCCACACCACCGGACATGCGGACCCGCATCCGGCGGTTCGTTCAGCTGATCTCAAGCGGG
>NZ_JBEOYE010000104.1:0-29700 GCF_040296945.1 Streptomyces sp. NPDC001941 | reverse complement strand
CGGGAAGGGGTGGGGTGGGGTACGTGTCTTGGGCCCGGGCCCAAGAGGACCCGAGGGCACCCGGGGTGCGGGCCTTGGAGTCCCCTACCCGCCCCTTCCCGAAAGCCTCCGGCGGCGGGAGGGGCGGGGAGTTGAGCTCGGGCCCACGACCCCCGGGTCCGTCCTCAAGCGCCGGACGGGCTGGAATCGTGGGGTGGGCCGGGGAATCGGGCTCGGGCCCGACACCCCCGGGTCCGTCCTCAAACGCCGGACGGGCTGGGTTCCCGGGGGGAGCCGGAGCGCCGGAACGGCTGGGTTCCCGGGGGGAGCCGGAGGGCCGGAACGGTTGGGTTTCGTCGGAAGCGCGGGGCGGCGCCCAGGCCCCTCCGGGTCGGCCCGGGCCACGAGGGCCCCCTACCCGTTCGGGCGGTCGCCCGAGGCGGCGGCCCTCGCCATCTCCTCCAGCCGCTCCAGCATCGGCATCGGATCCACCCCCACCGACCCCGGCAGGAAGTCCGCGATGCGCTCCGGCGTCCACCCCCCCTCCCCGTACGCCGCGCGCAACTCCCTCGGCTGGGCCCAGACCGCGATCTTGGGGCCCGCGACCGTGTACACCTGGCCGGTGACGCGGGCCTCGCGGGCGCGGTCGGAGAGCAGGTAGACGACGAGCGCCGCCACGTCCTCGGGCTCGCCGATCTCCTTGAGTTCCATGGGGACGTTGGCCGACATGCGGGTGCGGGCGACCGGGGCGACCGCGTTGGCCGTCACGCCGTACTTGTGCAGGCCCAGCGCGGCCGAGCGCACCAGGGAGATGATGCCGCCCTTGGCGGCGGAGTAGTTGGCCTGGGCCACCGACCCCTGGTGGTTGCCGCTGGTGAAGCCGATGAGGGTGCCGGAGCCCTGGCGGCGCATCACCGACGAGGCGGCCCGGAAGACGGTGAAGGTGCCCTTGAGGTGGGTGGCGACGACCGGGTCCCACTCCTCCTCGGTCATGTTGAACAGCATCCGCTCGCGCAGGATGCCGGCGACGCAGACCACCCCGTCGATCCGCCCGTACTCGGCGAGCGCGACGTCGACGATCCGCTGGCCGCCGGCCATGGTGGAGACGTCGTCGGCGACGGCCACCGCGCTGCCGCCCGCCGCCTCGATCTCCTTGACCACCGCCTGGGCGACCTCGCTGGTGGGTTCGGCGCCCTCCATCGAGACGCCGTAGTCGTTGACGACGACCCGGGCGCCCTCGGCCGCGCAGGCCAGTGCGACCGCACGGCCGATGCCCCGGCCCGCGCCGGTGACGGCGACGACCTTTCCTGCCAAGAAGTTCCCCACGTCCGGCCCCTTCCCGCGGTTTCTGACGACCCGTTAGATTCTATGACCCGTCAGATACCGTACGGCAAGCCCCTGTTGAGCACCGGTGCGTGCGCGAGGGGCGAAGGGCTGGAGGTTCCCGTGGCGCTGCCCGCCGCGTTCCACGACATTGCCAAGCGCGTCAACAACTGGGGCCGCTGGGGCGAGGACGACGAGATCGGCACCCTCAACCTGATCACCGACGAGGTGGTGCGCGCGGCCGCAGGCACCGTCCGCAGGGGGCTGCGCGTCCCGCTGGCGCTGGAGCTGAAGGAGGACGGCGTGCAGACCGGGATGATCCCGGGGCGGGTGAACCCGCTGCACGTGATGGTCCAGGTCAACCAGGAGCTCTTCGGCCCCGGCACGGTCGCCACCAGCGACGACGCGGTGACCTTCGGGCTCCAGGCGGCCACCCACTGGGACGCGCTCACCCACGCCTCGCACTCGGGGCGGATCTACAACGGCCGCCCGGCCTCCTCGATCACCCCGCACGGCCGCAGCGCGTTCAGCGGCATCCACACCGCCCGGCACGTGGTCTCGCGCGGCGTGCTGCTCGACGTGGCCCGCGCCAAGGGCCTCGACCGGCTGCCCGGGAACCACGCGGTCACCCCCGAGGACCTGGACGAGGCGGCCGAGTTCGGCCGGGTCACGGTCGGTGCGGGCGACGTCGTGCTCGTACGGACCGGGCAGGTGCGGCAGTACCTGGCCGGGGACAAGCACGGGTACGGGTACCCCTCGCCCGGCCTCTCGGTGCGCACCCCCGAGTGGTTCCACGCCCGGGACGTGGCGGCGGTCGCCAACGACACCCTGACCTTCGAGATCTTCCCGCCGGAGATCGAGGACCTGTGGCTGCCGGTGCACGCGCTGGACCTGGTGGAGATGGGGATGCTGCAGGGCCAGAACTGGAACCTCGAAGAGTTGTCCACAGCCTGTGCACAAGAGGAGCGGTACGCGTTCCTGCTGTCGGCGATGCCCGAGCCGTTCGTCGGGGGAACCGGGACGCCGGTCGCCCCGGTGGCGGTCCTGTAGTCGAGGAAGGAGTCGGGGAAAGGGCCGGGGAAGAGTCGGGGAAGGGGTGGCGGCTGCGGGTGGCGGCGGTGTCGTGCGCACCCCGAGCGCGGCACGGCCGCCGCCACCCGGCACCGGCACGTCCGGTCACTCCCCTGCCCTGAGGGGAGCCCGCGCCGGGCCACGACCCGCACTCGCCGAGGACCAGGGCCTCGGCGTCCCCTCGCAACGAATCGCTCGTCCCAGGGTGATCAGGCCGGTACGGCCCGTCAACACCGCGAAGGGCCTCTCGTGCGTTACGCCCGATTTATGACGGCGCGCGGCGGCTCGTACGCCACCGGTTCGCCTCCACCCGCCGCCGCGCCGGGGGCGCCGCGGTCGACCTCGCACCAGATGCGCTTGCCCGCGCCCTCGGCCTGCCAGCCCCAGCGGTCGGCCAGGCCGGTCACCAGCTCCAGGCCGCGGCCGTTGGTGTCGTCGCCCTGCGCGTGCCGGGGCAGCGGCGGGCGGTCGCTGGCGTCGGCGACCTCCACGCGCACGGTCCCGGCCTCGGCCGCGCCGCACCCGAAGAGCATGCGCAGGACGGCCGGACAGCCCGTGTGGACGACCGCGTTGGTGACCAGTTCGGAGATGAGCAGGACCAGCGTCTCGGCCAGTGGCTCGTCGTCCCCTATCCCGGACCCCGCGAGCCGCGACCGGGCCCACCTACGGGCGCGTCCCACTTCCGCGGGATCGGCCCCGACCTCCAGCTGAACCTGAAGCACCTGCACCGCTCACACCATCCGAACCGGCGGACACATCGCCTCGCGCCTCACAGACACCACACTCATCACTGAACGTGATTCCCTTGCGAGACAGCATGGTTGACGTACAGTCACCGCAACAAGCGCTTCGGGCATATTCCAGCGCGAAGGAGTATGCGTGGTGCATACTGTGCGACGCTCGTCGCGGGTGGTCGAACAGGAGGCCGGAAGGCGCCTCCCGAGGACCCGAGCGGCGGGCGTTCGCGGGTGCGGGGCCGCCGCACGGGCGACACCGGGAATCCCCAGCCTCAGAACCACTCGCATCCCACGGAGCGTACCCGAGGGCGGGGCCGACTCCGGGCCGTGACCACCCCCGGGCAGGACACAACCCGATATCGACGCTCCGTCACGATCCATCACGCCCCGGCCAACGCCTGGGCCTGTACCTCCTCCGCGCGCGCCGCCGTCATGCCCCGCTCGGCCCGCAGCCAGGCCCGCTTGAGGTGCAGGTGGACGTCCGACTCCCAGGTGAAGCCCATCCCGCCGTGCACCTGCAGGCAGTCGCGGGCGCCGCGCACGGCCGCCTCGTCGGCGAGCAGCTTGGCGCCCGCGATCTCGACCGGGTCGGCGGTGACGGCCGCGGCGTAGACGGCGGCCCGGGCCAGCTCGGTGCGCACCAGCATCTGCGCGCACAGGTGTTTGACCGCCTGGAAGGCTCCGATGGGCTGCCCGAACTGGGTCCGCTCCTTGGCGTGTTGGACGGCGAGCGCGGTGCTGCGGCCGGCGCTGCCCAGCTGTTCGGCCGCGGTCAGCAGGACGTACTCCGGGGAGGCCGCAGGTCCGGGGGCGGGCAGCCGGTGCAGCGGGGTGAGCGGGTCGAGCGAGCGCATCGGCTCGGCGCCCGCGGTGTCGCCGAGGACGGTGTCGGCCGAGTCCAGCCACTCCACCAGGGCGCCGTCGACGGCGGTGACCACGCTCTCGCCGGTGGCGGCGCCGGGCACCCGTCCGGCGGCCAGGTGGGTGGCGGCCAGCGGCCCGGGCAGCAGGGCGGCCCCGGCCTCCTCGAAGAGCAGGACGGCCTCGGGCAGCCCCAGGCCCACCCCACCGGCGTCCTCGGGCAGCCGCAGGGCGAAGAACCCGGCCTCGCCCAGCGCCCGCCACAGCGCCCGGTCGAGCACCGGGCCGCGGTCCACGGCGGCGCGCAGCGCGTCCCGGTCGAAGCGCCGGGCGAGCAGCTCGCGGATCCCGGCCCGCAACGCCTTCTGGTCGTCGGTGAGTTGGAAGCGCACCGGCGCTCACCGGCCCTTCGGCAGGCCGAGGATGCGCTCGGCGACGATGTTCCGCTGGATCTGCGAGGTGCCCGCGGCGATGGTGTACGAGAGCGAGGAGAGCCGGTCCGTGTTCCAGGCCCGGCCCAGGTCCAGGGCGTCGGGTCCGAGGACGTCGGCCGCGGCCTCGTACAGCTCCTGGCGGGCGTGCGAGTAGCGCAGCTTGAAGACGGAGCCGCCCACCCCGGGGACCCCGCCGCCGCTCGCCTCGGACTCGCTGACGTTCCACTGGGTCAGCCGCCACAGCGCGGCGAACTCGGCGTGCAGCCGGCCCAGCCTCCTGCGCACCACCGGGTCGTCCCAGCTGCCGTTCTTGCGGGACTCGCGGGCGAGTTCGGCCAGGGCGCGGCGGCAGGCGACGACCTCGCCGACGAAGGCGGTGCCGCGCTCGAAGGAGAGGGTGACCATGGTGACGCGCCAGCCGTCGTTCTCGGCGCCGACCCGGTGGGAGACCGGGACGCGCACCTCGTCCAGGAAGACCTCGGCGAACTCGGTGGTCCCGGCGAGGGTGCGCAGCGGGCGCACGGTGATGCCCTCGGCGTCCATGGGCATCGCCAGCCAGCTGATGCCGCGGTGCCTGGGCGCGTCGGGGTCGGTGCGCACGAGGAGTTCGCACCAGTCGGCGACCTCCGCGTGCGAGGTCCAGATCTTGGAGCCGGTCACCACGTAGTGGTCGCCGTCGCGCACCGCGCGGGTGCGCAGGGAGGCCAGGTCGGACCCGGCGTCCGGCTCGCTGAAGCCCTGGCACCACACCTCGTCGCCGCGCAGCACCGGCGGCAGCCAGCGCGCGCGCTGCTCGGGGGTGCCCTCGGCGGCGATGGTGGGCCCGGCGTGCAGCAGTCCGACGAAGTTCGCCCCCACGTAGGGCGCCCCGGCCCGCTCGGTCTCCTCCAGGAAGATCAGGCGGGTGGTGGGCGAGGCGCCCCAGTGGACGTCGCCGTACCCGGCGTCGTGCAGCATCCGCTGCCAGCCGGTGTCGTACGCGCGCCGGCCCGGCCAGTCGGCGGGCGAGGGGGCGGGCGGCAGTCCGGGCAGCGCGCCGGCCAGCCAGGCGCGCAGCCGGGCCCGGAAGTCCTCCTCCTCGGGCGTGTACGTCAGGTCCATCAGACGATGCCCAGGTCGAGCATGCGGATGGCGTTGCCGCGCATCAGTTTGTAGACGGTCTCGTCGTCCAGGCCCTTGACGTGGTCGAGGGCGACCTCCTTGGTGTGCGGGAAGGTCGAGTCGACGTGCGGGTAGTCGGTCTCGAAGGTGGCGTTGTCGCGGCCGACGACGTCGAGCGAGGCGACGCCGTGCTTGTCGCGGAAGAAGCAGCAGAAGATCTGCCGGTAGTAGTACGTGGAGGGGGGCTCGGGGATCAGGTCGCGCACCCCGCCCCAGGCGCGGTGCTCCTCCCAGACGTCGTCGGCGCGCTCCAGGGCGTAGGGGATCCAGCCCATCTGGCCCTCGCTGTAGGCGAGCTTGAGGCGGGGGAACTTCACCAGGACGCCGCTGAAGAGGAAGTCCATCATCGAGGCCATCGCGTTGTTGAAGGAGAGCGAGGCCTGGACGGCGGGCGGGGCGTCGGGCGAGGCGGCGGGCATCTGCGAGGACGAGCCGATGTGCATGTTGACGACCGTGCCGGTCTCCTGGCAGACCGCGAAGAACGGGTCCCAGTAGCCGGAGTGGATGGACGGCAGGCCCAGGTGGGTGGGGATCTCGGAGAAGGTGACGGCCTTCACGCCGCGGGCGGCGTTGCGCCGGATCTCGGCGACGGCGAGGCCGATGTCCCACAGCGGGATGATGCACAGCGGGATCAGCCGGCCGCCGCTGTCGCCGCACCACTCCTCGACCATCCAGTCGTTGTAGGCGCGCACGCAGGCCAGGGCGACCTCCTTGTCGTGCGCCTCGGCGAAGGTCTGGCCGCAGAAGCGCGGGAAGGTCGGGAAGCACAGCGAGCCCTCGACGTGGTTGAGGTCCATGTCCGCGAGGCGCGCCTTGGGGTCCCAGCAGCCGCGCCGCATCTCCTCGCGGGTGATGCCCTCCAGGGTCATGTCGTCGCGGTCGAAGCCGACGGCGGCGATGTTGCGCTTGTACGGGAACTTCAGGTCCTCGTAGATCCACCAGTCGGTCGGCGGCCCGTCGGGGTCCATCGTGATCTGGTACTTGCCCGCCACGTAGGCGAGTTCGCCGATGCCCGCGGTGAGCGGCTGGGGGCCGCGGTCGCGGTACTTGGCGGGGAGCCAGGTCTCGAAGAGGTGGGCGGGTTCGATGACGTGGTCGTCGACGCTGATGATCCGAGGCAGTTCTGTCATGGGATCCCTCCGCAGGGCGGGTTATCTGATGACCCGTCAGACAGCAGGCTAGCCCCGCACCCCTGGACCGACAAGGCGGTGCGCCGTACGCTTCGAGCCCGATCTGACGATGCATCAGATACCTTTGGAGGCCGCCATGGACGGGACCTCGCACGACCCGGCCGTACGCACCGCGCACGCCCTCGGCGCGTCCCCCACCCTCTGGTCGCTGGTCGAGCGGCGCGCGGAGCTCACCCCCGACGCACCCGTACTGATCCAGGGCGAGGACGGCCGCACCCTGACCTTCGGCGCACTGCGCGAGCGCTCCGAGCGGATCGCCGCCGGACTGTACGAGCGCGGCGTGCGGCCCGGCACGGTCGTCGCCTGGCAGCTGCCCACCCGCATCGAGACCGCGCTGCTCTCCTTCGCGCTGGCCCGGCTCGGCGCCGTGCAGACCCCGGTCATCCCCTTCTACCGCGACCGCGAGGTCGGCTTCGCGCTGCGCGAGTCCAAGGCGGAGTTCTTCGCCGTCCCCGGCACCTGGCGCGGCTTCGACCACACCGCGATGGCGCACCGGCTCGGCGCGCGCGGCGTGTTCGAGGCGTACGAGGAGCTGCCCGGGGCCGATCCCGGCGCGCTGCCCCCGCCGCCCGCGAGCGGCACCGACGTGCGCTGGATCTACTGGACCTCCGGCACCACCTCCGACCCCAAGGGCGTCCTGCACACCGACCGCTCGCTGATCGCGGGCGGCTCCTGCCTGGCCCACGCGCTGCGGCTGACCCCGGCCGACGTCGGCTCCATGGCCTTCCCCTACGCGCACATCGCCGGGCCGGACTACACGGTGATGCTGCTGCTGTACGGCTTCCCCGCGGTGATGTTCGAGCAGTTCGCGCTGCCGGACGCGCTGGACACGTACCGCAGGCACGGCGTCACGGTGGCGGGCGGCTCCACCGCCTTCTACTCCATGTTCCTGGCCGAACAGCGCAAGCGGCCGGGCGAGAAGCTCATCCCCTCGCTGCGGCTGCTGGCCGGCGGCGGGGCGCCCAAGCCGCCCGAGGTCTACCACGCGGTGGTCCGCGAGATGGGCTGCCAGCTCACCCACGGGTACGGGATGACCGAGGTGCCGATGATCACCATGGGCGACCCCGAGGACACCGCCGAGAACCTGGCCACCACCGAGGGACGGCCGCCCGCGGGCATGGAGGTGCGGATCGCCGAGGGCGGCGGGGTGCGGCTGCGCGGCGAGGCCGTGTGCCGGGGCTACCTGGACCCGGCGCAGACCGCCGAGGCCTTCGACGCGGACGGGTTCCTCATCACCGGGGACCTCGGGCACCTCACCGGAGGCGGGCACCTGGTGCTCACCGGCCGCGAGAAGGACGTGATCATCCGCAAGGGCGAGAACGTCTCCGCCAAGGAGATCGAGGACCTGCTGCACACCCATCCCGCGGTCGGCGACGTCGCGGTGGTCGGGCTGCCGGACGCCGAGCGCGGCGAGCGGGTGTGCGCGGTGGTCGAACAGCCGCCGGGCGCCGCGCCGCTGACCCTGGACGAGGTCACCGGACACCTGCGCGCGGCGGGCCTGTCGGTGCACAAGCTGCCCGAGCAGCTGGAGGTCGTGGACGCGCTGCCGCGCAACGAGACCCTGCGCAAGGTCCTCAAGTACCAGCTGCGCGAGCGCTTCTCGGCCCCGGACGGACCGTGACGGCCGGGCCGTGCGGGGGGCCGGGAGCTACGGGGCCTCGGGCTCCTGGGTGATGAAGTAGCGGCCGAACGCGGCCACCGCCTCCTCCTCGTCGACCCGCCCCGCGCCGGCCGCGTCCAGCGACTCGGCCGTCAGGGACGCGGTGTGCGGGTCGACGCCCAGCACCACCAGGGCCCGCTCCACGCCGGGCACGGTGCCCTCGGCGACGGCGAGCACGGCCCGGACGAACGGGCGGGCGATCTCGGCGAAGCCGTGCGGGTTGTCGCGCAGCCGCTTCAGCGCGCCGCCGACGAACTCCTCGCGGGTCACCCGCTGGTCGCCGTCCACGTCCGCGATGCCGGCCATGCCCTGCCAGAACGCCTCCGCGCCGTTGGACAGCGCCTGTCCGCGGTCCGAGCGGTAGGGGACGCCGAACTCGGCGAGCAGACGGGTGGCCGCGGTGTAGAAGTCCTCGCGGTCGATGTAGCCGTTGCCGTCCTGGTCGAACGCGGCGAACCGGGAGGCGATGCGGCGCTGGTAGATCTCCTCTGCGTCCATGGTTCGGAGGGTACGACGCGATCGCGCCGGAAGGAGGGGTTACGGCGACAGTCGCCCGGCCGGGCGCGGCACGGCGGGGCGCATCAGGCGGACAGGGGGCGCGCCTCGTCACCGGCGGCCGCGTCCGCGTCCGCGTACACGTCGAACAGGCGGCGCACCCCGAGCGCGGCGAGCACCCGGTTGACGTGCGAGCCGTCCACCGCGCCGCGTGCGGGCAGCACCAGCCGCAGCCGACCCCCGCAGGAGCGCAGCAGTCTGCGCGCGGCGATCAGCACGCCGACCCCGCTGGAGTCGACGAACAGGACGTTCGACAGGTCGAGCACCAGCTCGCGGCGGCCCGCCGCGACCGCCTCGTGGACCTTCTCTCGCACCAGGGACGAGGTCGCGAGGTCCAGCTCTCCCTCGATGCGCACCACCGTCCAGGCACCCTGCACGGCTTCGTCGACCTTGAGCGTCACGCGCCTGGGACCTTTCGTCGGGAACACCAACCGGAGCCTGCCGTTCCTGCTCAGCTGCCCGGCACCCTCCCCATGAAACACGATGCACCCTGCGTGACGTTCTCCCTACCACCAGCGGCCGCGACGGGGGCGCACTTGGCACAAAGGGGAGTGCGGGGGCGCGATGGCGCACTACATTCGAGGGTGAGCCGGGTCCGCAGCGCGCACGGAGAGGGTCGTCACATGGCGAAGGACACACCACCTCGCTGGGACCGACGGATGCAGCAGCGACTCGCCCGCGGCGAGGCCGCCGCCCTGGGCGAGCTGTACGACCGGTTCGCCTCGCTCGTGCACAGCCTGGCCCACCGCGTCCTGGACGACGAGGACGCCGCCGACCAGGTCACCCGCGAGGTCTTCGGCTACATCTGGGAGAACCCCGACGCCTACGACCCCAAGCAGGGCAACCTGCGCTCCTGGGTGGCCCGCATCACCAACGGCCAGGCCGTCCACCGGCTGCGCGAGACCGAGGCCGCCGCGCTCGCCGAGGGCGGCGGCTCCGCGGAGGAGCTGGAGCAGAAGGTGCGCAGGGCCGCGGTGGCCGCCCGCGCCGACTACATCGTCACCTCCATGCCCGCGCCGCTGCGCAAGGCCCTGGAGCTGGCCTACTTCCAGCGCCGCGACTACCGGCAGACCGCCGCCGACCTCGGGGTGACCGAGGACGAGGCCCGCCGCCGGCTCCGCCTCGGCCTGCAGCTGCTCTCCACCGCCCACACCGTCCCCCTGGGCGGCTCCGCACCCCCCGGCCACGGCGGCGGCATCGGACGCGCACGGTGACCGGCCCGGTCGACGGCCCCGACGGCGGCTTCGGCGACGGCCGGCGCGGCGTGCCGCGGATACCGGGCCCGCGCCCCGCGCCCGACGACCACGGCAGCCTGGCGGGCGGCTCGCCGTTCGGCCACTACGACGACGAACCCGCCCCCTTCGCGCCGGAGCCGGTCCCCGTGCCCGAACTGCCCCACACCGTACTGAAGTCCCTGCTCGGCGCCTGGGCGCTGGCCGCGTGCTCCACCGAGGAGACCGTCGCCGTCGAGGCCCACCTGACCGAGTGCGCCCCGTGCGCCGACGAGGCCCTGCGGCTGCGCGACGCCGTGGGGCTGCTGCACGCCGAGCGCGACCTGGACCTCGACCCGCTGCTGCGCTCGCGGGTCCTGGAGAACTGCCTGGGCCGCCGCCCCGCCCGCATCCCGGTGCCCGGCTGGGCCACGCCGTACGACGCGGAGACCGCCCGGCTCGACGCGCTGCTGCGCGACATCGGCGAGTCCGAGTGGCACGCCCCGGTGCGGCTGAAGTGGTTCGAGGGCGAGCGGGCCGCCTCCCGCCGCTCCACGGTCGCCGGGGTGATCGGGCACCTGCTCGCGGTGGACGGCCTGGTGGCCGCGGCGCTCGGCCTGGACGACCCGCTGGCGCCCGGCGGACCCGGCGGACCGGTGGGACCGCCCCCGCCGGTGGCGCCCACGGCGCGCACCGAGGCGTACTGGACCGGGGTGACCCGGCCGCCGACCAGCGCGGTGCGCGGGCCCTGGCGCGAGCAGAGCCACACGCTGGTGCGCACGGTGTCGTTCGCGGGCCGCGGGGTGGCCGAACTGTCGGTTTCCTACGGGGACTTCGCGCTGCCGCTGAAGGACGCGCTGCTCGACCGGGCCTTCGAGTGCTGGGTGCACGGCGACGACATCGCCAACGCGGTCGACTACCCCTACGAGCCGCCCAGCGGCGCCCATCTGCACGACATGATCGACCTGGCGGCCCGGCTGCTGCCCGCCGCCCTGGCCGAGCGCCGCCGCGGCGGCCTCGCGGCCCCGGCCCGCCGGCTGGTCAGCGCCGGGTCACCGGGGCGTTCGCTGCGGCTGGACGTGGAGGGCGTGGGCGGCGGCGAGTGGTACATCTCGCTGGACTCCCCGGCCGCGGTGGCGTCCCCGGACCGGGCGGTGGCCGGGATCGCGATGGACGGCGTGGAGTTCTGCCAGCTGGTCGCCGGGCACGTGCCGCCGCAGGAGGCGGCGGTGGGCCAGGACGGGGACCGGGAGGCGATCAGGGACGTGCTGTTCGCGGCGGCGTCGCTGAGCCGGCTGTAGGACCCGGCCCGTCAGGGCCCGTCCGACACGACCCGGCGCGCCAGACCCCGGCGCGCCAGACCCCGGCCCGTCAGAGCCCGGTCCGTCGCGACCCGGCCCGTCACGCCCCGGCCCGTACGGCTCAGGCGAAGACGACCGTGCGGCTGCCGTTCATCAGCACCCGGTGCTCGGCGTGCCACTTCACCGCGCGCGCCAGCGCCTGGCACTCCACGTCCCGGCCGATCGCGACCAGCTGGTCCGGGGTGACGTCGTGGCCGACCCGCTCGACCTCCTGCTCGATGATCGGGCCCTCGTCGAGGTCGGCCGTCACGTAGTGCGCGGTGGCGCCGATCAGCTTCACGCCGCGCGCGTGCGCCTGGTGGTAGGGCTTGGCGCCCTTGAAGCTCGGCAGGAACGAGTGGTGGATGTTGATGATCCGCCCGCTCAGCTCCTTGCACAGGTCGTCGGAGAGCACCTGCATGTAGCGGGCGAGCACGACCAGTTCCACGTCCAGCTCCCGGACCAGCTCCAGGACCCGCGCCTCGGCCTGCGCCTTGGTGTCCTTCGTCACGGGGACGTGGTGGAAGGGGATGTCGTACGTGCCGACCAGCTCGGCGAAGTCGGTGTGGTTGGACACCACCGCGGCGATGTCCACCGGCAGCGCCCCGATGCGGGCGCGGAACAGCAGGTCGTTCAGGCAGTGCCCGAACTTCGAGACCATCAGCACGACCCGCATCCGGTCCTCGGGCCGGTGGATCCGCCAGTCCATCGCGAAGGAGTCGCCCACGGCGGCGAAGCTGGCCCGCAGCTTGTCCACGGTCACCGGCGCCTCGGCCGAGAAGTGCACCCGCATGAAGAAGAGACCCGTGTCACGGTCCCCGAACTGCTGGCTGTCCTCGATGTTGCACCCCGTGATGAACAGGTAGCTCGACACGGCGTGCACGATGCCCTGCTTGTCGGGGCAGGAGAGGGTGAGGACGTACTGGTCGGTCATCCCGGCAGGATGCCACAGTCGCCCGTGGTCAGGCAGATCCGTTCATGATGCGGAGCACCTCCAGCGAGCGGGGCGGCGCCTCCGGGTCCTCGCCGTCGTTCGCGGCGAGCCGTACGTGCGCGTCGCGGCACGCCCGGACCGCCTCCGGCCAGGCGTGGTGCTCCAGGAACGCCGACACCGGGGCGTCCGCGCCGACCTGGTGCATGATCCGCAGCACCCGGAGCACGGCGACGTCGACCAGCGCGGCCTCGCCGGAGTCGCGGAAGATCGAGCCGACGTACTTCTCGGCGGACCAGTTGTCCAGCCAGGTGTCCTCGACCAGGCGGTACACGGCGTCCGTGACGTCGCCGTACCCCTCCTGGCCCGCGAGCCAGGTCTCCTGGTGGAAGACGGGGTCGGAGAGCATGTGCAGCGCCGAGCGCACGTTGCTGCGCCAGCGCCACCACGGCATGTCGTTGAGCGGCATGCCGCCCATGGTGGAGGAGCGACGGCCGCGACGGGAAGAGTTCACTGAACCTGACACGATTTCGATCGTACGTTCCCCGCCCGCACGGGCGCCCGCGCCCCCGGGTCCCCTCGCTGTTCACCCCGGTGTCACTCCGCGTTGACCGGCGCTCGCTCCCGCGTTCCCCCCGGGACGGCAGGGTGCGCGTACATGACCGGTTGGCGCAGCTCCTCCTTCCCCCTCCTCGCCGCGGCCGTCACGACGGCCTGCGCCCTGCTGCTGACCGGCTGTGGCGTGCTCCCTGGCACCACGGGGGGTTCCAGGGAGCCGCTCACGGTGATGACCTGGGCGCCGGACGGCACCAAGGGCACCAACATGCCCGGCATGCCCGCCATGGCCCAGGCGTACGCCCGCTGGGTCAACTCCGCCGGCGGCATCGGCGGCCGCGAACTGCGCGTCCTGACCTGCAACGAGCACAACGACTCGGCGGGCGCCTCGGCCTGCGCCCGGCGGGCCGCCAAGGAGGGCGTCGTCGCCGTCGTCGGCTCCTACAGCCAGTACGGGCGCACCTTCATGCCGCCCCTGGAGGCCGCGGGCATCCCCTACATCGGCGGCTACGGCCTCTCCGCCGAGGAGTTCAGCAGCTACCTCTCCTACCCGGTCAACGGCGGCCAGGCCGCGCTCCTGGCCGGCAACGGCGTCCAGCTCGCCGGCTCCTGCGAGCGGGTCGCCCTGGTGCGGCCCGACACCACCGGCGGCGACCAGCTGCCCGCCCTGCTCGACGCGGGCCTCGCCCGCGGCAACGGCGACCGCTCCCGGGACATCAAGGCGCCCGACGACGCCTCGGGCTACGGCCAGCAGGCCGCCCAGGCCCGCGACTACGCCGCCGGGAAGGGCCGCGGCTGCGTCACCGCCGCCCTCGGCGAGCGCACCGAGAACTTCTTCGACTCCTTCCAGCGGCTGCCGGGCACCGGCACCGCCGCCTACCGCGACGTGCGCGTCTCCTCGGTCCTCGGCAGCGTCGACCAGCCGCTCCTGGACCGCTCCGGCGGCGCCGAGAGCCCCTTCGAGGGGGCCCTGGTCACCGGCTGGTACCCGGCCTCCGACGACGCCCGCTGGAACGCGATGCGCAAGGTGCTCTCCGAGCACGCCTTCGGCGACAACCGCATCGACCCCGCCGACGCGGGCGTGCAGACCACCTGGATCGCCTTCACCGTCTTCCGGGCCGCCGTGGAGTCCCTGGGCGACCAGCGGGTCACCGCGACCCGGGTCGCCGGCGCCCTGGACCGGGACGTCCGCGTCGACACCGGCGGGCTCACCCCGTCCCTGCGCTGGCGGCCGTCCGACCTGCTCGGTCGCCCCGGCCAGCTGCGCGTCGTCAACAGCGACGTGACGTTCCAGGTGGTGCGCCGGGGGAAGCTGGTGGCCCAGCGCGACGACTTCGTGGACGTCGCCCGGACGATGCGCGCGGCCCGGAGCTGACCGCCGGGGCCGGGGCCCCGGCGCACCGGGCCCCGGCCCCCCGGCTCACAGCTGGGTCGGCTCCCGCTTGGTCAGCTCGTACCGGCCCGCGATCGAGTTCCACAGCTTCGACGCCTCGCGCTTGGCCGAAGTCGCCTCGCCGCTCGCCTTGTTGCCCTGCACGGCCTGGCCGGTGCCCCGGGCGTGGCCGTCCTTGCAGCCCTTGTCGCCCTTCGCCTGCCCCGCCCAGGCCGCGTAGTGGTCGTCGGCCGACGCCGACGCCTGCCACGCCCGGGTCAGCGCGTCGGTGAGCGCCGCGTGGTCCGGCAGCCGGTCCACGCTCAGGCCCTGCAGCCGGGTGACCAGGTCGCGGCGCTGCTGGGCGGCGCCCCGCAGGTCGGTGGCGGCCTGGTCCAGGTTCTGGCAGCGCTTGATGCTGTCCACGGAGCGGATCACGGCCGCGCGGCTGTTGTTGCTGTCCGCGAGGAGCTTGTCCAGCTCCTGGGCCTGCTTCTTGACCGGGTCGTCCGCCTTGGGCTGCTCGCCCGTCTTGTCGCCGCCCGAGGGCGCGGCGGAGCTGTTGGCCACCGGCTGCCCGGTGTCCTTGCCCTTGTCGGAGTCGTCGCCGCCGCTCAGCAGGGCGCCCGCGCCCAGGCCCACCACCGCGCAGCCCACCACGACGGCGGCGATCACCACGGCCGGGGAGCGGCGGCGCCGCTCCGGCTCGGGCTCGTACGGGTCGTAGCCGCCCTGCGCCGGCTGGGGGCCGCCGGGCTGCTGCGGCGGGTGGCCGTAGCCGCCCTGGCCGAACTGGCCCTGCTGGTGCGGCTGCTGGGGCGGCCCGGACTGCGGGTGCGGGTAGCCGTAGGCGGGCCGCTGCGGGGACTGCGGCTGCGGGTAGCCGTAGCCGCCCTGCGGCGGCTGCTGGTACTGCGGCTGCGCCGGACCCTGGTCCCGGACCGGCGGCATCTGCTGGGTGGCGTCGCTGCGGAAGAGGCTGTCGAACTCGGCCGGGGGCCGGCGGTCGCCCTCCTGCGCCGGGACCGGCGGCAGGTACTGGGTGGCCTGCTCGTCGGGGCGGCCCGGGTGGCCGGGAGCGGCCTGGGGCGGGTACCCGTACCCCTGCTGCGGCGGCTGGTGCGCCTGGGACGGCGGGACCAGCGGGCCGGTGCCCAGGTACGTCGTCGACTCGGCCGGGCTCTCGGGCGGCAGCGGCCCGGCCCCGACCGGGGGTATGAACTGGGTCGCGTCCTCCTCGGCGGGCGCGGGCGACTGCGGGGGCAGCGGCTGCCCGCCGCCCTGGTGCTGCCCGCCCTGGTGCTGTCCGGGCCCCCAGGGCCCGCCCCAGTCCTGGCCCGCCGGGGGTGCGGTCCGGCCCGCCTGCTGCGGCCAGGGCCCGCTGCCGTCTGCGGGCAGCACCACACCTTCGTGCGGCGGCTCCTGCCCCTGTCCGCTCTGCGTCACCGGGAACTCCCACGTGTGTACCTACGGAATCGTCGGCTCACGCTACCGGCTCACTCCGGCAGCGCGCACACACGTGTGAGACCCGTAACAGCCGTGCGACACACGGCGACGCTCCGTGCGGGAGCACGCACGCGCGGGCACCCCGGTCCACCCCGTCAGGCCGCCTGGAGTTCCAGCCGGGCCCCGAACTCCCGTACCGACGGCTCGTCCGCGTACGGCTCCAGGCGCGCCTGGAGGTCCTCCAGGTACTCCGCGCCCCTCGACGACCGCAGCGTGCCCAGGAGTTCGACCGCGCGGGTGCCCGTCGCGCACGCCTGCTCCACCTCGCGCTGCTGCACCTGCGCCGTCGCCAGCAGGATCAGGTCGATCGCCCGGCGCCGCGCCCGCGTCTCGGGGTGGCCCTCCAGCGACTCCCTGGCCGCCCGCGCCGCCGCCTCGGCCTGGCCCAGGTCCCGGTGGCAGTGCGCCAGTTCGTCGGAGAGGTAGGCCGCGTCGAAGTGCCCGATCCAGGCCGGGTCGTCGGCCGCCGCCGACTCCGCGCGGTCCATCGCGCCGATCGCCCGCCCGGCCACCACCTGGCAGGTGCGGGCGTCGCCCAGCAGCGCGTGCCCGCGCGCCTCCGCGGCGAAGAACATCGCCTCCACGCGCGGCGTCACCTGGCCGCGCGCGCCCTCCTGGGCGGCCCTGGCCAGCTGCGCGATCTCGCGCGGGTTGCCCAGCTGCGCCGCCAAGTGGCTCATGGACGCGGCCAGTACGTACCCGCCGTAGCCGCGGTCGCCCGCCGCCTGCGCCAGGCGCAGCGCCTGGATGTAGTAGCGCTGGGCCAGGCCCGGCTGGCCGGTGTCCACCGCCATGTAGCCCGCCAGCTCGGTCAGCCGGGCCACGGCCGCGAACAGCTGCCGCCCGGTGCTCTCCCGGTACGAGCCCGAAAGCAGCCCGGAGACCACGCTGTTGAGGTAGTGCACCACCACCGGCCGCACGTGCCCGCTACCGAAGCGGTGGTCCAGCTCGGTGAGCGCCTGCGTCATCGCCCGTACCGCCTCCACGTCCGAGACACCCACGCGCGCCCCGGCCGACCGCGCCACCTGCGCGTCCGCGCCCGTGATCAGCCAGTCCCTGCTGGGCTCCACCAGCGCGGAGGCGGCCACCGTGGAGCCGGAGAGGAAGTCGCGGCGGCCCACGTCCGAGCGCCACAGCTCGCAGACCTGCTCGATCGCGCCGAGCACCGTCGGCGAGAACTGCAGGCCCACCCCGGACGCCAGGTTCTTGCCGTTGGCCATCCCGATCTCGTCGATCGTGACCGTGCGGCCCAGCTTGCGGCCCAGCGCCTCGGCGATGATGCCCGGCGCCCGGCCGCGCGGCTGCTGCCCGCGCAGCCAGCGCGCCACCGACGTCTTGTCGTACCGCAGGTCGAGCCCGCGTTCCGCGCCGACCATGTTCACGCGTCGGGCGAGGCCGGCGTTGGAGCACCCGGCTTCCTGGATGAGCGCCTGCAAGCGTTCGTTCGGCTGGCGCGCGACGAGAGGCCTGGCTGCCATGACTACCCCCTGAGGCCGGTCCGCGGTCATATGCGTGATCACTGCCCGGCGGCTATGCGGAGAATGCAGAAGAAGAGGTGGCAATGCGTGCGAACCATGGCATTCCAGTCATTTACTGGAATTCGCCTGGATCCGCCGCAATGCCGCGCTATCGCGGGAGACGACCGCACCGGCGCCCCCGCATGTGGTTACCCGCCCGCCGCTCCCCGTCCCCTCGCGCGCCCCCACCCGTGCACCCGTGCGCCCCGGATGCAGGATCGATGCGCCACGCCGCCCCCGCCTGCGCCCGTAACCCGAGGTGGTGGCGGGAGTTGAGTTCTTCGTGGAAGAGACCATCGGAGTCACGGAGACCGCACCCATCCCCAAGCAGCGCGGCGAGCAGCTGCTGGACAGCGCCGTGCGGTACGCGGAAGAGCGGCACTGGGACGTGTTCCCCGGGACCTGGCTGGAGGCCGACGAGGGGCGCGAGCGCTGCTCCTGCGGCACCGCCGACTGCCCTGCGCCGGGGGCGCACGCGGCGAAGCCCGACTGGGCGACCCAGGCCACGGGCAGCGCCGTCGTCGCGCGCCGCCTGTGGTCCAAGCAGCCGGGCGCCTCGATCCTGCTGCCCACCGGCCGCACCTTCGACGCGCTGGACGTGCCGGAGTCGGCCGGCTTCCTGGCGCTGGCCCGCATGGAGCGGATGGAGCTCACGCTCGGCCCGGTGACCTGCACCCCCGACCGCCGCATGCTGTTCTTCGTACTGCCCGGCGGCGCCGCCAAGGTCGCCGACCTGGTGCGCAAGCTCGGCTGGTCCCCGTCCGCCATCGACCTGATCGCCCGCGGCGAGGGCGACTACCTGGCCGCCCCGCCCACCCGGATCGGCGGGCACGGCGCGGTGCAGTGGGCCCGCCGCCCCACCCCCGCCAACCGCTGGCTGCCCGACGTGGAGGAGCTGATCAGCCCGCTGGCCTACGCGTGCGGGCGCGAGGCGGCGGCGGCTCGGGGGAGGTAGCCCCGGTCCTCCGTAAGGTGGTGCCGACCCGTGCGACCGCGACGAGGCGGACGTGCGCAGAGGCGATCGCCGAAGGGGGCACGAGGAAGCATGCCGGAGCAGGCAGTTGACGTGGCGGGCGGAGTGTCGGGGACGACGCCGCCCGCCGTGCGCGTCCAGGGGCTGTGGAAGAGGTTCGGGCAGCAGATCGCGGTCGGCGGGGTCGATCTGACGCTGCCCGCCGGGCGGTTCATCGGCCTGGTCGGGCCCAACGGCGCGGGCAAGACCACCACGCTGTCCATGGTCACCGGCCTGCTGCGGCCCGACCAGGGCACCGTCGAGGTCGCCGGGCACGACGTCTGGCGCGACCCGGTCGGGGTGAAGGCCCGCATCGGCGTGCTGCCCGAGGGGCTGCGGCTGTTCGAGCGGCTCTCCGGCCGCGAACTCCTCGCGTACACCGGGCGGCTGCGGGGGCTGCCCGGCGACGAGGTCGACAAGCGGGCCACCCAGCTGCTCGACGTGCTGGACCTGGCCGGCTCCCAGCACAAGCTGGTGGTCGACTACTCGACCGGCATGCGCAAGAAGATCGGGCTGGCCGCCGCGCTGCTGCACAACCCCGAAGTCCTCTTCCTCGACGAGCCGTTCGAGGGCGTCGACCCGGTCTCCGCGCAGACCATCCGGGGCGTCCTGGAGCGCTACACCCGCTCCGGCGCCACCGTCGTCTTCTCCAGCCACGTGATGGAGCTGGTCGAGTCGCTGTGCGACTGGGTCGCCGTGATGGCGGCGGGCCGCATCCGCGCCCAGGGCCCGCTCGCCGAGGTGCGCGGCGAGGCGCCGTCGCTCCAGGCCGCGTTCCTCGAACTGGTCGGCGCGCACGGGCGCGACCAGGGGCAGTCGCTGGACTGGCTGGGCGGCCCGGGCGGGGACCGGCGATGAGCCTGACCTCCGTCTTCGTACGGCTGAAGCTGTCCCTGCTGCGCAACGGGCTGCGCCAGTCGGCCGGGCGCACCGCCGCGTACGTGACCTCCGTGGTGCTCACCCTGCTGGTCGCCGCCGGGCAGCTGCTCGGCCTGGTGCTGCTGCGCGGCAACGCCGACGCGGGCACCCTGTGCGTGCTGCTGACCGCGGTGCTCGCGCTGGGCTGGGCGGTGATGCCGCTGTTCTTCCCCAGCGGCGACGAGACCCTGGACCCGACCCGGCTGGTGATGCTGCCGCTGCGGCCCGGGCCGCTGGTGCGGGCGCTGCTGGTGGCGTCCCTGGTGGGCATCGGGCCGCTGTTCACGCTGTGCCTGGCGCTCGGTTCGGGCATCGCCCTCGCGCGGGGCGCGGCGGCGGTGGCGGTGGCCGTCGTCGCCGTGCCGCTGGTGGTGCTGGTCTGCGTGGCGCTGGCCCGGGCGGTCGCGGCGGCCAACACCCGGCTGCTGACCTCGCGCCGGGGCCGCGACCTGGCGGTGCTCAGCGGGCTGCTGATCGCGGTGGGCGTGCAGTTCGTCAACTTCGGTGCGCAGCGGCTGGGCCGGGCGGGCGGGCTGTCCGCGCTGGAGCCGGCCGGGGACGTGGTGCGCTGGCTGCCGCCGGCCTCCGCGGTCGGCGCGATCGACTCGGCGGGACGCGGGGCGTACGGGACCGCGGTCCTCCAACTCCTGCTCTCGGCGCTCGCGTTGGCGCTGCTGCTGTACGCGTGGCAGCGCAGCCTGGTGCGCCTGATGACGGCCCCCGACGGCTCGACGCTGCAGGCCGCCGCCCCCGGGAAGGACAAGGCCCGCGGCGGCGCGGGCGGCGGGCACCGCTGGCTGCCCGAGGGGCGCACCGGCACGGTGATGCTGCGCAGCCTGCGGTACGTGTGGCGCGACCCCAAGACCAAGGCGGCGTGGGTGACCTCGCTGGCGATCGGCCTGATCGTGCCGCTGTTCAACGCGCTGCAGGGCACCGGCTCGATCTACTTCGCGTGCTTCGCGGCGGGCATGCTCGGCATCCAGATGTACAACCAGTTCGGGCAGGACACCTCGGCGTTCTGGATGGTCGCCCAGACCATCTCCGGCACCCGGGACGCCTATCTGGAGCTGCGCGCCCGGGCCCTCGCGCTGGCCCTGGTCACCCTGCCGTACGCGGCGCTGGTGACGGTCCTGACGGCGGCCGTGCTGGGCCGCTGGGGGGCGCTGCCGGAGGCGCTCGGACTGTCGTTCGCGCTGCTCGGGGCGATGCTGGCGACGGGCGCGGTGGCCTCGGCCCGCTTCCCGTACTCCATCCCGCAGGACAGCACGTACAAGAACGTGGCGCCGGGGCAGGCGGGGCTCGCCTGGATCTCCATCTTCGGCGGCATGGTGTCGGCGGCGGTGCTGTGCGCCCCGGTGATCGCCCTGACGATCGCGCTGCACGTGACCGGCGCGCGGTCCCTGCTGTGGCTGCTGCTGCCGCTGGGCGCGGCCTACGGCGCGCTGGTCACCTGGGGCGGCCTGAAGGCGGCGGCCCCGCAGCTGGCGCGGCGGCTGCCGGAGATCCTGTCGGCGGTGAGCAAGGGGTAGGCCGCGCCTTCCCGGGCCGGTGGTCAGGCGGGGGGCGTCCGGTGTCCGCGGGCGGCTCCCGCCTCGCGTCCCGCGCACTCCTCCAGGAACGGCTGGACCACCCGGCGCCAGCCCTCCGGCTGGTCGTAGTGCACCAGGTGCCCGGCGTCCGGCACCTCCGCGTACCGCCCGCGCGGCAGCACCCTGACCATCTCCTGCGCCTCCGCGCGGCCCAGCTCGCCGTCCAGGCCGCGCACCACCAGGGTGGGGCAGCGCACCTGGCCCAGGGTGTCCCAGTGCGCGTCGTGCACCCAGGTCTCGCGGGCGGTGAGCATCTGGCGGCGGGAGAACACCGGGCGCCAGCCGTCCGCCCGCTCGGCCATCACCTCGGCGAAGAACTCCCCGCGCGCCGGGCTCGGCCGCTCCACCCAGGGGTCGTCCTCGCCGAACCAGCGGCGCACGTCGGCGAGCGTGGCGAACGGGACCGGCCAGGTGCGGAACCAGTCCTCCCACTCGCGCTGGGAGGCGGCCCCCAGCGCCGAGGCCCGCATGTCGCACACCACCAGGGCGCGCACCAGGTCGGGGCGGCGGGCCGCGAGCTGCCAGGCGGTGAGCGCCCCCATCGAGTGGCCGATCAGCACGGCGGGGCCCAGGCCCAGGCCCTCCACGGCGGCCTCCGCGTCCGCCACGTACGCCTCGCGGGTGTAGGGGCCGTCGGCGGGCTTGTCGCTGCGCCCGTGGCCCCGCTGGTCCAGGGCGACGGCCCGGTGGCGCTCGGCGAGCCAGCGGGCGGTGGCGGCCCAGTGGGAGGCGCGGCCCATCAGGCCGTGCAGCAGTAAGACCCCCGGGGCGGCGGGCGCCTCGCCGCCCTTGGGCGGATCGGCGAACTCCCAGGCGGCGAGCCGTACGCCGTCGGCTCCGGTCACGTCGGTACGTCGCATGGTCCTGGCACCCCCTTGTGGTCCCGGTCCTCCGCAGCCGGTCGGGACGCGCCCGGCCGGATCACCGTTCCGCCAGACTATCGAACCCGTATTCGAAAACAGGGGTCACGCCCGCAACACCCCTCGTTCGAGTGACCGCGCTCAAGGATTGGCGCGCGCTGCCGAGGGGAGATCTTCAGCGGGAGGCGGACCGCTCGGGGAAAACGGTCCGAAGGGGACGACCCTGGGAGCTCGGGGCTCCGGGTCGGAACAGGGGAGGACAGGCCCCGGCGCCGCAGGGCGCCGGGGCCCTCCTGGTGTCCGCGCGGGCGCATCCGCCCCGCCCCCTCCCGGCCGAGGTCATATGCCTTCGCCAAGACTGGCACGCCAGGCGCACGGGCGCTGCCCTTCCGACCGGATGCGACGGGATGTGACGGGAAGGAACACGGCGGAAACGCGGTGCGGAGGACCCGGGCCCGCCCGGGAGGCCGTCCGGCCGGTCAGCGCTTGGCGACGAACACGTGCGAGGCGATCTCCGCCTCCAGCTCGGCCGCCTCGCCGCCGCTGCCCACCAGGACGCCGCCCGGCGACTCCGTGACGCTCACCACCGAGCCGGGCTGCACGCCCGCGCGGCGCAGCGTGTACATCAGCTGGGCGTCCGTCTGGATCGGCTCGCCGATCCGGCGCACCACGACCGTCTTGCCGTCCGCGCCCGCGTCCAGGTCCGCCAGCGAGACCATCGAGTCGTCCAGGAACGGGTCGGCCTCGGCCTTCTCGCCCAGCTCCTCCAGGCCCGGGATCGGATTGCCGTACGGCGACTCCGTCGGGTGGCGCAGCAGCTCCAGGACGCGGCGCTCCACGGCCTCGCTCATCACGTGCTCCCAGCGGCAGGCCTCCGCGTGCACCTGCTCCCACTCCAGGCCGATCACGTCGACCAGCAGGCACTCGGCCAGGCGGTGCTTGCGCATCACGCGCGTCGCCAGCCGGCGGCCCTCGTCGGTGAGCTCCAGGTGCCGGTCGCCCGCGACCTGCACCAGGCCGTCGCGCTCCATGCGGGCCACGGTCTGGCTGACCGTCGGGCCGCTCTGGTCCAGGCGCTCCGCGATCCGGGCGCGCATGGGGACCACGCCTTCCTCTTCGAGCTCGAGGATGGTGCGGAGATACATCTCCGTGGTGTCGATCAGTCCGGACATTCGTGCCCCTCGATGCGTGACATGAAAAGAATCGTGCGGTGGCCCTGCCACCAATTCTGACGCATGGCGCCGACAACCGTGCCGCGCCGGGGAGAACCCCGTCAGGACGCCGCCTTGACAGCACGCACGGCGCGAGGAAAGGTCCAGACCGCACAGACCGCCCACGTGATCCGCGCCACGGTGGCCGGGCTCGAAGGACGGCGCGGCCAGAAGGCGAGAAGGGGTTCGGGCATGGGCGAGAGCGAACTGGCCGGTCGGTTCTTCGACGCGGCGATCGGCCTGCTGCAGCGGGTCCGCGACGAGGAGTCGGGCGCCATCGCCGCCGCGGGCTCCGCGATCGCCGACACCGTCGCGGCCGGCGGGCGGCTGTTCGCGTTCGGGGCGGGCCACTCCTCGCTCGCCGCCCAGGACGTCGTCTACCGGGCCGGCGGCCTCGCCCTGATGAACCTGCTCGCCGTCCCCGGCGTCGTCGGCGTCGACGTGATGCCCGCCACCCTGGGCTCCGCCCTGGAGCGGGTGGACGGCCTGGCCGGGGCGGTCCTCGACTCCTCGCCCGCCAAGCCCGGCGACGTCCTGGTGATCATCTCGCTGTCCGGGCGCAACGCGCTGCCGGTCGAGATGGCGATGAACGCGCGCGCCCTGGGCCTGAAGGTGATCGGGGTGACCTCGGTGGCGTACGCCGAGGAGACCAAGTCCCGGCACGTGTCGGGCACCTTCCTCAAGGACCACTGCGACGTCGTCCTGGACTCCAAGATCGCCGTCGGTGACGCCGAGCTCACCCACGACGGCATCGAGGCGCCCTTCGCGCCCGCCTCCACCGTCGTCACCAGCGCCCTGATGCAGGCCACCATGGCCGCCGCCGCCGAGTCCCTGGTCGCCCGGGGCATCGAGCCTCCGCTGCTGCGCTCGGGCAACGTCGACGGCGGGCACGAGTGGAACGGCCGCGTGATGACCGAGTACGGCGACCGGATCTTCTTCCGGCACTGAGCCCCCGCGCGGCGCCGGGGGCGTACGGACCGGACCCCGGTCCGGCGCTCCGGCACCCGGGGGCCGTACGGAACCCGGGAGCGTACGGAACCCGGTGCGCATCCCGGGCGCCCGGGCTCGTACGGAACCCCCCGGTGCGCATCCCGCGCGCCCGGGGACGTACGGGCGCCCCTCACGCCCCCGGGAAGCGCACCCGCACCGTCAGCCCGCCACCCGGGTTCGGTGCGGCGGCCACCACCGCGCCGTGCGCCCGGGCGATCGACGCCACGATCGACAGGCCCAGGCCCGCGCCCTCCCCCGGGCCGCCCCCGCGCCGCTCCCGGAGCCGCCTGAACGGCTCGAACAGCAGCGGCACCTGCTCCTCGGGCACCACCGGGCCGGTGTTCACCACCTCCACGCCCAGCGGCCCCACCCGCAGCGCCACCCGGCCGCCGGGCACGTTGTGCCGGATCCCGTTGACCACCAGGTTGTGCACCAGCCGGTCCAGCAGCACCGCGTCCCCCCGCACCGTCAGCGGCTCCGCCGCCACCGACAGCGCCACCCCACGGCGCGCCGCCTCCGCGGACAGGCCGTGCGCGGTCAGCCGCGCCACCTCGTCCACCGCCACCGGCTCCGCGGCGCGCAGCCCCTCGTCGGACGCCGCGAGCAGCAGCAGCCCGTCGATGATCCGCTCGCTGTCGTCCGCCACCGCGACCAGCTTCTCCCTGATCCGCGCCACCTTCGCCGGGTCCGGCCCGCCCGCGAGGCCGATCTCCGCCGCCGCCCGCTGCACCGCCACCGGGGTGCGCAGCTCGTGCGCCGCGTTCGCCGCGAACCGCTGCTGCGCCGTCACCAGCTGCTCCATGCGGTCCAGCATCCCGTCGAAGGTGTCCGCGAGCCGCTTCAGCTCCCCGGGCGGCCCGGCCAGCGCGATCCGCTCGTGCAGGTTCTCCCCCGACAGGCGCCGCGCGGTCTCCGTGATCACCGCGACCGGGCGCAGCACCCGGCCCGACAGCCACCAGGCCAGCGCCACCGACACCATCGCGTACAGGCACAGGACCAGCAGCGACACCGTGAGCAGCCGGCTCAGCGCGGCGCTCTCCGCCGCACCGCTGACCGCGCCGTCGATCACCTGCGCCCGGGTGAACTCCGACGGCGTCGGCGCCGGTGTGCGCAGCTGCTCCCAGGTGTCCGCGTCCATCCGCCGGGCCGGCACCGCGCCCCGTACCGCCGTACTGATCGACGCGTACAGGCCCTGGCGCACCAGCAGGTACACCACCGCCGTGAGCAGCGCCCCCGCCAGCACCAGCAGCCCGCCGTACAGGGCCGTGAGGCGGGCCCGCTCCGACCTCACGAGGCGATCCGGTAGCCCGCGCCCGGCACCGTCTCCACCGCCGCGGGCTCGCCCAGCTTGGCGCGCAGCTTGCTCAGCGCGACCCGCACCGCGTTCGTGCGGTAGCTGGTGTTCTCCTCCCAGACCTGCTCGATCAGGTCCTCGCCGCTGACCACCGCGCCGCGCGCCCGCAGCAGCGCCTCCAGGACCGCGAACTCCTTGCGCGACAGCTGGAGGTGCCGGCCGTCCCTGCTGGCCTGGCGGCGCGCGGTGTCCAGGACGATCCCGGCGCCCCGCAGGACCGGCGGCAGCGCGGGCTGCGCGCGCCGGCCCAGCGCCAGGACCCGGGCGAGCAGCTCGTCGTACGCGAACGGCTTGGCCAGGTAGTCGTCGGCGCCCATGCCGAGGCCCGCCACCCGGTCCCGCACCGTGCCCGCCGCCGTCAGCATCAGCACCCGGGTCAGCAGGCCCTGCGCCACCACCCGGCGGCACACGTCGTCGCCGTGCAGGCCCGGCAGGTCGCGGTCCAGGACCATCACGTCGTACGCCCCGAACTGCAGCTTGCGCAGCGCCTCAAGGCCGTCCACCGCCACGTCGACGGCCAGCGCGTCGCGGCGCAGCCCCTCGGCGATCATCTCCGCGAGGAACTCCTCGTCCTCCACCACCAGTACGCGCATGGTCCCCATCTCTACCGAAAGGGACCTTTCGTCTCTGTAAACCCATCCGCTGAGGGAAACGAAACACCGCCCCCCGGCACGCTCCCGCCATGACCACCACACAGCGCCACCTCAGGACCGTGTCCGCGATCGCCCTGGGCGCGCTCGCCCTGCTCACCACCGGCTGCGGCCAGGACGGCGGCGCGAAGGGCGACGACACGGCCAACGACGCGGGCAAGAAGTCCGACCAGGCCTTCGAGCGCCGCAAGTGCCTGCGCGACCAGGGCCTGAAGGTGCCCGAGCCCAAGCCCGGCGAGGACGAGCGGGGCATGTCCATCGACAGCGGCAGCCTGTCCAAGGAGCAGATGGAGAAGGCCCTCAAGAGCTGCGCGGAGAAGACCGGCGGCGCCGGCGCTGCCCAGGGGCCCACCCAGGCGGACAAGGACAAGATGCTCAAGTACGCGCAGTGCATGCGCAAGAACGGCTTCAACATGCCCGACCCGAAGTTCGAGGGCGGCGGCATGAGCTCCGCCCAGCGGGTGCCCGAGGGCGCCGAGAAGGCCAAGTTCGACAAGGCGAACAAGGCGTGCGGGGACACCAACCGATGACCCGGCGCAGGATGGTCCTCGCACTCACCGCCCTCGTCCTCGTCGCAGGCGGCGGCGCCGCCGTCACCGCCCTGGCCACGCCCGAGGAGCAGCGGGCCGAGCAGGACGGCGGACTCCCGTCCGCGACCGCGCCCGTCACCCGCGGCGACCTCAGCAGCAGCTCCCGCCAGGACGGCACCCTGGGTTTCCTCGGCGAGCGCAAGCTCAACGCGGGCGGCGCGGGCACCCTGACCTGGATCGCCCCCGGCGGCTCCACCGTCAAGCGCGACGGACGGCTCTACGAGACCGACGGCAAGGCCGTCCGCCTGATGTACGGCTCCGAGCCCATGTACCGCACCCTGAAGAAGGGCGACAAGGGCAAGGACGTGCGCCAGCTGGAGGAGAACCTCGCCGCGCTCGGCTACACCGGCTTCACCGTCGACGACGAGTACACCGCGGGCACCGAGGCCGCCGTGAAGCGCTGGCAGAAGGAGCACGACCTGGAGCGGACCGGACGGACCGGGCCCGACCAGATCGCCTTCGCGGGCAGCGCGGTACGGGTCAAGGAGGCGGGCGCGGCCGTCGGCGACCCCGTCGCCCCCGGCAAGCCGGTCCTCACCGTGACCGGCTCCGAACGCGTCGTCCGCTTCAAACTCCCGGTCTCCGAGAGCCAGTTGGCCAAGACCGGCACCAAGGTCACCGTCCAGCTCCCGGACGGCACCAGCGCGCCCGGCAAGGTCTCCTCCGTCGGCAGGACCGCCGCCGCGGGCGACGACCAGCAGGACAAGACCCCCAAGATCGAGATCACCGTGTCCTTCGACGACCCCGGCCGCGTCAAGGGCGTCGACCAGGCCCCGGTCGGCGTCGAACTCACCGGACAGACCCGCGAGAACGTCCTGTCCGTGCCGGTCAACGCCCTGCTCGCGCTGCCCGGCGGCGGCTACGGCGTCCAGGTCGTCGAGAACGGCAAGGCCCGCGACGTACGGGTGGAACTCGGCATGTTCGGACAGGGCCGGGTCGAGGTCACCGGCGACGGACTGCGCGAGGGCACGAAGGTCGGGGTGCCGTCCGCATGACCACGCACCCCGCCGACGAGGCGACCGCGCCCGTCCCCCGGGCCGAGGCGACCGCGGGGCGCGGAGAGGCCGTACGGTCCGAGGCGACCGCGGTGGACGGCACGCTCGGACGGTCCGAGGAGGTCGTCCGGCTCACCGGTGTCACCAAGGAGTACGCGGGCGGGGTCCGGGCCCTCGACGGGGTCGACCTCGCCGTGGGACGCGGCGAACTCCTCGCCATCGTCGGCCCGTCCGGCTCCGGCAAGTCCACCCTGCTGCACGTCGTGGGCACCCTCGACCGCCCCACCACCGGCAGCGTCAGCATCGCCGGGCACGACGTCGCCCGCCTCACCGACCGCCGCCTGTCCGCCCTGAGGGCCCGTCACATCGGCTTCGTCTTCCAGGCGTTCCACCTCGTCCCCGGCGTCAGCGCCCAGGACAACGTCGCCGAAGGACTGCTCTACTCCGGGCTCCCCCGGGCCCGGCGCCGCGCCCTGGCCGCCGACGCGCTCGGCCGCGTCGGCCTCGCCGACCGGATGCGCCACCGCCCGCACGAGCTCTCCGGCGGCCAGAAGCAGCGCGTCGCCATCGCCCGCGCCGTCGTCGGTGAGCCCTCGCTCCTCCTCGCCGACGAGCCCACCGGCGCCCTCGACTCCTCCTCCGGCGAAGCCGTCATGGAACTGCTGCACGACCTCAACGCGGAGGGCGCCACCATCGCCGTCATCACCCACGACACCGAGATCGCCGCCCGCCTGCCGCGCCAGGTGAGGATCAAGGACGGCCGGGTCGTCGCCGACACCCGGCGCGGGGAGGCCGCACCGTGACCGCCCCCGCCACCCCTGCGGCCCCCACGGCCCCCGACACCCCCGCGGCCCCCACCGCCTCCCACAAGGACCTCAAGGCCGCCCGGCTCGGACCCCGCGACGTCCTGCACGTCGGCTCCGCGGGACTGCGCAGCCGCCCCGTCCGCGTCGTCCTGTCCGCGCTCGGCATCGCCATCGGCATCGCCACCATGATCGCCGTGGTCGGCATCAGCGCCTCCAGCCAGGCCAAGCTCATGCGCCAGCTCGACGCGCTCGGCACCAACATGCTGGTCGCCAAGCCCGGCCAGGGGATGTTCAGCGGCCAGGACGTCAAACTGCCCAAGACCGCGCCCGGCATGGTCGGCCGCATCAAGGGCGTCGAGGAGGTCGGCGCGACCGGCGACCTCAAGCAGTCGGTCCGGCGCACCGAGAAGATCCCCGCCGACGAGACCGGCGGCATCGGCGTCAAGGCCGCCGACGAGGGCCTGCTCGACGTGCTGCGCGGCAGCGTCGCCCGCGGCGCCTGGCTCAACGCCGCCAACTCCCGCTACCCCTCCGTCGTCCTCGGCCACGTCGCCGCCCAGCGCCTCGGCATCACCGCGCCCGGACAGCAGGTGTGGATCGGCGACCGCTACTTCACCGTCATCGGCGTCCTCGCCCCGCTCCCCCTCGCCCCCGAGATCGAGCGCGCCGCCCTCGTCGGCTGGCCCGCCGCCCAGCGGCTGCTCGGCTTCGACGGCCACCCCACGGCCGTGTACGAACGCTCCACCGACGCGGCCGTCCACGACGTCCAGAAGCTCCTGGCCGCCACCATCGACCCCGAGAACCCGCAGAACGTGGAGGTCGGCGACCCCTCCTCGGCCCTCAAGGCCAAGGCCGCGACCGAAGGCGCCTTCTCCACCCTGCTCCTCGGACTCGGCGGGATCGCCCTGCTGGTCGGCGGGGTCGGCGTGGCCAACACCATGATCATCTCGGTCCTCGAGCGCCGCCACGAGATCGGCCTGCGCCGCTCCCTCGGCGCCACCCGCGGCCAGATCAGGATCCAGTTCGTCACCGAGTCCCTGATGCTCTCCGGCCTCGGCGGCCTCGCCGGAGTCGCCCTCGGCGCCGCCGCCACCGGCGCCTACGCCACCGCGGGCGGCCTGCCCTGGGTCGTCCCCCTCTGGGCCGTCGCCGGCGGCTTCGCCGCCACCCTCGCCATCGGCAGCGTCGCCGGGCTCTACCCCGCCGTACGGGCCGCCAGGCTCTCCCCCACCCTCGCCCTGCACGCGGCGTAGGGACCCTGAAGACACGGCCCGGGACACGAACCAGGACCCGCGCGGTGCGCGCCGCCCCACCCGGGCGGC
>NZ_JBEOYE010000103.1:0-29710 GCF_040296945.1 Streptomyces sp. NPDC001941 | reverse complement strand
GCGGCGCGTGGGGTGGCCGGGGCGGGGGGCCCCCCCTCTGCACCCCGCCCTGTGTCGCCCCCCCCCCCCCCGCCCCCCGCCGGGCGGGGCCCCCTCCGCCCGCCGCCCCCCCCCGACCCCGACCCCACCCAGGAGCCCCCTCATGTCCACTGCCACCACCGAGACGCCGGCGGACGGCAGCCCGGCGCCACGCCCCAGCGTGTGGCGCAACGCCGACTTCACCAAGCTGTGGCTGGGCCAGACCGCGTCCCAGTTCGCCGCGCAGATCAGCGACTTCGCGCTGCCGCTGACCGCGGTCCTGGCGCTGGCCGCCAGCTCGGAGCAGGTCGGCCTGCTGTCGTCGTTCATCCGCCTGCCGTACCTGCTGGTGTCGCTGTTCGCCGGGGTGCTGGTGGACCGGATGTACCGGCGCAACCTGATGGCCGCCGCCGACCTGGGCCGGGCGCTGCTGCTCGGTGCGGTGCCGGTGCTGTACTGGATGCACGAGCTGGGCATCAGCTGGCTGTACCTGCTGGGGTTCCTGGCGGGCTGCTGCACCGTGCTGTTCGACGTGGCCGCGCAGGCCTACCTGCCGCGCCTGGTGGAGCGGGAGGACCTGGCGGCGGGCAACTCGGCGCTGGGCAGCAGCCAGTCGGCGGCCACGATCGGCGGGCCCGCGCTCGGCGGTGTGCTGGTGCAGTGGCTGACCGCGCCCGTCGCGGTGCTCGCGGCCTCCGTCTCGTACCTGGTCTCGGTGGTCAACATCTGGCTGATCCGCCACCGCGAGCACGTCGAGCCGTCCGGGGCGACCGGTGCGGGCGGGACGCTCAAGCAGGTCAAGGACGGCCTGGTGCTGGTCTTCCGCAACGAGCAGCTGCGCACCATGACGATCATGGCGTCGGTCTTCAACCTGTCCTTCACCGCGTTCGAGGTCGTGTTCGTGCAGTACATGCCGCACACGCTCGGCCTCTCGGCCGGTGAGATCGGCCTGGTGATGGCCGCGATGGGGCCCGGCTTCCTGATCGGCGCGATGTTCGCGGGCAAGCTGCCCAAGCGCTTCGGCTACGGACGCACCATCATCGTCACCGCCTGCGTCGCCAACCTGGTGATGCCGCTGATCGCGGCGGTGCACGGCGGCGGCTGGCTCTCGGTCGGCTCGCTGATGGTCATCAACTTCCTCTTCTCCTCCTTCGGCGTGGCCAACAACGTCACGATGCTGACGATCCGTCAGTCCGTCACCCCCGACAGCCTCCAGGGCCGGGTCGCCGCCACCAACCGCTTCGTCGCCATGGGCATCGCCCCGCTCGGCGCCCTCGCGGGCGGCTTCCTCGGCTCGGCCGCCGGCCTGCGCGGCGCCGTCCTGATCACCACCCTCGGCTTCTGCTTCGCGCTGATCCCGCTCTCGCTGTCCTCGCTGGTGCGCATCAAGCACAAGCTCCCCGACCCGATCGAGGACCCGGCCGCGGACCCGGCGGCGGACAAGACCGCGGCCCAGGCTGCCGAGTAACTCCCGCCGCCCCCAACGCACTTCACGAACCTTCCACCCGAAAGGCCCCACGCACCATGTCCGAGCAGGAGTTCCAGGCCGTGCACACCGTCGTCGTCAACGCCGAGGAGCAGTACTCCGTCTGGCCCGTCGCCACCCCGGTGCCCGCGGGCTGGACCGAGACCGGCCACCGCGGCACCCGCGCCGAGTGCCTGGCCCACGTCGAGTCCGTCTGGACCGACCTCCGCCCGCTCAGCGTCCGCTGACCCCACCGCGCGAACCCGAGGCAGTCCCATGGAATTCAGCCTGTTCTACTTCGCCGACGGCGCGTCCGGCGGCCCGCGCGGCCGCTACGACCTGCTCCTGGAAGGCGCCCGCTTCGCGGACGCGCACGGCTTCAGCGCCGTGTGGACGCCCGAGCGCCACTTCCACGAGTTCGGCGGCCTCTACCCCAACCCCTCCGTCACCGCCGCCGCCGTCGCCGCCGTCACCGAGCACGTCTCCATCCGCGCCGGGAGCATCGTCGCCCCGCTCCACCACCCGGTGCGCATCGCCGAGGAGTGGTCGGTCGTCGACAACCTCTCGGGAGGCCGCGCCGGGATCTCCCTGGCCTCCGGCTGGAACGCGGTCGACTTCGCGCTGCGCCCCGAGGGGTACGCGGGCCGCAAGGACGCCGTCATCGAGACCCTGGACGCCGTGCGCGCGCTGTGGCGCGGCGAGCCGCTGGCCGTCACCGACGGCGCGGGCAAGCCCGCCGAGGTGAAGGTCTTCCCGCCGCCGGTCCAGGCCGAACTGCCCGTCTGGGTCACCAGCGCGGGCGGCCCGGCCACCTTCGAGGCGGCCGGACGGGCCGGCGCGGGCGTGCTCACCCACCTGCTGGGGCAGGACTTCGACCAGCTCGCCGAGAAGATCGCCCTGTACCGCAAGGCACTGGCCGACCGCCCCGGCCACGACGGGCGCCCCGGGCACGTCGCGCTGATGCTGCACACCTTCCTGGGCGAGGACCCGCAGGAGGTCCGCGAGCTGGTGCGCGAGCCGTTCACCGCGTACCTCAAGAGCTCCTTCCGGCTGATCGCCCGCTCGGCGAGCAGCATCCTGCAGGGCTTCGACGTCGACAAGCTGCGCGAGTCGGACGTCGACTTCCTGGTGCGGCGCTCCTTCGACACGTACTACCACTCCAGCGGCCTGTTCGGCACGGTCGAGCAGGGGCGGGCCGTCGTCGAGCGGGCCCGCGAGGCCGGCGTCGACGAACTGGCCTGCCTGATCGACTTCGGCGTCCCGCACGACCGGGTGCTCGCGGGCCTGGACTCCCTGGACGAGCTGAAGCGGTCGGTGGCATGAGCGAGATCGACGCCCAGTTGTTCCGCCGGGCCGCCGCGCGCTTCGCCACCGGCGTCACCGTGGTGACGACCCGGACGGACGACGGGCCCTTCGGCATGACCGCGAACTCGTTCACCACCGTCTCGCTCGACCCCCGCCTGATCCTGGTCTGCGTCGGCGAGCGGGCCCGCATACGCGAACACCTGCTGCGCACCGGCACGTTCGCGGTGACCGTGCTCAGCGCCGGGCAGCAGGACGCCGCCCGCCGGTTCGCCGACCCCGCACGCCCGGCCGGAGCCGCGGCGTTCGCCGACGACGCCTGGGCACCGGGGCCCGCCACCGGCAACCCCGTCCTGCTCGACGGGTCCGCCTGGTTCGACTGCGCGGTGCACGACGTGCACGCCGCGGGCGACCACTCGATCGTCGTCGGCGAGGTCCGCGCCCTCAGCCCGCTCGACGCCGAGCAGCCCCTGCTCTTCGCGGGCGGCCGCTTCCTGACCGCCGTCCGCCCCGCCCTGGAGGTGTCCGCATGACCGCCCCGACCCCGGGCGACGCCGTCGCCCTCGACCCGGCCGCCTCGCGCGGCCCCGCCCCCGAGCAGCCCGGCGCCCGCCGGGGCGGCACCCTGCACGTGCTGCGCGACGCCGCCTACGACCACCTGGACCCGCAGCGCAGCTACACGCTCCAGTCGCTGGCCATCGGGCACCTGCTCTTCCGCACCCTGACGATGTTCCGCGAGGACGGCAGAGGCGGGCGGGTGCTCGTCGGCGACCTCGCCGAGACCCCGGGCCGCGACGTCGACGGCGACGGCCGCACCTGGGAGTTCACGCTCAAGCGCGGGGTGCGGTACGAGGACGGGCGCGAGGTCACCGCCGCCGACGTCGCGTACGGGATCGCCCGCAGCTTCGCCCCGGAGATCTCCGACGGCCCGACGCACCTGCGCAACTGGCTGAGCGAGAACGGGAGTTACGAGGGGCCGTACGCGGAAGGGGCCGGCGGCAGCGACACCCCGGCCCCCTCCGGCCCGGCCGGCGACACCCACGGCTTCCCGCACGAGGTCCCCGGCCTGGAGGTCCCCGACCCCTACACCCTCGTCCTGCGCTTCCGCGAACCGCACCCCGACCTGCCCTTCGCCGTCTCCCAGCCGGTCACCGCCCCCGTCCCGCGCGACGCCGACACCGGGGCCGACTACGACCGCGCGCCCGTCGCCACCGGCCCGTACCGCATCGAGGAGCACGTCCCCGGCAAGCGGCTCGCCCTGGTCCGCAACCCGCACTGGGACGCGGCCACCGACCCGGTGCGCCACGACCACCCGGACCGCGTCGAGGTCGAGATGGGCCTGGAGGCGGGCGAGCAGAACCTGCGGGTGCGGGCCGACGCGGGCGACGACTCCCGGGCCGTCGCCGAGAACAACGCCCCGAGCTCGGTGGCGGCCGAACTGATCGCCGACCCCGCGCTCGCGGACCGGCTGCGCCGCGACCCCACCCCGCTGGTCTGGTACCTGGCGGTCAACACCGCCCGGGTCACCGACGTGGACGTGCGCCGCGCGGTCGCCCTCGCCGTGGACAAGGCCGGGTTCCGCGACACCATGGGCGCCGACCAGGGCGTCCTGGTGCACACCCTGCTGCCGTCGGCGACCATCGGGCACCGCGACTACCCGGACCCGTACCCGGGAGGCGAGCACGGCGACCCGGAGGCCGCCGCCGCGCTGCTCGGGGGCGCCCGGCCCCGGCTGCGGCTGCTCAGCCGGGAGGGCGAGTACTTCACCGCCCCCGCGAAGGTGCTCGCCACGAGCCTGGAGCGGGCCGGCTTCGAGATCGAGCTCGTCGAGATCGACCGCCCCTCGCACAACGCGGTCCTCAAGACCCGGGGGCACGAATACGACCTGTACCTGATGGGCATGGCCGCCGACTGGCCGGGCGCGTCCACGCTCCTCGGCATGTTCGACGGCCGCACCATCGGCGAGAGCGGCAACGACAACTTCGTGTACCTGGACGACCGCGGCGTCAACGCCGAGATCGCACGCCTGGGACGGCTGCCCGCCAACGAGTCCGCCGCCCCCTGGGCGGCCCTGGACGAGCGCCTCCAGCGCGACCACGTGCCGATGGTCCCGCTGTTCTCCTACCTCCACGTGGCCCTGGCCGGCTCGCGGGTGCGCGGGGTGTTCACCTCGTCCTTCCTCGGCACGCCGGTGTACTACAACGCGTACGTCGAGGAGGGGTCCTGATGGCCGACCGGCCCGGCCTCTACGAGAGGTTCGCCGACACCGCCGCCCGCCACCCCGGCCTGACCGCCCTCGAACTGGGCGACGAGCACCTCACGTACGCCCAGCTCTCCGCCGAGGCGGCCCGGACGGCGGGCCGGCTGCTCACCGCGCTGGACGGGCGCCGCCCGCGCCGCGTCGGCGTGCTGGCCAACCGCTCCCTCGCCGCCTACGCCGGCTACCTCGCGGCCAACCGGCTCGGCAGCGCCGCCGTCCCGCTCAACCCCGGCTTCTCCCCCGAACGCCTCGCCACCACCGTGGAACTGGCCGAGCTGGACGTGGTGCTCACCGACTCCCCCACCACCGCGCTGCCGGTACCCGTGGTCGCCGCCGACGCGCCCCCCGCCGAGGCCTGGGCCGACGGCGGCCCGGTCCACCTGCCCGGCCCGGACGACATCGCGTACATCGTCTTCACCTCCGGCTCCACCGGCACGCCCAAGGGCGTCCCCGTGCTGCACCGCAACGTCGCCGCGCTGCTCGACTACGTCATCCCGCGCTACGACCTCGGCCCGGACTGCCGCATCTCGCAGACCTTCGACCTGACCTTCGACCCGACGGTCTGGGACATGTTCTCCGCCTGGGCCTCCGGGGCCGCCCTCGTCGTGCCCACCCGCGGCGAACTGGTGCGCCCCGCCCGCTTCATCGCGCGCAAGGCAGTCACCCACTGGTTCTCCGTGCCCTCGGTGATCTCGTACGCCGAGCGGCTGCGGGACCTCACCCCCGGCGGCATGCCCAGCCTGCGCTGGAGCCTGTTCGGCGGCGAGCAGCTGACCCTGGAGCAGATCCGGTCGTGGCGGTCCGCCGCGCCGCGGAGCGTCCTGGAGAACCTGTACGGACCCACCGAGGTGACCGTCGCCTGCACCCAGTACCGGCTGCCGACCCGCCCCGAGGACTGGCCCACCTCCGCCAACGGCACCGTGCCCATCGGCACGCCCTATCCGCACCTGGACTTCCTGGTCCTGGACGAGGAGGGACGGCCCGCCCGGGAGGGCGAGCTGTGCGTCCGCGGACCGCAGCGCTTCCCCGGCTACCTCGAACCCGCCAACAACGCGGGCCGGTTCGTCCACTTCGACGGCGAGCGGGCCACCGTGCACACCTGCGCGGGGCTGCCAGGACCCGAGCTGTACTACCGCACCGGCGACCGGGTCTCCCGCGACGGCGACACGCTCGTCCACCTCGGCCGCCTCGACCAGCAGGTCAAGATCCGCGGCCACCGCATCGAACTGGGCGAGGTGGAGGCCGGGTTGCGCACCGTGACCGGGATCGCCGACGCCGTGGTCCTCGCGCTGCCCAACGACCTGGGCGAGGTGGGCCTGGAGGCCGTCTACACCGGCACGGAGCAGGACCCGGTGGCCCTGCGCACCCGCCTCGGGCGCCGCCTGCCGGGCTACATGGTGCCGCGCGGCTTCACCCACCTGGAGACCCTGCCGCTCAACCCCAACGGCAAGACCGACCGCCGCGCCCTGGGCACCCTGCTCACCGACCGGAGGCAGCGATGACGCGCACCGTGGTACTGATCGGCGCGGCACCGATGGCGGAGGGCTACCTGCGGGCCGCGTCCCAACTCGGCTTCCTGGTCGGGCTGGTGGAGACCCCGGACCGGATCGCCGCGCTGCGCGCCCGCCACGACTGCGTGGTGGACGCCGAGGAGGTCGACGCGGCGCGCGCGGGCCGCGACGACGCGTGGATCCGTCCCACCGAGGCGCTGGTGCGCCGACTGGCCCCGGACGGGGTCCTGGCCTCCTCGGAGATCCACGTCCTGGCGGGCGCGATGGCCCAGGAGCGGCACGGCCTGCCGGGACCGGGGCTGGACGCGGCGGCGGTCTCGCGCGACAAGGGCCAGCAGCGCTTCCGCTTCGCCAAGGCGGGCCTGGCGCAACCCCTGCACCGGCGGACCGGCCGCCTCTCCGACGCCTCGGCGTGGGCGCTCGACCGGCTGCCGGTGGTGGTCAAGCCGCTGAACAGGGCGGGCAGCGACGGGGTGGAGCTGATCCGCACGCCGCAGGACTGGGTGCGGGCGGCGGACCGCAGGGACGCCGAGGGCACGCTCCTGGTCGAGGAGTACGTGGAGGGCCAGGAGTACTCCTGGGAGGGCCTGGTCGCCGACGGCCGGGTCCGGTTCGGCAGCCTCACCCGCAAGCTCACCACGGGCGCGCCGGACTTCGTGGAGCTGGCGCACTTCAGCGGCCACGAGCGCCGCGACCCGGTCCTGGGCAAGGCCGCGGACGGCCTGGGCCAGGCGGTCGCGACGGCGATCCGGATGCGCACGGGCATCATGTTCGTGGAGTTCCGCACCCGGGGGGACGACCTGGTGATCATGGAGGTAGCGGTGCGCGCGCCGGGCGACCACTGCATGGAGGCGATGTCCCTGGCGTACGGGTCGGACGTCTTCGCCCAGGCGCTGACCCTGTCCACCGGCGCACCGTACGAGACCCCGCGCGAAAGGGCACCGCGCTACACGGGCAGCGCCTTCGTGGTCGCCGACCGCGCGGGGGTCCTGGAGTCGGTACGGGAGCCGGAGTGGTCGACCCTGCCGGGCGTGACGGCCCACGGCGTCGACACGCTCCCGGGCACCCGGGTCACCCCGCCGCACTCCTCGGCGGACCGCCTGGCCTGGGCCCTCCTCGACTGCGAAACCCCGGAGGAGCTGGAGGAGTTGGTGACACGGGTGGGAGCGGTACGGCCACGACTACGCCCGTGAGACACCACGGGCGCGCCGCCCGTGGCCCTGGCTCCGATCCCGACTCCGGCAGAACTTCCGCTCCCGCACGGGAAGCCGGTCGTACGGTCCCGCCGCGCGCAGGACGACGTCCAGAGCGCGGTCGGGGTCGGAGGCGTAACAGTTGCTGAACCAGGCCATGTTGGCCTCGACGACGGCAAGGGGGCGGTCGGCGCCCCCCAGCACACCGACGTCGAGCACGACGGCCCCGGGGAGGGTGTCGCCGTGGGTGCGCCAGAGGTCGGCGACGAACCGGCGCAGCGAAGCCTCGTACGCGCCGCCCTCCAGCGGGGCGGGGTCGAGGACGCCGTACGTGAGGTAGCGGGAGCCCGTACGCACCTCGCCGTCGAGCACGTACAGCCTGAACTCGGCCTGCCAGTCGACGACTTCACTGATCAGGACGGGGGCGTCGGGCCCGCCCGCTCCTGCGGGCAGCCGAGTGCCGTCCGCGTACACGGCCGCCGGGAAGCTCTTCTCCCTGGGCGGCTTCACGAAGGCGGGCCGACTGAGCCCGCGCGCCTGCGCGAGGGTGCCGAGGGTGATGCGGCGCCCGGTGTACGTACGCGGGAGCCCGGCCAGCCAGCCGTCCTCGGGCTCGACGAGCGCGACGCCCAGGCGGTGCGCGGTGCGGGCGGCGAAGTGGGGGCCACCGTAGTAGTGCGTGCGCCCGAAGTACCTGGAGCTGTCGGGCTGTTCGCCCAGCCCCTCGACGTCCATGCCGCGCCGCCGGGCGGCTGCGGCGAACAGCTCGGCGGTGGGCGTGTACTGGGGCGCGAGCGCCAGGAGGTCTCGTCGGGCCATGGAGGGGGACGATGCCATCAGTGGGCCGGTGGCGTCCACGCGATTCGGCCCCGTTCCGGTCGTACGGGAGGGGCGCGACGCTCCGGCAGGTGCGCCGCGCCCCTCCTCCGGGGTCAGGATCCGGTCACGCAGACCGCGTGGGCGTTGAGCGAGCCCGTCACGGTTCCGGGATTAGTCGCGGACACCCGCCACTGGTTCAGGTTCACGTCCGGGATGGACGAGATCACCCTGATGTTCGCGTTCTCCGGGGTGTAGTTGAATCCACCACCGATCAAGATCTTTCCGCTCGGGCACTGGGCAAACACGCCAGTGGCGCTGTCGGGCCTGTTGGCAGGCATGTTCACCGATCGGCTGACGACCTCACGTCCAGCGACAGAACCGACGTCACCGGTCGGACCTTTGTCACCGGTGGGTCCCTTGTCACCCGTCGCACCCTGATCACCGGCGGTACCCGTCGGGCCAGCGGTTCCCGTGGGACCGGCGGTGCCCGTGGGCCCCTGCGCACCCGTCGCGCCCGTAGCGCCCGCGGTACCCGTCGGGCCCGCAGCACCCGTGGCTCCAGGAGCGCCAGCCGTGCCGGTCGGTCCTGCGGCACCCGTCGCACCAGTGGCACCCGTGTCACCGGTCGGGCCCTTGTCACCCGTCGGCCCCTGGGCACCCGTCGCACCCGCAGTGCCAGCCGCGCCGGTCGGGCCAGCAGCACCGGCAGCACCCGTCGCACCCTGGTCACCGTCGGGACCCTTGTCGCCCGTCGGCCCCTGAGCGCCCGTCGCACCCGCAGTGCCAGCAGCGCCGGTCGGGCCCTGGGCGCCCGTCGGTCCAGCCGTACCCGTCGGACCCTGCGCACCGGTGGCGCCCGCGGCACCCGCGGCGCCGGTCGGACCAGCGGCACCTGTCGCACCCTGGTCACCGTCAGGGCCCGTCGCGCCCTGGTCACCGTCAGGGCCCTTGTCGCCCGTCGGGCCCTGAGCACCTGCGGCGCCTGTCGGTCCAGCCGCACCCGTGGCACCCGCCGCACCCGTCGGCCCCTGAGCGCCGGCCGTACCCGTGGGGCCGGCCGCACCCGTCGCGCCGGTGGCTCCAGTGGCACCCGTGTCACCGGTCGGGCCCTTGTCGCCCGTGGGCCCCTGAGCACCGGCCGTACCCGTCGGGCCCGCAGCTCCCGTGGGACCCTGCGCTCCCGTCGCGCCCTGAGCCCCAGCGGCCCCCGTGGGGCCAGCCGTGCCCGTCGGACCAGCAGCACCCGTCGCACCAGCCGCACCGGTCGCGCCCGTCGGGCCAACCGCACCCGTCGAGCCCTGGGCACCGGTCGCGCCAGCCGCTCCGGCAGCACCCGTCGGACCCCGGCTACCCGTCGGACCCGCCGCGCCAGTCGGACCGGCCGCGCCCGTCGCACCCGTCGGGCCCCTGTTGCCCGCGGGGCCCTTGTCGCCCGTCGGGCCCTTCGTGCCCGTGGGGCCGTGAGGGCCCGTCGCGCCTGTCGCGCCCTTCGGGCCCGTGGCTCCCGTCGGGCCCTTCGGACCCGTCGGTCCGTGCGGGCCCACCGGACCGTGCGGCCCCTGCGCGCCCACCGGGCCCTTGGCACCCGCAGGACCCTGCGGTCCCCTCGGGCCCACCGGGCCGCGTGGTCCCGTCGGGCCCGGGCGGCCCGCGCCGGGGGGCGGGGCCGCGCCCGCGCCGTCTCCGGCGCAGTACGGCACGTACCCCTCGTTCTGCACGTACCGCGCGCTCACCCAGCCCGAGCGCCCCGAAAGGCGGTACCAAAGGGCGTTCCCGGAGACGTTCTGGCCGCGCTTCTTGCACGCGAGCTGCAGCGTCGCGCCGTAGCCGTAGCTGCCGAGCCGCGCCGAGTTCGAGGTCGGGGCGCTGCGCACGTACAGCCCGGAGCGCGCCACCACCTTCCCGCGCGCCGCCGCTGCCGCCGCCCGTTCCACCGGCCGCTCCTGCTGCGCCGCGGCGGCCGGAGGGCACAGCGACACCGTCAGGCCGAGGCACACCGCCCCGAGCACCGGGCCGGAGAGCGAGGCCCAGACCTTCGAAACCCTCACGAGTCCGCCTTTCCGAAAATCATCTCGTCGAGGGCCGATGAAACGAGACGACGGACCGAATGTGCGTACGACACGCCAGACACGGAGCAGACACGGACCCGTCCGGCCACGCTGCCTGCTCCGAACGGGGCCACGCGCGGCGTCCACGCACGGCACGGAGGCCGCAACCCTCCCCCCGGGGGTTGCGGCCTCCGTGTGACCGGTGTGCTCGGCGGAAGGTCAGGCCTTCAGGTCCTCGACCTTCTCCGCGACCGTGCCGAACAGGTCCTTGACCGTGGTCAGGGCCGCCGCGTGCAGCGCCTGGGCCGGGACGACGGTGCCGTCGGGGGCCTGCAGCGAGCGGGTGGCGGAGGCCTCGGCGACGACGGTGGGGCGGTAGCCCTGGCGGAACGCGCCCTGGGCGGTGAACTGCACGCACATGTGCGTCATGAAGCCCGCGAGCACCAGGTCGCCGTCGGCCTTGCCCAGGTCCTTGAGGGTCTGGAGCAGCTCGGTCTCGTGGAAGGAGTCCGGGAAGGTCTTGACGACGACCTTCTCGCCCTCGATCGGGGCGACCTTCGGGTGGATGGAGCCGATCTCGGCGCGGATGTCGTACGGGCTGCCCTCGCCGCCGTCGTTGACGATGTGCACGACCGGGGCGCCGGCGGCGCGGGCGGCGGCGAGCAGGCGGGCGCCGGCCTCGAGCGCGGCCTCGTGGCCCTCGAGCTCCATCACGCCGGTGGTGTAGGTGTTCTGGTAGTCGATGAGGACCAGGGCCGAGTCGGCGAGGCTGGGCAGCTCGTTGGGCAGGCCGATGACGTCGCGGAGGGTGGTGGAGGCGGTCATGGTGGTTCCTTCTTCCTTCATGCGGTTCTTCGTGTGGTTCTTCATGTGATTGCGGTGGGGATGGTGCGCGTCGAGTCGTCAACAGCCCCTGATGTCACGTGTGTTCGGTGGTCTACTTGACCGGCTTGGGCGTGCCGTCCGGCTGCACGTCCACGAGCTTGTCCGCGATGCCCTGCTCCTTGAACGCGGCCACCAGCGACGGCAGGTCCTCGGAGTAGATGTTCCAGCTGTCGGTGTGGACCGGGACGACCTTGCGCGGGTTCAGGTCCTTGGCGACCAGCGCCGCGTTCTTCGAGGTGAGCGTCAGGGGCGCGTTCTTCAGGATCGCGGGGGTGCGGGCGGCGCCGGCGAAGAGGACGGCCGTGTCGACGGGGCCGATCTCCTTCTTCACCCGGTCACCGACCTCCTTGGCGACCTTGACGGAGGCGTTGTCACCGGAGACGTACGTCACCGGGACGCCGTCGCCGCTGAGCACGAAGCCCGTGACCTCGCCGTCCGCGCCGCGGTCCACGCCGTCCGGGCCGTGCAGCGCGGGCACCGCGGTGACCTTGACGGTGCCGGTCGCGGTCTTCAGCTCCTTGGCGTCCCACGGCTTGAGGCCGGTGACGTGGTCGCCGAGGCGCTTCTGGGCGCCGGGGGTCGAGTAGACGACCGGGATCTCCTTCAGCAGCGCGCGGCCAGAGTCGTCCAGGTTGTCGTCGTGCTGGTCGTGCGAGAGGAGTACGGCGTCGATCTTGCCGATCTTGTCGGCACCGAAGGCGGGGGCCTTGATCTTCTCCAGGCCGCTCTTGTACTTCTTCGGCTGGTCGAAGGTCGGGTCGATCAGGAAGCGCGCGCCGCCGACCTCGAGGATCGTGGTGGGCCCGCCCACGTGGGTGACGGTGATGCCGCTCTTGTCGGCGGCCGGGGCCGCGGAGCTCGCGGCGGCGGACGGCTTCGCGTCCGCCTTCGGCTTGTCGCCCTCGGCGGAGGCGTTGCCGCCACAGGCGGCCAGGACGGCCGAGCCCGCGGTGACGGCGACGGCGGCGGTGGCGGCGCGGAGGAACGTCGTACGGCTCATGGGTGACACCAGCTCTCTTGCGTCGTACGGAGGAGTGCGTCGGGACACCTGGGAGGCGGGCCCTGCCCCCAGGAGGTGATTGCAACGCTAACACATCTCGTAAGCGTTGATTACGTCGATCCTCGCCCGCCGGGCACTTTCCGGCGGATTCCCGGGGCCTGGCTTGTTAGCGCTGCTATCGTTGAGTCATGTCAACGGCACGAGAGCGCATCCTGGAAGCCACCGCGGAGCTGCTCGCCAGCAAGGACGCCCTGGCCATCTCGACCCGGGCGATCTGCGACCGGGCCAAGGTCGGCATGCCCGAGATCTACCGCCAGTTCGGCGACAAGGCCGGGCTGCTCACCGCCGTCGCCGACGTCGGTTTCGAGCGCTTCCTGGCCAACAAGCGGCGCAACCCGCTGACCGACGACCCGGTGGCCGACCTGCGCACCGCCTGGGACAGCCACGTCGCCTTCGCCCTGGGCAACCCGCACCTGTACCGGCTGATGTTCACCCCGACCGGGGAGTCCAAGCCGCAGGCGATCAAGGAGGCCCAGGCGCTGCTCCTGTCGGCGGTGGAGCGCTGCCGCGACGCGGGCCGGCTGCGGACGACGCCCGACCTCGCCGCCCAGTCGATCCTCTCGGCCAACGTGGGCGTGTGCCTGATGGCGCTGTCCTTCCCCGAGCTGTACGGCGGCCTCGACGTCTCGCAGTCCGTACGGGACGCGGTCATCGGCAAGGTCACGGGCGACGAGCGCGAGGACAGCCGCATCGGCGCGGCCACCGTCCTCGCCCAGGCCCTGGTGGGCACCCTCACGGGCGCGGCGCCGGCGGACCCGGACGCGGTCGAGCGGCTGGGCCGGGCGCTGCGGGCGTGACGGGCGCTGCGGGCGTGACGGGCGGGCGCCCGGCGGGCCCGCCCCGCACCCGGACAGGCCGAAGAGGCCCGGAGCCGCCTGTCGCGGCTCCGGGCCTCTTCGCGTGAGCACTGCTACGGACGAGGGCCTCCCCTCCGGGGGAGCAGGGGCGGGGAGGCCCTCGTCACCTCACGCGCGCGACCTCACGCGCGGGGCTTCACGCGCGGGCGGTGGCCTTCGCGTGGAACGGGCACGCCTCCGCACCGGCGGCGGCGCCCAGGGCGGCGGCACCACCCGCGGCGGCGGCCGAGTAGGACGCGGGGTTCGCGCTCGAAGCGGGCTTGCCGAGCTGGCCCATGATCTCGTCGGAGAGCAGGTCCTGCTTGCCCTTGAGCGCGTCCGCGACCACGGTGGCGGTCGGGAAGACCATCTCGGCGGCGATGTTGTCCTGGACGATGCGGGCCAGGTTGTCCAGCGCCACGAAGATCGGGTCGGCCGGCGGCTCGACGGTGGCCAGGTCGATCAGGTGGGTGTTCACCTTGGCCGGGTTCATGCAGGGCTTGATGATGATCGAGTTCTGGTTCAGGTCGTACGTCGTCCACTGCGACAGCACGACCGTGTACAGGTCCGCCCAGGCGGCCTCGCCGATCTTCGCGCGCCAGCGCTTCATGATGTCCTGGACACCGGCGATCTGCGCGGCGGCCGCGTGCGTCATGTTGGTGCGGATGTTGGGGTAGACGCTGCCCGAGAAGTCCTCGAAGGACTTCATGTCGAAGGTCTTCGACTGGATGGACACGGCGATGAACTTGCCCGCGGCGTCGAGCAGCTGGCTGCACGAAGTCACCATCGGGGCGGGCAGGTTGGCCTTGGTGAGCTGGCCGCGGGCGGTCGCCAGGGTCTTGGCGTACTCGGCCAGCGGGGCGATCCAGCCGTCCGACGCGGTGCCCTTGAAGGCGACCATGTCCAGGTCGTGGGGGTCGATCCGGGACGCGTTCGGCAGGTTCGGGACCTTGTCGCTCAGGTAGGGGGCGATCACCGAGAAGATGCCGAGCGGGACGTGGCTGATGGACTTGGCCAGCTCGAAGATCTCGTCGACCGGGTTCTCCGACGCCACCTGCGCGCCGTTGTGTATCAGGGTGAACTTGCCGCCCCTGGCGTCGTTCTGGACGACGATGACCGGGCTGAGCTGCTTGATCAGGTCGGACTTCAGCACGGCGTAGTTGGAGCGCATGCCGCTGTTCACCGCGAGCATGGAGTTGCGGGCCTGGCGCACGAGCGACACCGAGTCGGCGGTGCCGTCGACGACGGCCTCGGCGGCGTTGGCGTTGACGGCGGAGGCGCCCAGGAACGTCGCGGCACCGACGGCGGTGGCGCCACCCAGGAAGCTTCTGCGCGTGGTCATGTTCGGCCTTTCTGGAGGGAGCGTCCGCGGGCAGGCGGACGCGACAGGAGTGGTCTCGCGGTGTGGGGTGGTGCGCCGGGCCGTCCGGTGCGAGGAGGGACGGTCCGGTGTCGACGCGCCGTCCCCCCGGGCAGCCGGGATCGCACGGTGGCGGATGCGGCGCACGCGGTTCTTCTCGCGGATGAACTGCGCCTCGTTTCAAGCGTGTCGAGGCGCACGAGGGTGCGAGGGCGCGCGGTGTCGCGGTACGCCACCGGGCATGCTGCGGCCGGTGGGAAGGAGGCGTCGGAGAACGGGCCCGGGTGGCGGCACGGATTCCCGTCGACGGGCGGCCGGGACGCGGACGCGCAAGGGCGCGCGGCGTGCCGAGCCGTACTGGTGAAGGTGGATGAGAGAGGAGAGGAGAGAGGAGAGAGGTGTCGTGGGGGACGTCAGGGGTCCCCCACGGGGCGCGGGGCGCGCGGCGGCTGCCGCGGGCGGGCGCACGGGAGGCCGCGCGGGCCTCCGGGCGGTGCCGGACGCGACGGGTGTCCCCGTCCCGGCGCCGTACTCCGCGGTCCCGTACCGGCCCCGGGCAGCCTGAATGAACCGACTACCGCTTCATCGCGGCGGGTTGCCTGCCGGGGGCGTCACGGGCGCGGTGGTCGCGCTACTTGACTGGTCCGTTCACTTGAGGTGGGACTCGCGGGGCACCACGACGCCGGACAGGTCGTCGATGGTGGCCAGGGCGCTGAGGTGCGCCTGGTCGGCCGTGACCACGACCGGTTCGTCGTCGACCGGGGCGGCGGCCGGGTGGATGGGCCCGGTGCCGGCTCGGAAGGCGTACGGGGTCCCCACCCCGTCGCCCTTGACGACGTGCCCGGTCCCGGCACCCGCGGCGCGCACCCTCCCCAGGGTGGCGCCGGCAGGCTCCGCCGGAGTCGTACCGCACGTGTCGGGCCGTCTGAGTGTCGTCCCGGTCGTGGTCATGAATGTGCCCCCCACAGTTCGTGCTGTTCTGTGCTTCGCAGCCCACCCCCGCGGTGCGCTACGCCAGTGAAGTTACGGTGTGGACGGGCACGTCGGCAATGTCGTCTAACATGCAGATCCGGACATCGCCCGCCGACCGGGGGGTCGCTGAGCAGGGGCGTTGTCGTAGCCGGCCGTCGTGGGGACGACGTGCCGCCGACCCAGGGGGGTTGTTTTGGGGACCGTCAGGAGAACGATCGTCATCGTGCTGTTCGAGGGCGTGGACCTGCTGGACGTCACGGGTCCGCCCGAGGTGTTCTCGCTGGTCCAGCGCGAGACGGACGACACCACGGGGTACCACGTCGTGCTCGCGTCGCGCTCGATGTCGCCCGTCACCACCTCGGCGGGTGTCCGGATCCTGCCGGACGTGACGTTCGAGGAGGCGGCGCGCGGCACCATCGACACGCTCCTGGTGCCGGGGTCGGTCGAGGTGGACCGCGAGCGGCGGGTGCACGCGCTGGTGGACCCGGAGGTGGTGTCCTGGGTGCGCACCCTGGCGGGGGTGTCGCGGCGGGTCACGTCGGTGTGCGTGGGGGCGCACATCCTGGCCGCCGCGGGCCTGCTGGACGGCAAGCGCGCGACCACCCACTGGTCGACCGCGCAGCAGCTGGCCGCCGACCACCCGGCGGTGGAGGTGGACGCGGACCCGATCTTCATCCGGCAGGGCGACGTGTGGACCGGCGCGGGCATCAGCGCCTGCCTGGACCTGTCGCTGGCGCTGGTGGCCGACGACTTCGGGGAGCAGATGGCGCTGCGGGTGGCCCGGCAGCTGGTGATGTACCTGAAGCGGCCGAGCGGGCAGAGCCAGTTCAGCGTCCCGCTGGAGCCGGTGTCGGCGACCCGGCGCATCGAGGACCTGCGCCACTACATCACCCGGCACATCGGCGAACCGCTCACGGTCCCCGACCTGGCGGCGTACGCGCACGTCAGCGACCGCCAGCTGACCCGGATCTTCAAGACGGAGCTCGGGGTGACGCCGAGCGTCTACGTCGAGGCCGCCCGGGTCGAACTGGCCCGCAACCAGCTGGAGTCCACCGACTTCACCCTCGAGCGGATCGCCACGGACTGCGGCTTCGGCACGCCGGACACCCTGGTCCGGGCGTTCCGCCGCCGCCTGGACACGACCCCGACGGAGTACCGCCGCCGCTTCCGCGCGACGGGCCCGGCATCCGGAACCGCGGCGGCCGACGAGGTGGACCCGGCCGATGCCGCCGGGTCGAATTCCTTCACCTGATTCCCCCTCGCGAAGGTCTGGTGAAAGAGTTGCGATGCTCTCGTAATTGAGCGAAATGGATGACCGCGAATTGACCCGCGGATTCCCGCAAAGCTCCCGCAAAGAAAGAGGGGCCCGGCGCCTCGTACGCCGGACCCCTCCCTCATGCGAACGCCTGGCCCACAGCGTCGGAAGGGGCGCCTCGGAACGCCCCTTCGTCAGCCCGTCAGCCGCCGAGCGGCAGGCCGCCCATCATCGGGCCCGCGGCGGTCTTGGCGCCCTGGCCGACATTGGTCTTGGTGACCGAGTCATTGGTCGCCTTGACCTTGTCCGCGGCCCGGGAGACGGCGCCGACGACGGCGTCGATGTCGATGTGCGGCTTCTTCACGACGTTCTTGGTGACGGTGTCGCTGTTCACCAGGTTGTCGGAGCCCGCCTTGTGCGCGGCCGGGGCGTTGTCCACGTCGTCCGCGAAGGCGGGGGAGGCGACACCGGCGGCCATGACGGCGCCGGCGACGAGCGCGGCGGCCTTCGAGTACTTCACAGCAGTCCCTTTCCGCAGCGGCGTCCGTCACGTCACGAACCTCGTGTCGCCCGAGCGTCTTGCTGGCCGCTCGGTACGCCGCTGTCGATATCGGTAACGGCGCTTCCCCGAATTTGGAAACTCAAAAATTGGCGGCTCTTCCGGTAATCACCCGGTTGACGCAGCCGCGGTACGACAACGCGGCGGGGTTGCGCCGCATTCACGGAAATCCGTGCTCTTTTACGTACGCGCGGGCGCGCGGCCGCACCGCGTCGCGGGGCGGTACGGGCGGTACGGAGGGCAAGGCGGAGCCCGTCCTTCCGTTGGCCGGAATCGTGCTCACCGTGCGTGGTTCACCCGCCAGGGGTTTCCGGTTGAAACGTTGACACGGACGTGAGCCCTGCCCAATAGTGACGGCCATGGCCAAGGGCACGTGCCTCTACGCGCGCCGCTATGTCGACCTCAAGCGACAGTCCGGCGCCCTCTGTCCGTGCGTCCGCGACTGAGCCGCGCACCGACGCACCGCCGCCGCCCGGCCCCAACCCCACCCCGAACCACCGCGCACCGCCTGCCCGTTCAACCCCCACACCCCCAGGATGAACGCCAGATGCGTGAACACACCCCCACCGGCGTGCCCGCCCTGCCCGGGCTCACCTCCACCCTGGTGGAGCTCTCGCGCCGGCTCGACGCGCAGGTACGCGAGGTCGTCGCCGCCGCACCCGGGCACCACCCGGACGACGGCACCCTCGTGCACCTGGAGGGCCTGCCCGAGATCAACCAGGCCATCCGGCGCGCCGTCGACCGGGCCCGCAAGGAGATCCTCACCGCCCAGCCCGACGGCCCCCGCACCAAGTCCGTGCTGACCGGGGCGCTGGAGACCGTCCGGGCCCAGCTCGACGCCGGGATCGCCAACCGCACCCTCTACCAGCACAGCGCCCGCTTCGACGAGGCCACCAAGGAGTACGTGCGCCAGGTCTCCGGCTACGGCGCCGAGGTCCGCACGCTGCCCGAGTTCTTCGAGCGGCTGATCGTCGTGGACGCCACCACCGCCTTCATCCCCAAGCCGTGCGACCGCACCCGGGCCCTGCAGATCCGCGAGCCCTCGGTGGTGCGCTTCCTGACCGACGCCTTCGAGCGGTCCTGGGACCGGGCCGAGGCGTTCCCCTTCGTACCGGCGCGCTCGGCGGACGCGGCGCCCGAGGTCATCCCCGACCTGCACGAGTCGATCAAGCGGCTGCTGGTGGCCGGGCACTCGGACCGGGCGATCGCCCGCCGCCTGGGCATCAGCGAGCGCTCCCTGCAGAACCACGTGGGCCGCATCAAGGCCCACTACGGCGCCGAGAACCGGCTCCAGCTCGGCTATCTGCTCGGACGCCGGGACGCCGCCTGAGCACGCGTAACGCCTGGGGAGTGTCTTCAAGACCCCGAGCACGCGGTACGGGAGGGGACGGCGTTCCGTAGTCGCCGCCCCCTCCCGTGCTCACGCCGCCCGCCGGGCCTCCGCGAGCAGCACCGCGAACCGCCGCCGGGCCGCGACCACCTCGTCCACCAGTCGGCGCGCCGCGTCCTCGCGCGCGGGCACGGTCACCTTCCAGGTGTCCCACCAGGTGCCGCCCGCGCAGCTCTCCTGGCCCCGCTCGCGGAAGACCGCCTCCAGGGCCAGTTCGAGGCCGGCCGGCCCCTGCGGCCCGACCCGGACATTGAAGTCGGCCTCGGCGAAGCGGAGTTGGATGAGGTTGCGGACGAAGGAGGTGGCCAGCAGGTCGGGCACGCGCCCGTCCCAGACGGCCGGGGCGAGCCGCGCCGCCAGGCCCTCCACCCGGACCGCCCGGCGGGGGGTCACGCCGCGTCCCCGGCCGGGCGGGCCCGGCGCCCGGGGCGGCTGTTGCGGGCCGCCTCGCGCAGGACCGACCAGTAGAAGACCGGGTAGCTGCGCTCGACGTGCACGGCGAGCCTGCTGACCTCCTCGTGGCGCTCGCGCAGCCGGTTGATGGCCACGGTCATCGCCGCGTGGTGCTCGACGTGCAGGTTGTTCCCGTTGGTGTACCAGGTGCTGAACCAACTGCCCTTGATCGTACGGGTGTTGCGCAGCACATCGGTGGTCTCGGTGTCGCACAGGATGTGCTCGGGCAGCTCCAGGAAGAAGTGCATCGGGGCGGCCACGAGCAGCGGCAGCAGCCACAGCTCCAGGACCTGGCCGCCGTACCCGGCGACGGCGAGGCCCGCCGCGGCGAGCACGGGCAGCACCATCCAGCGGTACTCGGCGACCACCTCGCGCCGCCGCCGCTCGGATATCTCCCCCGCGTCGTAGGCCCAGGTGCCGCGCCAGCTGCGCGCCACCTCGCGGGCGACGGTGAGCAGCCGCCCGTAGTCGAAGGCGCCGCGCAGCAGCATGCCCCAGGTGAGCGGGGCCCGGGTGTCGAAGCCGAAGAACTCCGAGTCCTGCGGGGTGCCCAGGTGCTTGTGGTGCTGGAGGTGGCGCACCCGGTAGTGGGTGTACGAGACCAGCAGCGGCAGCCCGAGCGCCACGCCGACGGGCCGGTGCGGCCGGGGCGAGGTGAACGCGCTGTGGTGCAGGCACTGGTGCTGGAGCTCCACCATGTGCGTGTAGACGGCGGCGAGCAGCACCACTCCGGCCGCCGAGGCCCACAGGCCCTCGCGCAGGGCGAGGGAGCAACCGAGGGCGGTGAGGGCGGCGGCGAGGAGGAGCTTGCCGAGGAAGACGGTCTGGTCGCGGCGGGTGACGCGGGCTCGGGCGAACAGGATCTTGGTTTCGGTGGGCGGCCGTTCGGCGGCGGGCCGGCCGGCCCGCTCGGGTGTCTCCGCGGTCGTCATCGTCAGCGCAGTTCCTTCATCGCGTCCCAGATGCGGGCGTAGTAGCCGTTGGCGACCCGGACGCGCGTGATGACGCCCAGGGAGATCTCGCGCAGCAGCTCGGGCGAGCGGTCGACCAGCGGCACGAAGACGCCGTCGAACCACTCGGCGCCGTGGTCGGCGTCGACGTGCACGTGGATGCGCTGGTAGTCGATGACGTCCTCGGGGACGCCGAGCCTGCGGCAGCCGTCGACCATCGCCTGGAAGCGGGGCGAGGCGCTCTGCTCCAGGACGCCCATGGCGCCCAGCGCGCGGGGGTTGAGGTGGCGGTGGATGCCGTACTGCAGGAGCAGCGCGGCGTTCTCGTACGCCTCGGGGAAGTGCAGGTGCTGGTAGTCCACGCCGGAGGCGTCGAGGTGGGCGCGCATGTAGCGGGCGGAGTGCTCGAACATCCGGGTGTGGACGTGCTCGATGTCCCCCTCGCCCATCTCGTCCCAGTAGTTCTCGGCGATGGTGAGCTTGGTGTGGCCCTGGGTGCCGATCTGCACCATGGCCATCAGGTCGTCGAACTTGCTGTCCACCAGCTCCTCGCCCATGAAGAACAGGGCGATCTCGTCGAGGGTGGCCTCCTCGGCGAGGTAGGCGCAGAACTCGGGCTGGGTGTGCCGGTCGGCGGTGGTCAGGAACCAGTCGCGGAACTCGGCGCCGGTGCGCGGGAGTCCGGCGCGGTCCACCTGCCGGTCCTCCCAGGCGAGCCAGGCGTCCTCGATCGCGGCGACGGCCGGGTCGTGGTTGAGGCGGGGGATGGTGCCGAACTCCTCCGGGCCCGCCATGTAGGCCACGTAGTGGGCGTGCAGGTGACGGAGGAGTTTCAGCCGTACGTCGCGGTCGTGGGGCCCGGAAACGGGGAACGCGCGCTCCAGGTCCAGTTGCGGGGACTCGGTTCCGGTTTCCTGTGCGACGGCATATGCGGTGGCCATGACCAGGTCCTTTCTCGGCGTTTCACTTTCCACCGAGACTCTGCCGGAAGAGCGGGGGCCCAGAAATGGCACTGATGGTTCGGGTCACCGCAGTGCGGTGAATCGAGGGATGGAATACCGGCTAACGCGGGGTGTGTCCGACGGGTTGGGCGTCACGGTCATTTCGGAGAACGGACCGACCGGTTTTCTCCTTGCGCCGAATACCGCGCCGGCCGCCGTCGCCCTTCCCGTCCTTCGCGCCCTCCCTCGCCACCACGTACACGCCGAGGACGACCAGGAGCATCCCGGCGAAGTGGTACGCGTGCAGGCGCTCGTCCAGGAGCAGTACGGAGAGCACGGCGCCGCTGACCGGCGTGAGCGCGGTGAAGGCGGCCACCACGGTGGTGTCGACGCTGTCCAGGCTGTCGTACATCAGCACCACGGCGACGCCGTTGATGGCGACGCCCGTGTAGGCCATCAGCAGCCAGGTCTGCCAGGAGACGTGGGAGAGGTCGGCCAGGCTGGTCTGGGCGGCGGCCGGACCGGCGAACATCAGGGCGCCGACCACCGCGAGGACCAGCGAGAGCACGGTCGGCGGCAGCGGCCTCCGCAGCAGCTTGCCGAAGGTGACGAACACGGCCTCGCACAGCACGGATCCGACCAGCAGCAGCGCGCCGAGCACCTCGTTGCCGTCGCCGCCGCCGGAGCCGCCCGCGCTGAGCGCGTTGATGCCCGCGGCGCCGAGCACGGCGACGGCGATGCCGGTGCCGCGCCGGGCGGAGAGCCGCTCGCCCAGGAACAGGACGGCGACCAGGCTGATGGAGATGGGGACCATGCCGAGGATGACACCGGCCTCGATGGCGCCGGTGTGCTTCACGCCGTACATCGCGAGGACGCTGAAGAGGAAGACGCCGAGCAGTGCCTGCGCGAAGACCACCGCGCCGTCGCGGGCGTCCGGCCGGGTGGCACGGGGCCGCTTGACGGCCACGTACACCGCGAGCACCGCGATGGCGGCGAGCAGCCGGAAGAAGGTGGCGGTGAAGACCGGGACCTCGCGCAGGATCAGCTTGCTCGCCACCAGGTAGGAGCCGAGCAGGACCGTCGCGACGGTCATCTTGACGTGCACGGCGCGCATCAGGTGGCCTCCGCGAGGGGGGCCTGCGGGACCAGGGGCACGTCCGTGGCCGAGAGGGTGTCCGGGCCTGGCCGGTGGTCCGGACCCGGCCGGCGGTCCGGGCCCGGCCGGTGGTCCGGGCCCAGGGGGGCCAGGGCCCGTTCGACGATGGCCGTGGTGTGTACGTCCACGGTGTCGATGACGGGACAGTCGAAGTCCTCGGCCCGGATCACCAGCGGCACCTCGGTGCAGGCCAGGACCAGGGCCTCGGCGCCCGCGGCCAGGGCGTCGCGGGCGATGCGGGCGAAGCGCTCGCGGGTGGCGACGGAGATGTCCCCGGTGCACAGCTCGCGCTCGATGGAGTCCTGCATGAAGGCCCGGTCGGGGGCCTCGGGGACGACGACCTTGATGCCGCGCGCGGTGAACCGGTCGCGGTAGAAGGCCTGTTCCATGGAGAAGGCCGAGCCGAGCAGCCCGACGGTGGACACGCCCCGGCGGGAGGTCTCCTCGGCGGTGGCGACGCAGATGTCGAGCAGCGGGAGCGCGGTGTGGCGCTCGATGAGCGGCGCGAACTCGTGGACGGTGTTGCAGGCGATGGCATAGAAGTCCGCGCCGGAGGCCGCCAGACGGCGGGCGGCGGCGCCGATCTCGGCGGCCACCGCCTCGCCGTCGCGGGCGGCTATCCGCTCGACCATCGGCTGGAAGTCGAGGCTCTCCAACGCGATCCGGGGTGAATGGGCCTTGCCCAGGCGGCGGTTGACCAACCGGTTGATCCGGTCGTAGTACGTCACCGTGGAGGGGAAGCTGAGCCCTCCGACGAGGCCTATCTTCAGGGGCGCGGGGGATCTCTCCGTACGGAATTCCCCGTCCGCGGAACCGTCCCGTTCATCGGGCATTGCAGCTCCCCGGCACGCTCGTGAAACGGCCCGTGAACCGGGGGGAGAACCGGGGGGAGAACCGGGCGGAGAAGTCCCAGCCGACATCGTTGTTCATGAAATCCCTTTCCGTACCGACGCGTTGGTCCGACTGTGCAGTCACGGGAAGGCCGGGGAAAGCCCCGCCATGGTTCGGCTTTGCGCAACTCCCCCGCTTTGGCTCATTCCACCCGGTAGACCTGACCCGTCTGCAGGCCCTCGACGGAGCGCACGTACGCACGGGCCGCGCGGGCCACCGGGACCGGGTCGAAGCCGGGGAAGAAGTCTCCGTAGGCCTCCAGGGACTCCTCGAAGACCGTGGGGCTGACCGCGTTGATCCGCTGGCCCGCGGGCAGTTCGACCGCGGCGGCGCGCACGAAGGCCTCCACGGCGCCGTTGGCGAGGGAGGCGACCGTGCCGGTGGCGATCGGCTCGCGGGACAGGATGCCGGTGATCAGGGTGTACGAACCGCCGTCGGCGACGTGGCCGAGGCCCTGGCGGACCAGCTCGACCTGGCTGAGGACCTTGCCCTCGAAGCCGCCGCGCACGTCCTCGGTGCTCAGCTCGCCCAGGGTCTTCCACGGGACGGTGCCGGCCGCGCTGGCGACCGCGTCCACCCGCCCCACCTGGCGGTAGAGCTCGGCGATCGAGGCCGGGTCGGTGATGTCGACGGTGAGGTCGGCGTCCTTGCGGGAGGCGGTGACCACCTGGTGGCCGCGCTCGGTCAGGGCGGCGCGGACCGCCTGGCCGAGGGTGCCGCTGGCGCCGACGAGCAGGATCTTCTTCTGGTTCTGGCTCATGGCCCGAGCATGGCCCCACTGGACCGTGCAGTCCAGCTACCTTTTCTACCGCACTCGTTAAGTTGAACTACGGTGTCCTACCCTGGTGCCCATGATGGACGTCAAGCGCATGGTGATGCTGCGCGACCTCGCCGAGTACGGGAAGGTCAGCGCCGTCGCCGACCTGCACGGGGTCACCCCGTCCGCGGTCTCCCAGCAGTTGCGCGCCCTGGAGGCGGAAGCCGGGGCGGTGCTGCTGCTGCGCGCTGGGCGCGGGGTGCGGCTCACCCCGGCGGGCACCGCGCTGGCCGCCGAGTGCGAGCACGTGCTGGCCGCCCTGGAGCGCGCCGCCGGAGCGGTGCGGGCCCTGGACGCCGACCTCAGCGGCGAGCTGACCCTCGGCTGCGCCCCGAGCGCGCTGTCCGCCGTCGCCGCGCCGCTGGCGGCGGTGCTCGCCGGGCGCCACCCCCGGCTCGCGCTGCGGATCGTGCAGCTGGACCCGGAGGAGTCGGTGCCCCGGCTCAAGCGCCAGGAACTGGACCTCGCGGTGGCCTACCGCTACCACCAGCTGGGCGCCCCCGAGCCCGCCGGCACCACGGTGCTGCCGCTCTTCGACGACCCGCTGGTGCTCGCGGTCCCGGACGCGCGGGCCGGGGCGGTACGGGAGCACGGGCTCGGGGCGCTGCGCGAGACGCCCTGGGTGAGCGCGCCGCCCGGCAGCTGCCACGAGATCCTGGTGCACGCCTGCCGGGACGCGGGGTTCACGCCCCGGGTGGCCCACACCATGGACGACCTGCGCTCGGGACTGCACCTGGTGGCGGCGGGCCTGGCGGTGTCGCTGCTGCCCCGCCTGCTCTGCGACGCGCCGCCCGCGGGAGTCACCCTCCTCCCCCTGCCCGGCCGCGGCCGCACGATCGAGGCCCTGTCCCGCGCGGGCTCCCAGGACCAGCCGGCGATCGCGGCGGCCCTGGGAGCGCTGCGGGAGGTCACGTCGGGGATGCGGCAGGAGCCGGCGTGAGCCGGTCCACCTTCCGCCGGTCCGCGAGCCGCGCGATCAGCAGGCAGTAGAGCGGGCTGAAGACGACCTCGACCACGAGCGCCTGCCAGGGCGCGTCGGCGGCGGTGCTCTGGTCGGCGAGCTCGTCGGCCATGGCCGCCAGCAGGAACGCCAGCATGTTGTTGGCCGCGTGCAGGGCGATGACCGCTTCCAGGCCGCCGGTACGGAGCACCAGCCAGCCCCACCACACGGCCGAGTAGAACAGCAGCCCGAACCCCGAGGCCTCGCCCCAGCCGTGGGCGAGGGCGAACAGCGCGGAGGCGACCACCACGGCGGGCCAGGGCGAGCGCACGAACTGCCCCGCCCACTGCACGAGCCAGCCCCGGAACACGTACTCCTCCGCCGCCGCCTGGAACGGCACCAGTACCCACAGCACCGCGACGGACAGCAGGAAGCGCGGCCAGCCGGGGAACACCTCGGAGAGCCCGTCGAACGCGTCCGTGCCGTCCGCCCACAGCGCCAGCACCGTGAACTGCACGGCCATCACCGGGAACGCGACGGCGGCGCACCGGCCGAGCCACCCCCAGCGCACCCGCCCGAGGACCGAGGACAGGGTGCCCGCGGGCCGTCGCCCCATCCAGCGCACCCCGAGCATCACGGCCGGGACGAGGGCGGCCAGGGTGATCAGCCCCAGCGCCTGGTCCGCCAGCGGATCGGCGAAGAGGCTGTCGCTCTCGGGGTCGGTGGGCTCGGCGCCCAGGACCGCCGCGAGGACGCCGCCGACGACGGTGACGACCAGCAGCGTGCCGATGACGAGCCCGACGACGAGGAGGAACTCCCGCACCGGGGCCGGGGACCGCCCGCCGCCGCGCCCCTGCCCGGCGTACCCGGTCCCGGGCGGCGCGGCCTCGGGCCCGGGCACGGAAGCCACGGGCGGCGGCACGGGCCAGCCGGGCGGGGGGCCGTACTGCGGGGGCCCGGGCGGCGGCCAGGGGGCGGGAGCCTGAGGAGGCGGCGGTGGCTGTGCGTGCGGGCCGGGCGAGGCCCAGGGGGAGGCGGGCCGGGCCTGGGGGTCGGGTGCCCTCCAGGGGTCGGGCGGGCTGTCGGACGGGTCGTTGTGGGACACGGCCTCATGATCGCACCCGGGTGCGGCGGGGTGGACGGGTGCGGGGGCGTCGGCCGCGGGCTGCCGAGCGGGTGGTCGTAGGGCGCGACGGCCCGCGCCACGTCGCCCTCGGTCGACCGTGATCCCCCGTCGCCCGGGCTCGCTGCGGTGCCGCACCACGAGGCGTAGGCCCGTATGGAGGACCGCCGTTGCTGCCAAGGGGGCGCGCTCCCTTGCCCCTTCGGACGCCGTTACGCGCTGATCTCCCCCATCAGCATCCGCAGTGTGAGGCTGTGCTTCTCCGGCGGAAGCGCGTCCATGGCGGCCCGGGCGTACGCGGTGCCGCCCTCGCGGTCGCCGGAACGGGCCAGCATCAGACCTCGGTGCAGTTCCAGGTGCGTCGCGAACCGGGGCAGTTCGGCAGGCAGTTCCTTGCGGGCCGCGTCCTGCGCCTCCACCGCGTGCTTCTCGTCGCCCAGCCGTGCGAGCAGCAGCGAGCGGAACACGTTGAGGCGCCACCACGGTACGGCGTAGTCGGAGGTCTGCTCGTGGGACCCGGCGCTGTCGAAGATGCGGCGCCCCTGTCCGTCCAGCTCCAGGGCAGTCCTGCGGTCACCGCGCAGCGCGGCGGCGTGGGCCTTGCCGTAGACGGCGTTCAGCAGCCCCAGTGAGGGCTTGTCCGTGATCGCCAGCGCCTGGTCGCCCAAGACGTCGGCGACTCCCAGCGAGGCACCTTCGTAGCCCAGGGCGATGGCGGCTCGCCCCCGGACCCAGATCCGGGACGCCTCGTCCCCGGACTCGTCCGCGGCCTGCGCCGCCATGCGGTACCAGTGGACGGCCTTCGACCCGTCGGAGCCGGGGAACGTCTTGGCGTACAGGGTCATCAGGCGCGAGGCCACCGACCACAGCTGGATCTGGCCCAACTGTTGCTGGACCACGACGAGTTCGCCGGAGACGCGCCGCTGGATGTCGGCAGCGCCCAAGGACATGTACTGCGTCCCGTAGGTGGCCAGCTTGGCCTCCCACTCATCGCCGGACGGCCCGCCGTTCAGCCGGGCGGCGAACCCGACGGTCAGCAGGTCCGAGGCGATCACAGGGGCTATGACCGCCCCCGCCACATCGGTCAGGAAGGTGCGACGCTCCAATTCGTTCTCCAGGACGGCGAGAGGTACGTCGAGTACGACGGACAGGGCGCGGAGGTAGAAGGGGCCGGGCTCATGCTTGCAACGCTCCCAGCCGCTCACGTACTCCCGGGACAGCGTCGTCCCGTACCGGTCGTTGATCGCCGACGCCAGCCGCCCCTGGGACCATCCGCGCGCCTTACGAAGATCCCGGATCAGCCTCCCGATGTCCATGGCGCCCATCTTCCCCCCGCACGGGGCCCCGGGCAGCCGGGAAGGCCGTGTCGGCGCCCCTTGCCCCTACGGATCCCACTAGTTCGGCCACCGCGCCAGGTGGAACCTGGGCTGGCACACCAATGGCGAAGCCGAAGGGGCACGAAATGGCCGACGCCCAAGACTGGACCCCCACCCCCGGTGAGTACGTCGTGGACAGGAGCGGGCTCGTCGGAGTGGTCCGGCAGGTGTACGCGGGCAGTGTCTACCTCGCCTCCCCCCACGGCGGCGGTCTCGAATGGGCCGTCCCGCCGCACGAGTTGCGCACGCCCACCGACAGCGAGCGCCCCTCCTGGCAGCAGCGGTGCCGCCCGGCCTTGCGGCGGTGTCGCGCCTCGGAGCCCATCCCCGTACCTCAGCTGCTCACCGCCGTGCTCGGCCGCCAAGACCTCGTCAGCGAGCGGGACTTGGCCACCGCCACCGGATCCGTGCGGTGCGAGCTCGGCGCCTGGCACCCCTTCGTGGACCACGCCGCGCACGTGTGGGACTGGGACGCCGTCACGGACCCCGCCCTGTGGTTGCGGTGGCCCGTCGCCGGCGGGGGCTCGCGGTGCGAGGCCCTCGGGTGGTGCGGGGCCGCCCGGGACGGGGCGGACGACGACGCCTGCATCCTGTTCGACGAGCACCCGCCCGAGCACTCCTGGGCCGTGAGCGACCCGCTGGAGGACGCCCTCCGGCGCCGGGTCGCGGGCGCACGCGACTGAGGGCGCACACGGCGGCGCGATCCCGCCCCGGCCGGGATGACCGGGCTACGGGCCCTTCGTCACGGGGGTGCACAGCCCGGCCTGCCGGACACCGGCGGTGGCGAGCTCGTCCGCCAGGACCCGGATCACGGCGAGGGCCATCGCCGGCAGCACCGCGTCCTTGCAGTCCAGCCACACCCGCGGGCCGGAGGCGTCCACCGCGGCGTAGTTCGGGCTGTAGAAGTCGACGCCGGAGTCCAGGGCCGCCTCCATGCCGCCGACCGTCAACTCCCGGCCGTCGTCGGTGATCCGCATCAGCCGGGGCACCGCGGCCTCCAGAGCGGTGACTGCGGCAGGACGGTCCTCCTCGGACGCCCTGACCGTGACCGACCACACCTGCTGCTCGGGAAAACCGTGCCGCGTGATGATCCGCAGCGTGCCTGGGTGAACCGTGATCCCGCCCGGCACGCTCACCGCGGCGACGGCGCGGCTCATCCAGTCCGCTGCCCGCCCGTCGAACACCTCCCCGTACGCCTCGGCGATCTTTCCCAGGACGCGGGGTGTGCCGGCTCGGGCGGCCTGCTCGAACAGCTCGGCGGCGCCGTCGTCGTCCCCGCCGGCCAGGGCCGTACGGGCCAGTCGGAGCATCGCGTCCACGTCCTCGGACGGTATGGCGGAGTCGGTCATGGCCGAGTGATATCACGGTCAACCGACATCGCGTCCCCGTGAGGAGGGCCACCCGGCAGCGCCGGGTGGCCCCTTCACGTACCGCTGCCGCTGCCCGTCAGCCGACGACGGTCCAGGTGTCGTTGCCGGCGAGGAGGGTGGCGAGGTCGCCCTTGCCGTGGTGTTCGACGGCGGTGTCGAGCTGGTCGGCCATGAGGGTGTCGTAGACGGGGCGTTCGATGGAGCGGAAGACGCCGATGGGGGTGTGGTGGAGGGTGTCGGGGTCGGCGAGGCGGGAGAGGGCGAAGGCGGTGGTGGGGGAGGCGGCGTGGGCGTCGTGGACGAGGATCTGGGACTGATTGTCCTCGGTCACCGCGACGACCTTGAGGTCGCCGGTGTGCGGGTCCCGTACGACGCCCTTGGAGCCTTCCGTGCCGAAGCGGATGGGCTGGCCGTGGGTGAGGCGGATGACGGCTTCCTCGGCCTGCTGCTTGTCCTTGAGGGCTTCGAAGGCGCCGTCGTTGAAGATGTTGCAGTTCTGGTAGATCTCGACCAGGGCGGTGCCGGGGTGTTCGGCCGCTTGCCGCAGGACGTCGGTGAGGTGTTTGCGGTCGGAGTCGACGGTGCGGGCGACGAAGGAGGCTTCGGCTCCGATGGCCAGGGAGACGGGGTTGAAGGGGGCGTCGAGGGAGCCCATCGGCGTGGACTTGGTGATCTTGCCGACTTCGCTGGTGGGGCTGTACTGGCCCTTGGTGAGTCCGTAGATCCGGTTGTTGAAGAGCAGGATCTTGAGGTTGACGTT
>NZ_JBEOYE010000102.1:4035-29892 GCF_040296945.1 Streptomyces sp. NPDC001941 | reverse complement strand
GGGCCCGGGGGCTCCGCCCCCGTACACCCACCCGCCCCCACCGCCGGAGGCTTTCGGGAAGGGGCGGGTCGGGGACCCAAGGGCCCGCACCACGACACCCCGCACCGGCCCGGCCCCGCACCGCAACCCCCCGCACAGACTTGACCGGGCCCCGCGCCACGGAGCCCGGTCAGCTCAAGACCCCCCGCCCCACCCCCGTACCCCCGTACCCCCACGCCCCCCTACACCGCCCCCGCCCCCGTCAACGCCCTCACCTCGGTCTCCGCATGCCTCGCCTCATCCGGCGTCTCGTTCGACGTCACCGTCCCCACCCACCCCGCCAGGAACCCCAGCGGAATCGACACCACCCCCGGGTTCTGCAACGGGAAGACCTGGAAGTCCACCCCCGGGAACAGCGCCCCCGGCCCGCCCGACACCACCGGCGAGAGCAGGACGAGCAGGACCGCAGGGACCAGCCCCCCGTACACCGACCACACCGCCCCCCGGGTGGTGAAGTTCCGCCAGAACAGCGAGTACAGCAGCACCGGCAGGTTCGCGGACGCGGCCACGGCGAAGGCCAGCCCCACCAGGAACGCCACGTTCAGGTCCTGGGCCAGCAGCCCCAGGCCGATCGCCACCACCCCGATCCCCACCGCGGCCACCCGGGCCACCTTCACCTCGCTGTGCTGCTTGGCGTGCCGCCGCTTCAGCGAGGCGTACAGGTCGTGCGCGACCGACGCCGACGAGGCCAGGGTGATCCCGGCGACCACCGCCAGGATCGTCGCGAAGGCGATGGCCGCGACCACGCCGAACAGCACCGCACCGCCCGCCGTCCCCTCGCCGCCGCCCAGGTCGAGGGCGAGCAGCGGCACCGCGGTGTTCCCCGCCGCGTTGGAGGCGCGCACCTGCGCGCTGCCGACGATGGCCGCGGCGCCGAACCCGAGCACGATCGTCATCAGGTAGAAGCTGCCGATCAGCCCGATCGACCAGACCACCGAGCGGCGCGCGGCCCGCGCGGTCGGCACGGTGTAGAAGCGCGACAGGATGTGCGGAAGGCCCGCGGTGCCCAGGACCAGTGCGAGGCCCAGGCTGATGAAGTCCAGGCGCGCGGTCCAGTCACCGCCGTACTTCAGGCCGGGCGCGAGGAACTTCCGCCCCTGGCCGCTGCGTTCGGCCGCCGTGTTCAGCAGCGCGTTGACGTCCCCGTGGAACCGCAGCAGCACCATCACGGTCAGCGCGACCGCGCCCGCCATCAGCAGGACGGCCTTCACGATCTGGATCCAGGTGGTGGCCCGCATCCCGCCGAGCGACACGTAGATGACCATCAGCGCGCCCACGCCGATCACGGTCCAGGAGCGGGCCGCTTCGCTGGTGCCGCCGAGCAGCAGGGCCACCAGGCTGCCCGCGCCGACCATCTGCGCCACCAGGTAGAGCACCGAGACGGTCACCGACGAGGTGCCCGCCGCCACCCGCACCGGGCGCTCGCTCATCCGGGCGGCCACCACGTCGGCGAGGGTGAACTTGCCGCAGTTGCGGACCAGTTCGGCCACCAGCAGCAGCACCACCAGCCAGGCGACCAGGAAGCCGACCGAGTAGAGCATCCCGTCGTAGCCGAACAGCGCGATCAGTCCGGAGATGCCCAGGAAGGACGCCGCGGACATGTAGTCGCCGGCGATGGCGAGGCCGTTCTCCAGCGGGGAGAACAGCCGCCCGCCGACGTAGAACTCCTCGGGCGAGCCGTGCCGGTTGCGGCTCACCCAGGTGGTGATCCCCAGGGTGACCGCGATGAAGGCGCTGAACAGCAGCAGCGCCAGTGTCTGGTGGTCGTCGCTCAACGCCGTATCCCCCGCGTCATCTCCTGTGTGTCCCAGCGCAGTTCGAGTGCCGCCCGGTCCCGGCGCAGCCGCGCGTGGCGTGCGTACGCCCAGGTCAGCGCGAAGGTGGTGAGGAACTGCCCGAGTCCGGCGAGCATCGCCACGTTGACGGCCCCGGCCACCGGGCGGGCCATCAGTCCGGGCGCGGTCGTCGCCGCGACCACGTACGCCAGGTACCAGGTGAGGAAGGCCACGGCGGCCGGGACGACGAATCTGCGGTAGCGCGCGCGGACCTCCTGGAAGGCGGCGCTGCGCTGCACCTCCAGGTAGATGTCGGCGGCGCTGGGGCGGGTCCCCTCCCCCTCCTGGCGGGGCCGCGCCACCGGCGCCGGGGCCCCCGTGCCGTCGAGTTCGCCCCATCCGGAGGCCAGTGCGTCGTACCACGGGTCGTCGATCCGCACCGGCGCGCCGTCCGGCCCTTCCTGCTTCTCCACCGCTCAACTCTCCTTGTCGGCGAACCGTTTCGGCCGCGTGCCCAAGGATGGGCGGGGTGGAGCAGTCCCGGACGGGTCTCCCCCGGGTGTTCACCCCATTAGGTGAAGGAGCCACCGGGTGGCCGCGCGATGCCCTGCCGGTACGCGTAGCGCACGGCCTGCGCGCGGTCGCGCACGCCGGTCTTCGCGAAGAGGTTGTTGATGTGGGTCTTCACGGTGGCCGTGGAGATGCCCAGGCGCCGCGCGATCTCGGGGTTGGAGAGGCCGTCCGCGACCAGGGCGAGGACCTCGGCCTCGCGCGCGGTGAGCCCGTCGGGCAGCCGCCGGGAGGGCTCGGTCTCGGCGACGACCTGGTCGAGCAGCCGGCGCTGGACGGCGGGCGCGAGTCCGGCGCGCCCGGCGAGCACGTCGTGCACGGCCCGTACGATCTCCTCGCCGCCCGCGTCCTTGGTCAGGTAGCCCCGGGCGCCCGCCCGCAGCGCGGGGAAGAGCGAGTCGTCGTCGGCGTAGGTGGTGAGCACCACCACCTCGGTGCCGGGGTGGTCGGCGCGGATGCGGCGGGTGGCCTCCACCCCGTCGACCCGGGGCATCCGCAGGTCCATCAGGACGACGTCCGGGGCCAGTTCGGCGACCAGCGCCACGGCCTCCTCGCCGTCCCTGGCCGCGCCCACGACCTCGATCCCGGGCAGCAGCCCGAGCAGCATCACGATGCCCTCGCGCACGACCGCCTGGTCGTCGGCCACGACCACCCGGGCCGTGGCCGTCCCCGCGCCCCGCCCGTCCGCACCGTCCTCGCCCGTACCGCCCTGGCCCGTACCGTCCCCGCCCATGCCGTCCCCGCTCATGCCGGCACCCGCAGCCGCACCACGAAACCCTCCCCGTCCGGACCCGCCTCCAGGGATCCGCCGAGCAGTTCGGCCCGTTCGCGCATCCCGCGCAGACCGTACCCGGAACCGGACGCCGCCAGCTCCCCGCCCCCGTCCGCCGCCCCGGAGTCGCGCACCTCCAGGGCGACCTCGCCCTCCCCGTACGCGAGCAGCAGCCGGGTGCGCGCCCCCGGGGCGTGCTTGCGCACGTTGGTCAGGGCCTCCTGCGCCACCCGCCGCACCGCCTGCGAGGCCTCGGCCGGCAGCGGTCTGCGCGGCCCGGTGATCTCCAGGCGGGCGTCCTCGGCACCGGCGCACTCGTGCAGGAAGTCCTCCACCGGCACCAGGTCGCCGCGGAGCGCGGACAGCGCCTGCCGGGTCTCGGCCAGCCCCTGGCGGGCCATGGAGCGCGCGGCCACCACCCGCTCCAGGACCTGCTCGCGCTCGGCGCCGCGCTCGATCTGGAGCCGGGCCGCCTCCAGGTGCACCAGCTGCGCGGAGAGGCTGTGGGCGAGCACGTCGTGGATCTCCCGGGCGATCCTGGCCCGCTCGGCGAGCGCGGCGGACTCCGCCTCGGCGGCCCGCGCGGCCCGCTCCTGGGTGAGCAGCCGGAACCCGGCGCCGCGGGCCTGCGCGTCCAGGCGCAGCGAGTAGCCGGCGAGGAGCACGGTGACCGTGGTGATCCCGGCCCCGAGCAGACCGGTCTCGTCCGTCCCGTAGAACCCCCCGGCCAGCGCCGACACCACCCCGAGCCCCGCGAGGCCGGGCAGCCGCTCCACCGCCATCACGCAGGTGGTGATCCACAGCACCGTGGCCGCCACCCCGGCCCCGGCCGCACAGGCGCCGAGCCCGCACAGGGAGACGACCGCGAGGCAGCCGATCGAGCGCGCGAGCTGGTTGGCCAGGGTGGTGAAGTGGTACGCGACGGCCGCCGCCGCGCACAGCGCGAGGGCCAGCGGCGGCACCACCGCCGCCCAGCCGCCGAAGGCCCCGGACAGGTAGGCGCCGATCAGCACCCAGGCGCACAGCCCGGTCAGCAGGCTGCCGTCGAGCACCATGCGCCCGCGCGGCACCCCCACCCGGGACAGCGCCTCCGCCGTCGGCCACGCCGTCCACCGGCTCGTCGTCACAGCCGCCCCCTTCCGTCACCGGCCGCTGCCGAGCTTACGGAGCGGGGTGCGGGCCGGGGATCGGAGCGGGGGTGGAACCAGCGGCTCCACCCCCGGGTGGAGGGGCGCCGGGCGCCCCTCCCGCGTACCGGCTCAGGCGTCGATGCGCGAGCGGTCCAGGGTGGCCGCCGAGCTGGTGATGAACTCCTTGCGCGGTGCCACGTCATTGCCCATCAGCAGGTCGAAGACCGTCTCGGCGGCCTCCAGGTCGCCGATGTTGATGCGCCGCAGGGTGCGCTGGCGGGGGTCCATCGTGGTCTCCGCGAGCTGGTCCGCGTCCATCTCGCCCAGGCCCTTGTAGCGCTGGATGGAGTCCTTGTAGCGCACGCCCTTGCGCTGGTACTCCAGCAGCGTCTGGCGCAGCTCGTTGTCGGAGTACGTGTAGACGTACTTGTCCTGGCCCTTCTTGGGCTGGACCAGCTCGATCCGGTGCAGCGGCGGCACCGCGGCGAAGACCCGCCCGGCCTCCACCATCGGGCGCATGTAGCGCTGGAAGAGCGTCAGCAGCAGGGTGCGGATGTGGGAGCCGTCCACATCGGCGTCGGTCATCATGATGACCTTGCCGTAGCGCGCCGCGTCGATGTCGAAGGTCCGGCCGGACCCGGCTCCTATGACCTGGATGATCGCGCCGCACTCGGCGTTCTTCAGCATGTCCGACACGGACGACTTCTGGACGTTGAGGATCTTGCCGCGGATCGGCAGCAGCGCCTGGAACTCGCTGTTGCGGGCCAGCTTGGCGGTGCCCAGCGCCGAGTCTCCCTCGACGATGAAGAGCTCGCTGCGGTCCACGTCGTCGCTGCGGCAGTCGGCCAGCTTGGCGGGCAGCGAGGAGGACTCCAGGGCCGTCTTGCGGCGCTGCGCCTCCTTGTGCTGGCGGGCCGCGATCCGGGTGCGGGCGGCCGCGACGGCCTTCTCCAGGACCGCGCGGGCCTGCGCCTTGGCGTCGCGCTTGGTGGAGGTCAGGAACGCCTTGAGCTCCCGGGCGATCACGGTGGCCACGATCCGGTTGGCCGCCGAGGTGCCCAGCACCTCCTTGGTCTGGCCCTCGAACTGCGGCTCCGCCAGCCGGACCGTCACCACGGCGGTCAGGCCCTCCAGGGCGTCGTCCTTGACGACGTCGTCCTCGGCGACGCGCAGCAGCTTGGCCGAGCGCAGCACCTCGTTCACGGTCTTGGTGACCGCGCGCTCGAAGCCGGAGACGTGGGTGCCACCCTTGGGGGTGGCGATGATGTTCACGAACGACTTGAGCGTGGTGTCGTACCCGGTGCCCCAGCGCATCGCCACGTCGACGCCCAGCTCGCGGGTGACCTCGGTCGGCGTCATGTGGCCGCGGTCGTCCAGGACCGGCACGGTCTCCTTGAAGGTGCCCGAGCCGGACAGCCGCAGCACGTCGCAGACGGCCTTGTCCTGGGCCAGGTACTCGCAGAACTCGCTGATGCCCCCGTCGAAGCGGAAGATCTCCTCGCTCTTGCCCTCGCCCTCCAGGTCCCGCTCGTCGCGCACGACGAGGGTCAGGCCGGGCACCAGGAACGCCGTCTGGCGGGCGCGCTGGTACAGCGTCTCCAGGTTGAGCTTGGCGTCCTTGAGGAAGATCTGGCGGTCGGCCCAGTAGCGGATGCGGGTGCCGGTGCGGCCCTTGGGCACGCGCTTGCCCTTGAGCAGCCCGTTCGCCGGGTCGAAGGGGGCCTCGGCGCCGGACTCGGTGAAGATGCCGGGCACGCCGCGCCGGAAGCTGATGGCGTGCGTGGCGCTGTTGCGGTCCACCTCGACGTCGAGCCGGGCCGACAGCGCGTTCACCACGGAGGCGCCCACGCCGTGCAGACCGCCGGAGGCGGCGTAGGACCCGCCGCCGAACTTGCCGCCGGCGTGCAGCTTGGTCATGACGACCTCGACGCCGGACAGGCCGGTCTTCGGCTCGACGTCGACCGGGATGCCCCGGCCGTTGTCGCGGACCTCCACGGACCCGTCGTCGTGAAGGATGACCTCGATGTGGTCGCAGTATCCGCCGAGGGCCTCGTCGACGGAGTTGTCGATGATCTCCCAGAGGCAGTGCATCAGGCCACGGCTGTCCGTGGACCCGATGTACATGCCGGGGCGCTTGCGGACCGCCTCGAGTCCTTCGAGTACGAGCAGGTGCCGCGCGGTGTAGTTGGAGCCGTCGCGGTCTGCGGTCAGCAGCGCAGTGGACGGCACGGACGTATCGGCGGTCACGCGGTTCGCTCCTCGCTGAATTTGATTTCTGGCCCCGTGGGTAAAGGCCCGGCGTCGGTCGCCGGTCAGAGGGTACCGAGGCCTGGTAGAGCCGTTGTCACGCCACCCTCGCGTTTTCTCATGCTAGTCCAGCCTCGCATGGGTGTTCGATCCCTCGATGGGGTGACGCGCACATCACGTTCCCTTCCAGGCATGAACCATTTAGGCTCCGGGCACGTCCTCATGAACAACCGGCAACCGCCGGGAGGGCCCAAAAGAGACAAGCAACGCGAAACCCGTAGAGCGACGCAATACGGCTCATTCGCCGCCAACCGGCAGCAGACAGCCACCTTGGTAAGAAGTTTCGAGGAAAAGCCACGAGCGGGAACGTTTTCGGCCTGGTTGGATGTTGACCCTGGTACGACAGCTCGTCGAGCTAGAGAAGAGGCGACGTGACTACTGTTCTGACCCCCGCGAGCCCGCTGACGGCCGCCGACCGCTGCGACCGCTGCGGCGCCCAGGCTTATCTGCGCGTCGTCCTGACCAGCGGCGGTGAACTGCTCTTCTGCGCCCACCACGGGCGCAAGTTCGAGCCGGAACTCAAGAAGATCGCCGCGGAGATACACGATGAGACGGACCGGCTCACCACCGTGCCGGCCACTGCGGACGACGAGGAACACTGACACCTCGCATCCCCGACGAGCCAAGGGCCGGTCCTGACCGGCCGACGGGCGGCCACCCCTGGGCCCAGGGGTGGCCGCCCGTTCTCGTACCCCCGTGCCCGGCCCCTGGGCGTCCCCGGACGCCCTTCTCCTCCCGAGTACACCCCGTCCCGCTCGGGTTCCGCCAGGGCCCCGCTCGCACGCGCCTCCGGGCGCCGTCAGGGACCCGTCGGTACGGCGCGGGGCCCCGGACACACCGAGGGGGCGCCCGGGCCGTCTCCCCGGCGCGGGGCGCGGACCGTGCTCGTACGGCCCAAGCCCCACCCCGGACGGCCCAGGCGCCCCCTTCGGACGCGCCCGGCGCTGCCCGCGCCCCCGGCTACTCCATGACCGCCGAGATCCGGGTGTAGACGCCCGGGTTCCCCGCCTGCCCGCAGCCGCTGCCCCAGGACACCAGGCCGATCAGCCGCCCCCGGGCCACCAGCGGGCCCCCGCTGTCGCCCTGGCAGGCGTCGTGGCCGCCCTTGGGGTCCCCGGCGCACAGCATCGGGCCCGCCAGGTACTCGCCCTCGGCGTCCCCCGGATAGGCCCGGGCGCACATCTCGTCGGGGAGCACCTGCACGCGCGTGCCGCGCAGCGCCACGGAGTAGCCGCCGCTGCCGGTGGTGTCGCCCCAGCCGTAGACCCCGGCGGGCGTGCCCGGGGTGTAGGCCGGGTCCCCGGGGCCCGCCACCGCGATGGCGGAGGACGCGGGCAGCGGGCTCGCCAGGGTGAGCACCGCGTAGTCCCCGGAATTCGTGATCATGTCGTAGCCGGGGTTGATCCAGGTCCCGGTCACCCGGATCTCCCGGCCGCCCCCGGCGCGCAGCTCGGAGCGGCCCGCGATGACCTTGAGGTCGGTCACCTCGGCCAGGTCCACCCCCAGGACCTCCCGGCTGAGGCAGTGCGCCGCGGTGACGACCTTGGTCGGCGCGACGACGACACCGCCGCAGAACTGGCCCGCACGGGTACCTCCGAACCGGTCACGACTGGAGACGGCGACGGCCCACGGCGTGTCGGACACCTTGACCGGCTGGCCTCCGATGACCACGCCGTCGGCCTGGGCGGGCGGCACCGCACCCAGCGCGAGGGTCGCCAGGACTGCGGTGCCCGTGAGGGCGCGGGCGAGGGGACGACGCATACGGCCTCCTGACCTTGGGTGTACCTCTGCACACCCAGCGTCATCCAGCGCCCCTGCCCCCGCACCCGCAGCCGACGGCGTCCGCGCCCCCGCCCGAGGCCACTCGCCCGGCACGCCGAAGGGCCCGGCCCCCCGTGCGGGGAGCCGGGCCCTCGATGACCGTACGGACCGGAAGGACCGGGCCGCCCGGGGCGCCTAGTCCAGGTAGTCGCGCAGCACCTGGGAGCGCGACGGGTGGCGCAGCTTCGACATCGTCTTGGACTCGATCTGGCGGATCCGCTCGCGGGTCACGCCGTAGACCTTGCCGATCTCGTCGAGCGTCTTCGGCTGGCCGTCGGTGAGGCCGAAGCGCATGGAGACCACGCCCGCCTCGCGCTCGGACAGGGTGTCGAGCACCGAGTGCAGCTGCTCCTGCAGGAGCGTGAAGCTGACCGCGTCGGCCGGGACGACCGCCTCGGAGTCCTCGATGAGGTCACCGAACTCGCTGTCGCCGTCCTCGCCCAGCGGGGTGTGCAGCGAGATCGGCTCACGGCCGTACTTCTGGACCTCGATGACCTTCTCGGGGGTCATGTCGAGTTCCTTGGCCAGCTCCTCCGGGGTGGGCTCGCGGCCCAGGTCCTGGAGCATCTGGCGCTGCACGCGCGCGAGCTTGTTGATGACCTCGACCATGTGCACCGGGATGCGGATGGTGCGGGCCTGGTCGGCCATCGCGCGGGTGATCGCCTGACGGATCCACCAGGTGGCGTACGTGGAGAACTTGTAGCCCTTGGTGTAGTCGAACTTCTCGACCGCGCGGATCAGACCGAGGTTGCCCTCCTGGATCAGGTCCAGGAAGAGCATGCCGCGGCCGGTGTAGCGCTTGGCCAGCGAGACCACGAGGCGGAGGTTGGCCTCGAGCAGGTGGTTCTTGGCGCGGCGGCCGTCCTCGGCGATGATCTCCAGCTCGCGCTTGAGCTTCGGCGCGAGCTTGTCGGCCGCGGAGAGCTTGTCCTCCGCGAACAGGCCGGCCTCGATGCGCTTGGCGAGCTCGACCTCCTGCTCGGCGTTGAGGAGGGGGACCTTGCCGATCTGCTTCAGGTAGTCCTTGACCGGGTCCGCCGTGGCGCCGGCGACGGCGACCTGCTGGGCGGGCGCGTCGTCCTCGTCGTCGTCAGACAGGACGAAGCCCTTGCTCTCGCCCTCGGTCTCCTCCTCGTCCTTGCCCGGAGCGACGTCCTCGAGGAGCTCCTCGCCCTCGACGAGCTCCTCGTCGCCCTTCTTGGCGGTGGTCTTCTTGGCGGCCGTCTTCTTGGCGACGGCCTTCTTGGCCACGGTCTTCTTGGCCGCGGCCTTCTTCGCGACCGCCTTCTTGGCAGGGGCGGTCTCGTCGGAAGCGGCGTCCACGCTCTCGGCGGGGGCCGTGGTGGCCGCCGCGACGGTGCGCGTCGTGGTCGTCTTGGCGGTGACGGTCTTGGTGGCGGTGCGCTTGGCCGGGCTCTTCGCTGCGACGCTCTTGCGGGGGCGCTTCGGCGACTCCGCGGCACTGACCATCAGCGTCACACCCTCTTCCTCGAGGATCTGATTGAGGCTGCGCAGAACATTCTTCCACTGGGTTGGCGGAATCTGGTCAGCCTCGAAGGCCCGACGCACGTCATCGCCGGCGATCTGCCCATCAGCCTTTCCCCGCTCGATGAGCGCCATCACAGACTCTGACTCGGCGATCTCCGGCGGGAGCGTACGGGATGTGCTGGCCGACACGAACAACCTCTCGGAACGATGGAAAACGGCATCCGGCCCCGCCCGGGGTACGGGCCTGAGCCGACGACCGTCGGCGGGGAATGTGCCGACGGCGCGGGCGGAACCTCGGAGCTGCACAGCGCCGCGAACGGCTGCTGTATTCCCTCCTCGGCTGTCACCTCTTAGGTCATCGCGTGGCCCCGAGGAGTGTTACGCCCAATCCGCGTGGCCCGAGTCACACCCCATAAGTGGCGGAACGGACAGAACGGTGCTTCACCCCACCGATCGCGCCGCCGGACCCCGTCGTACGCCCTCCGGGGCGCCGTCGGGTCCGGCGGCACGCGTGCGCCGGGGCGAGGAGGGCGGGCGCCCGGTCGCGGTCGGCCCGTTCAGTGCTCGCGAGGGGCGGGCACGACCCGCTCCACCTCGGGGTGCACGATGAGCAGTTGGCGCATGGCCGCCTCCGCGCCGTGGGCGTCCCCGGCCGCGAGGGCGTCGGCGATGCGCGCGTGGTGGGCGACGGAGGACTCGCTGGGACGGTCACAGGCGGTGATCGGGCCGCCGGAGACCTGGAGGGCCGAGGAGACGATCCCGGACAGGTGCTCCAGCATCCGGTTGCCCGCGAGCTGGATCAGCAGGGAGTGGAACTCCGCGTCCGCCCGCGAGAAGGTCAGGACGTCACCCTGGGCGAGGGCGTGGCCCATGATCTCGACCATGTCGGCCAGCCGCTGCTGGACGTCCTCGCGGCCGTGTCCGGCGGCCAGCCGGGCGGCCAGCGGCTCGATCGTCCAGCGGAGCTCGTTGAGCTCGCGGCGCTGGTCGTCGCGCTGCGGCCCGAAGGCGCGCCACTCGATGATGTCGGGGTCGAGCAGGTTCCAGTCGCTGACCGGGCGGACCCGGGTGCCGACGTTGGGACGGGCGCTGACCAGGCCCTTGGCCTCCAGGACGCGCAGCGACTCGCGGACGACCGTGCGGGAGACCTCGAAACGCTGCCCGATCTCCTCGGGGACGAGCGGGCGGTCGGCGCCCAGGTCGCCGGAGACGATCATCTGGCCGAGCTGCTGGACGAGTTGGCCGTGCAGGCCGCGGCCACGGCTGCCGGCCGCCCGGCGGCCGACCCGGCCGAGGTCGGTGTCGGAGCTGTCCCAGGACGGCGGTCCGACGCGGTGGTCGGCTCCGGGCGCCTCCGCGTAGGGGTATCGGTCGAGGTCGCCCGGGGCTGCGAGGCCGGAGTCGGCCGAGCGGGCGGCGGTCATCATGGTGTGCGCAAGGGTACTCACGCATCCTTTGTCGGCGTTGCCTCCACGGCCCTTGAGGTCTTTGGTGAAAAGCACACGAAAGGGTGATCTCCCCCCTCGTCGCAATTGACGCCTTATCGGAAAGAAACGCGCATTCCCAAGGGAGTTGCGGGCGATCCGAAGCGTTCCGGTCGAAGACCGATCACCAACGGACCTTACGGCGAAGCCCGGTGAGCAGATACGCGCAGAACAGGACGGTGAGCGACAACGCGAGGGCCGTACCCACGGGTTGGGCGACCACACGTACGGCACCGAGCAGCCAGCGGTCCGTCTCGTAGGGCCACTGGAACCAGACGAGTTCGCGCAGCCGCGCGGGCAGCCCGGCGACCGAGCGCGCGGAGGGCCCCTCCAGCGCCTTGCGCACCAGCGGTACGACCAGCACCGGTACGGCCAGCACCGCGGCCACGCCCGCCGCCGTCACCCGGAACACCCCGGCGCCGAGCAGCCCCGCCCAGCCGCACCCCACCGCGAGACCCGCCCAACTCGCCGCCAGTGTCGGCCAGTTCTCTGGTACGGGGATCAAGTCGCCGCCGAACACCAGCCGCAGGGCCAGCACGTCCACGACCACCACCGACGCCGCCAGCGCCAGCGCCGCCGCGGCGGTCACGCCGAGCTTGGCCAGCAGCAGCCCCAGCCTGCGCGGCACGGTGCCGCGCCCCGAGCTGAGCACCGGGTAGCGGAACTCGTCGCCGAACGAGAGGGCGCCGAGCAGCCCCGCCCCCAGCGCGGCCGGCGGCAGCGGCGAGAGCGGCGGCCAGCCCGCGACGGCCACCGGCAGCGGGGTGCGCCCGGACCGGGCGAGCACCACGGCCAGCACCACGGAGAGGGCCAGCACGGCCGCACCGATCAGGGCGGTGGTACGCACCCCGAGCAGGCGCCGCAGCTCGTAGCGGAGCGGCCGCAGCGGGCTGCGGGCCGGGCGCGCGGCCAGCGGGGGCGGCAGCAGCTCGGGGTCGGCGGGGGACCTGGGGCCGGCGTCGGGGTCGGGCGCGGGGCCGGTGTCGCCGATCTCGTCGGCGAGCTGGTGCACCGGCACGCCGTGCCGGAAGGCGGCGTCGCCGACCTCCGCGCAGGTGCTGCCGTAGACGTGGACGCGGTTGCCGCCTTCGGAAACGGCCTCCACGCTGCGCTGGGCGGCGCGGGCCTCCCGGCCGAGCACCGCGGCCAGCCGCGCCGGGTGCGGGGTGCGCACGCTGACCCGCGGCCGCAGCCGGGTGCGGGCGAAGGCGGCGGCGTCCTGGTCCGCGACGAGGCGCCCGCGCTCGATGGTGACGACCCGGTCGGCGGTGCGGGCGGCCTCCTTGGGGTCGCCCGTGGTGTACAGGACGGTGCCGCCGTGCGCGGCGTGGGCGCGCAGCAGTCCGTACAGCCAGCTGTGCTCGCGCGGCGAGAGCCCGGCCGCGGGCTCGTCCAGGAGCAGCGTGTGCGGGTCGCCCAACAGGGCGGAGGCGAGCGCGAGTCGGCGGTCCATGCCGACCGAGAGGGTGCCGAGGCGCTGGTCGTGCAGTCCGGTGAGGCCGACGACCTCCAGCATCTCGTCGGCGCGGGTGACCGGGACCCCGGCGGCGGCGCAGAGCATCCGCAGCTGGCCGCGGGCGGTGCGGGCGGGGTGCCCCGGCACGTCGCCGAGCAGCACGCCGACCTCCCGGGGCGGGTGGGAGATGCGGTGGATGGGGCGGCCCCGGAAGTAGGTGACGCCGCGGCCCGGTTCGAGTTCGAGCATCATCCGCAGTGCGGTGGTCCGGCCCGAGCCCGGGTCGCCCAGGAGCGCGGTGACGTGGCCGGGCCGGGCCTCGAAGGTGAGGTCGTCCACGGCGGGGGCGAAGTCGCGGTGGGGGGTGCTGGTCAGTCCGATGGCCTGGAGCATCGCTTCTCTCGCGGTATCTCTCGCGGCAGCTGGGACCGCTCGGCGGCGGGCGGGTACCGCAGCAAGATCGGGCGGGTACCGCAGCAAGATAACGCGACATTTTCGACTTTTCGGGCACCCTCCGGCCGGGCGCCCGCCGGTGTCAGACCTCCGGACGGAGCATCGGCGGGTTCAGCAACGTCGCCCCACCTGCCCGGAACAGCTGCGCGGGGCGCCCGCCCTGGCGCGTGGTGGTGCCCCCGGACGGGACCAGGAACCCGGGCGTGCCGGTCACCTTGCGGTGGAAGTTGCGCGGGTCGAGCGCCACGCCCCACACCGCCTCGTAGACCCGCCGCAGCTCGCCGACGGTGAACTCCGGCGGGCAGAAGGCCGTGGCCAGCGAGGAGTACTCGATCTTGGAACGGGCCCGCTCCACCCCGTCGGCCAGGATGCGCGCGTGGTCGAACGCCAGCGGGGCCGGCGGGTCCTCCTCGCGACCGGGCGCCGCCTCCTGGCCGAGCAGGTCCTCCACCGGTGCCCAGCGCGCGCTGTTGGCGTCCCCGCCCGCACGCGGCGCGGGCAGGTCCGGCGAGAGCGCGAGGTGGGCCACGCTCACCACCCGCATCCGCGGATCGCGTCGCGGGTCCCCGTAGGTGGCCAGCTGCTCCAGGTGCGCCCCGTTGCCGGCCGGGGTCTCGTCGGCCGGGTCGTGCACGCACAGCCCGGTCTCCTCGACCAGCTCGCGCGCGGCGGCGGCCGACAGGTCCTCGTCGTCCCGTACGAAACCGCCCGGCAGCGCCCACCGCCCCTGGAACGGCTGTTCACCGCGCCGCACGACCAGCGCGCACAGGGCGTGGCGCCGGACCGTCAGCACGACCAGGTCCACGGTGACAGCGAAGGGCGGGTAGGCCGACGGGTCGTAGGGCGACATGCCGCGATCATAGTCGTCTTCCTGACGATAAGCACGCCCCTCGTCATCCCTGGCCTGTTCTTCTCCCTTCGCCCGGTACACCCCTCACACCCCCAGCTGCAGTCCGGCGGCGGCTTCCTCCACCATGCCGAGCCCGAGCCTGCTCACCCGTACGGAGAAGGGGGCGCCGGCCACCCTCAGCCCCGCGAACGCCACCGCGCCCAGCGGCGCCGAGCGCATCGGGTCGAGCGCCACCGTCCCGGCGGGCGCGTCCGGCCGGATCCCGACCAACGAGGCCAGCAGCTGGACGCCCGCCGCGGCCGCCACCGCCGCCGGCCGGCACGCCGCCGGGTGCGGCACCGGCCGCGCGCCGGAGGTGCGCTGCTCCCCCGCGTACATCTCGGGCAGCCGGCCCCCGAACGCCTCCGCCGCGTCGAGCGCCCCGCACAGCAGCGACACCGCCTCCTTCTCGAACCCGGCGGCGGCCAGGCCCGCGACCGCCACGGCCGTCTCGTGCGGCCGCACCGCGCCCGCCCGGTGCCCGAACGGATTGTGGCCCGGCTCCTTCGCCCCCAGGCTGCGCAGCCCCCAGCCGGAGTCCAGGGCCGGCCCGCCCAGCAGCCGGGCCAGCTGCTCGGTGCGCGGCTTGTCCAGCAGCCCGGGCGCCATCCGCCCGCCGCCGAGCAGCCCCGTGTCGAGCAGGTGCGCGGCGCCGGAGCCGAGGAAGGGCAGCGGCCGCCCGTCGGGGGTGCGGGCGGCGGCCGGGCGCCCGCCCGCGCGGTCCTCCACCCAGAAGGCCTCAGGGAACCGGCGGCGCAGCGTGGCCGCCCAGTCCCGCCACTCGTCCACGCCCGGCCGACCACAGGCCTCCAGGAGGTCCGCCCCGAGCAGCGCGGCACGGTGCGCGTGCGCCTGGGTCTCCGCGCGCCGCGGCCCGGCGGGCCCCGGCTCGCGCACCAGGCCGTCCTCCCCCACGGCCGCCCGCAACCGGTGCAGACAGCGCTCGGCGGCGGGCAGCAGCTCCTCCAGCTCCCCGTCGGCGACGCCCCAGCGCCAGGCCTCCGCGAGGACCGCGGGGAAGGCGAGGGTGGCCTCCAGGCCCGTGCAACTGGGCGGCAGATGGGGCCCCGCGTCCCGCAGCGGTCCGGGGATCCACCCGAAGTCGGCCCCCTTGGCGCGGACTTGGGTGCGGGCCAGGGAACGCAGCGTGCCGACGGCGAGCCGGGTGCCCAGCGGGAGGGCCATCCGGGCCGCCCACAGCGCCTCGGCGGGTGCGGGACCGCAGCGCCAGGGGACCCCGGCGGCCGGGTAGTAGTCGGCGGGGTGCGCGGGGTCGCGCAGCAGCAGCGCCCGCAGGTCGTCCACGGCGGCGGCCAGCAGCCGTCCCGGCCGGGGGTCGTCGCCCTCCACCTCGGCCCGGGCCAGGAGCTGCCCCGCGGTCTGCCCGGCGGGCCGCACCGCCCGGTCCGAGCGCACCCGCAGCTCCAGGGTGCGCGTGCCGCCCGGGGGCAGCTCGATCTCCCAGCGCAGCAGCCCGGCCGAGGCCAGGGCGTCCGAGGGCGGCGGCTCGACGGTGACCAGGGAGAGGGCTCCCCCGGCGCCCGCCCAGCGCATCCCGGAGTCGTGGACGCTGGCGGGCAGCTCGGGCCCGGCCCTTCCGGAGGCGACGGCGCCGAGGTCGGCGAGGTCGGTGCCCAGGGCGATCTCGACGGGCAGCCGCAGCGGGCGGGCGGCGGAGCTGCGCAGGGTGATCCGCTCGGTGCCGTCGGCGTCGCGCAGCCGCTCCACCACGAGCCCGGGGTCCGGTCCGGCGTCCGCCGCGGTACGGGCCACGGAGACGAACCGGGCCCGGCCCGCCCCGACGAGACCGCCTTGCACGGCGACCGGCTCGCGCCCGCCGATCCGCAGCTGGCAGCGGGACAGCAGGCGCCGGCCCGCGTGGTAGACGCCCTCCAGGCCGTTCCCGGTGAGCTGCCCGTGCTCGGCCGACAGGGCCAGGCAGGGCAGGGCCACCCCGATGAGCAGCCCGTGCACCGCGGGGATCTCCCCGGGCGCCCGCCCGGACGCGGACGCGGATCCGCCGCCGGGTCCGGGCGAGGGGTGGGCGGCGTGGGCCGCCGGGAAGGGGGCTCCTCCGCCCTGTCCCTGCCGGGGGAGGTGGGACAGGGACGGGGAGGGGTGGACCGTGCCGGTCGGGGACGAGGAGGGCTGAGGGGGGTGGGGGGACGGGGACGGGACGGTGGGGGCCATGGATACTCCGCTGAGCCTTCTGTGCGCTCCGGACAGCCGCTGGGACTACGGCGGCACGGGTCGTGCGACTCCGCCACACAGGTGAACGCCCGCGGTGCCGAAGGGGTCACGCCGTCACCGCCCGCCGGTCTTTCCGGAGGGAGCGCTGCCGCTTTCCGGGCCGTCCCCGGCCCCGCCGCCTTCGGCCCCCGCGCTCCGGCGCGCGCCCCGCACCGGCGCCGCCGCCCGCATCGCGGTACGGGACTCCCGGGCGCGGGAGGGGCCGGTGCCGGTCCGGTCCTGGCCCTGCGCCGCGCCCGGCTCACCGGGCCGCACCGGGGCCCGCCGCCGCGCCGGACTCCCCGCCCCGGCCGCCTTCCTGGCCCGCACCCTGCGCCGGGCACGCCCCGGCTCCCCCGCTTCCGGCACGGCACCGGGCTCCGCTCCACCGCCCGCCTCCGCCCCGCATCCGGCCGGACCGCCGGGACCTCCCGGAGCCGTAGGCCCGTCGGCCCGCACCGGCTCCCCGGGCTCCGCCACCGCGCCCTGCGGCACCACGCCCGCGAGGCCCGCGCCGCCGACCCCCGCGTAGGCCCCGCCGCCCTCCCGCTCGGCCTCGTAGGGCGTCCCGGCGGGCACCAGACCCGGCAGCCTCCCCTCGGCGCCCCCGTTCTCCGGGCGCAGGAAGCCCCGCACCTCCTCCGGGTCCATCCCCTGGTTGCACGCCTGGTGCAGCAGCCGCGCGAAGACGTACTGCGGGTCGGCCTCCAGCGACAGCCGCAGCGCCACCCGGGCCTCGGCCTCGTCCCCGGTGGACCAGGCCACCCAGCCCGCGAGGGCCTGCGGCGCCGCGGCGTACTCGCCGTAGCGGCCCACGCAGCGCCTGGCCAGCGCCCGCCAGAGCCGCAGCGCCGCGCCCGCCCGGTCGCCCTCCATCCAGCCGGCCGCCTCGTCCCGGGTGGACCGGTCCTGGATGCCGATGATCAGGTCGGCGGCCTCCTGGTCGCCGACGAGCGCGTCGTCCGCCGCGTCCGCCGCCACCCACCCCTCGCCCGCCGGCGCTCCCCGGAAGCGGGAGACGAGGTCGTCGGCCAGCTTCAGCGAGTCCCGCCGCACCTGCTCGCGCACGCCCCCGACGACGAGCCGGGGGAACAGGGCGAACGCGGCCTGGTCGATGACCTGCTCCTGTTCCCGGGCCCGGAGCAGGGACCCCACGGGCACCGGCTCGCGCCGGTCCGGCAGCGGCCAGGGCCTGAGCCGGACCTCCATCTCCCGCAGCGACCCCCGGACCTGGATGCCCGCGTACGCCGCGGCGGCGGCCATCACCGAGGTGCCCGGCAGCGCCAGCGCGTTCCCCTCGGCGGGGCAGCAGCGCTCGTCGGGGCAGCAGTAGGACCAGTAGCGGCCGCCGGAGATGCACAGCGCCTCGTACACCGGGACGTCGAGGGCGCCGCAGGCCGTGCGCAGCCGCTGGGCCAGGGGCCGCAGCCGCTCCATGACCTGGCGCCCGGTCTCGTCCGCGCCCGGGTCCTGGCAGAGGAAGGCGACGATGCCGTCGGGGCGCGGCCCGTGCCGCTCGGCGCCCTCCACCAGGCACTCGGCGAGCTGCTCCGCCACCGGCGGCCACTCCTGCGGGGAGGCGGGGATGCCGAGCCTGAGCCGGCCCCCGAACCGGCCCCGGTCGCCGTGCAGCGCCACCAGGACCACCGAGTCGGTGGGGTGGTAGCCGAACATGTAGGGCAGGGCGTCGGCCAGTTCGGCCGGGCCGCGCAGCGTGATCTGCTGCTTGTCGCGCGGCGCGGGCAGCTCGTGGGGGTGGACGGGTCGGTTGTCGCGGCCTTCGCCGTGGTGCTCGTTCATGCCGGAACCGTCCCGCGGCACCCCGAAAGTCCGCGACCCCTGTGGATAACTTTATCCACAGGCTGGCGGAGCCGTTCGCGCGATGTCCGACCCATCGGGTTGCATGGGGGCATGACCAACGCAGATCCCCGTCTCCAGGACCGTGCGGCGCTCCGGGCCGCCGCCGACTCCGTCCTCGCCCGCCTCGTCGGCGACGCCACCGGCGCCGCCAGACTGCGCGAGGACCAGTGGCGGGCCATCGAGGCGCTGGTCGCGGAGAAGCGCCGGGCCCTGGTGGTGCAGCGCACCGGCTGGGGCAAGTCCGCCGTCTACTTCGTGGCGACCTCGCTGCTGCGCGAGCTCGGCGCGGGCCCCACCGTGATCGTCTCGCCGCTGCTGGCCCTGATGCGCAACCAGGTGGAGGCCGCGGCCCGCGCCGGGATCCGGGCGCGCACGATCAACTCCGCCAACACGGAGGAGTGGGACACGGTCCAGACCGAGGTGGCGGCGGGCGAGGTCGACGTCCTGCTGGTGAGCCCGGAGCGGCTCAACAACCCCGACTTCCGGGACAACGTGCTGCCCAAGCTGGCCGCCGCGACCGGGCTGCTGGTGGTCGACGAGGCGCACTGCATCTCCGACTGGGGCCACGACTTCCGCCCCGACTACCGGCGGCTGCGCACCATGCTCGCCGAACTCCCGCCGGGCGTCCCGGTCCTGGCGACCACGGCGACGGCGAACTCCCGGGTCACGGCCGACGTGGCCGAGCAGCTGGGGACCGGCGCAGGCACCGACGCCCTGGTGCTGCGCGGCCCGCTGGACCGCGAGAGCCTGAGCCTGGGCGTGCTGAGCCTGCCCGACGCGGCGCACCGGCTGGCCTGGCTGGCGGACCACCTCGACGAGCTGCCGGGCTCGGGGATCATCTACACCCTGACGGTGGCCGCGGCCGAGGAGGTCACCGCCTACCTGCGCCAGTGCGGCCACACCGTGTCCTCGTACACGGGCCGCACGGAGAACGCGGACCGCCAGCAGGCCGAGGAGGACCTGCTCGCCAACCGGGTCAAGGCCCTGGTGGCCACCTCCGCGCTGGGCATGGGCTTCGACAAGCCCGACCTGGGCTTCGTGGTGCACCTGGGCTCGCCCTCCTCCCCCATCGCCTACTACCAGCAGGTCGGCCGCGCCGGTCGCGGTGTGGAGCACGCCGAGGTGCTGCTGCTGCCCGGCCGGGAGGACGAGGCGATCTGGAAGTACTTCGCCTCGGTGGCGTTCCCGCCGGAGGAGCTGGTGCGGCGGACCCTGGACGTGCTGGCGCAGGCCCCAGGGCCGGTGTCGCTGCCGGCCATGGAGCCGCTGGTGGAGCTGCGGCGCACCCGGCTGGAGACGATGCTCAAGGTGCTCGACGTGGACGGCGCGGTGCGCCGGGTCAAGGGCGGCTGGGAGTCCACCGGCCGCCCCTGGTCATACGACAGCGAGCGGTACGCGTGGGTGGCGCGCCAGCGCGAGTCGGAGCAGCAGGCGATGCGGGACTACGTGGCGACGACGGGCTGCCGGATGGAGTTCCTGCGGCGGCAGCTGGACGACGAGGAGGCCGCCGCGTGCGGCCGCTGCGACAACTGCGCGGGGGTGCGGTACGAGGCGCGGGTGTCGGGCGCCGCGCTGGACGCCGCCAAGGGCGAACTGGGCCGTCCCGGCGTGGAGGTGGAGCCGCGCAAGATGTGGCCGACGGGCCTGGCGGCGGTCGGGGTGGACCTGAAGGGCCGGATCCCGGCCGGGGAGCAGTCCTTCTCCGGCCGCGCCCTGGGGCGGCTCTCGGACATCGGCTGGGGCAACCGGCTGCGCCCCCTGCTGGCGCCGCGCGCGGCGGACGGCGAGGTGGCGGACGACGTGGTGGGCGCGGTGGTGAGCGTGCTGGCCGACTGGGCGAAGGGGCCCGGCGGTTGGGCGTCGGGCGCGCCCGACGCCCCGGCCCGCCCGGCCGGGGTGGTGACGGTGTCCTCGCACGGCAGGCCGCGCCTGGTCGGCTCGCTGGGGCGGCGGATCGCGGAGGTCGGGCGGATGCCGCTGCTGGGCGCGGTGGAGTACGCGCCGGACGCGGCGGACCTCGCCCTGTCCCGTACCAACAGCGCCCAGCGCGTGAAGGGGCTGCACCAGGCGCTCGTGGTGCCACCGGAGTTGGCCGCGGCGCTCGCGGCGGCCGAGGGGCCGGTGCTGCTGGTCGACGACTTCTCCGACACCGGCTGGACGCTCGCGGTGGCCTCCCGGCTGCTGCGCAGGGCCGGAGCGAAGGGGGTGTTTCCGCTGGTACTGGCCATCCAGGCGTGACGCGGCGCGTCAACGGGGTCGAGTCTGGGCAGGGATATGAGCACCAAACCCCTGCATTACCGGCAGCGGAACCAATTGCTCGTTGCCGCCCGCGCACACGCCAGCGAGAATTGAAGCGCCCCCGCACGACCCCTTCGCGGCCCGGAAGGGTTGTGCCGCGGCGCGCCCTCACCCGCCCCTGCCCGCACCGCCGTGGGCGCGTATGCGAAGGGAGGACCGTGACCTTCGGATTCGCTTCGTCCGCCGCCACTTCGACAGTAGCCTCGGCCGACTCCACGAGCCGTCTGGCCCGGATGCTCGAACCGTCCGAGTGGGCAGCCGCGGGGATCCCGTTGCTGCGCAACCCCCGTGAGGTCGTCAGCGGGCTGCACGTGCGGCACCGGCCGACACCGGCGACCGCCGTGGTGGCGGTGCTCGACCACGAGGAACGCCTGGCCGCCAGTGCGTCGTTCACCCGGCGCGGCTCGCTGCCCGACGGCTGGGACTTCCGCAACGCCCTGCTGGCCCACCTGCGCCGGGTGATCCCGCACGACCTGCGCCGCCGCACCCCGGTCCGTACCGCCGTACTGCTCTACTGCCGCGACGGCGACGAACGGTGGACGGAGGAGGACGGGGCCTGGATGTGGGGGCTGCGCGACGCGTGCACCCTGCACGGGCTGCGCTGCGGCGCGTACATCACGCTGACGCGCGGCGGCTGGCAGGTGCTCGGCGAGGGCCGGGGCGGGCGCAGGCCCAGCTCCGAGTCGGGGCCGATGGCGTTCGACGAGGTCTCGGCCCCCTCGCTGCCGCCGCAGCTGCGCACCGCGAGCGGAGCGGCCGAGCCCCTGCGGCGTACGGCGGCCCGCTGAGGCGGTAGCCGTACGGGGCAGGGGCGTTGCCGGCGCATCCGTACAGCACGCCCACCCGGCCGCCCCCGAAGGGGCGCCGGGTAGGGGTCGTACGGACGGCCGCGGTGCGGGTGGGTCAGCCCGAGGGCTCAGACACCCGCACCGAGGGCGCTGTTGACCAGCTGCTGGTCGCCACAGACCACGAGCAGCGTCTCCGCCCGCTGACGGGCCACCGGCAGCGCGGCGGTCGACACCGAGTCGTTGCCGCCGTTGAGCGCGACGACGACCACGGGACGGGAGGAGGCGCGGCCGAGGGCCGAGGCGTCCGCGAAGAACACGTCCTCGCGGGCGTCGTGCTGGGCCCAGTAGGCGGCCTCGCCGAAGGACAGCTCGTGGGCCGCCCAGGGGTGCAGGCCGCCCGTGGTCAGCACCAGGATGTCGCCGGGGGCGCGGCCGCTGTCGAGCAGCAGGTCCACGGCCTCCTCGGCGGCGTCCAGGGCGCCGTCGGCGGAGGCCGGGATCACCTGGAGCTTGGGGGCGGGACGGTTCTCCGGGGCGACGGGCCGGGCCGCGGGCCCGGGGTGGCCCGGGCGGGGTGCGGCGGCGGTCCGGGGACCGGGGACGGGACGGGGACCGGGTACGGGTCGGGGACCGGGTACGGGTCGGGGGGTCGGCGCGGGGCGTCCGGCGGCCGTGGTGGCGCGGGGACCCTGGGCACTCTCGTGAATCTGAGGCTCCTCGGGGATGAGAGGCATGAGTGGATGTCTATCAAACGCCGGTGCGAGTGGCACCGGCGGGTGGGCACACATGTGCCTTCCGGCCGTCCGGTACGCCTTCGGGGCGTACCGGAACATGCGCGACCGGTTGGCGCACGGGCAGTTCGGGGACCGCGGGTGAGGCGGGAACGGCCGGGGACGGCGGGTCAGAAGTCGAAGCCGAGCTGGCCCCCGCTTTCCAGTGCGGCCGCCTCGGCGGAGATGCGGATCTTCTTCAGGTGCCGCCACTGGGGCAGCGCGTCCAGGTAGGACCAGGAGAGCCGGTGGTGCGGGGTGGGTCCCCGCTCCTCCAGCGCGGCCTTGTGCACGGGCGACGGATAGCCGGCGTTGGCGGCGAAGCCGAAGGACGCGTACTCCTCGGCCTGCGCCTCCAGTTCGGCCATCATGCCGTCCCGGGCGACCTTGGCGATCACCGAGGCGGCCGCGACGGCGATGCAGGACTGGTCGCCCTTGATCACCGTGCGCACCCGCCAGGGCTGCCCCAGGTAGTCGTGCTTGCCGTCCAGGATGACCGCGTCCGGACGCACCGGCAGCGCGTCCAGGGCGCGTACGGCGGCGAGCCGCAGCGCCGCGGTCATCCCCAGTTCGTCGATCTCCTCGGGCGACGCGTGCCCGAGGGCGTGCGAGGTGACCCACTGCTCCAGCTCGGCGGCCAGTTCGTTGCGCCGCTTGGGGCTGATGAGTTTGGAGTCGGTGAGGCCGGCGGGCGGGCGGCGCAGTCCGGTGACGGCTGCGCACACCGTGACGGGTCCGGCCCACGCTCCGCGCCCGACCTCGTCGACACCGGCAATGACCTTGGCGCCGGTGGTCGCTCGGAGCGAGCGCTCGACGGTGTGGGTGGGTGGTTCGTACGGCATGGCGCCAGCCAGGGTACGCCGCCTTGTGCCACGCGCGACACCCGGATTCGGTTCCGAGTTCCGCACACGTGTTTCACCTGGGGTCCGGAAGCGTCCGCGGGACGACCGGAAACGGTACGGACGACCACCGGAACGTGTCGTTCAGCGGCGGGGGCGCAGCAGCGGCACCATCACGCGGTCGATCAGATCGGCGATGTCGGAGGCGTCCCATTCGCTTCCGCACACCTTGGAGCGGTACATCAGCATGGCCGGGATCACATCGATGACCATCTCGTGCAGGGCCTCGGCGCGCACTTCGCCCCGGGCCACCGCACGTCGTACGACGTCACGGAAGAGACGGGTGAGCGGCTCGATGAGCACGGTGAGGAGCAGCTGCTGGAACCGTACGGCCGTCGCGCTGTCGCACTCGTGAAGAAGCGACCTGAGCGCGAATCCGGGACGGGAGTACATGCTCTCCCTGACCCTCAGGCACAGCCGGTACAGGTCCTCGCGCACGTCACCGTGGTCGGGCGCGTCGTCCAGCTCCGGCAGCCCGGTCCGCAGGGCGTCCACGACCAGCTCCTCCTTGGAGGACCAGCGGCGGTAGACGGCGGCCTTGCCGGTCCCGGCGCCCGCCGCGACGCCCTCCATGGTCAGGCCGCTCCAGCCGACCGTCCCGAGCTGATCGAGCACGGCGTCCAGGATCGCCCGTTCGAGCACCGGACCGCGCCGGCGCGCCGACACCCGCCGCGGCCGGGCGGCGGCCGACGCGCGCGACTCAGCCATGGGCCCCGCCACGGGCCGGGCCATCGACTACTTCCACCATGGACCACATCTCCATCGAACGAACGGCCACCCCCGTCGCGCCGGGTGGCACGACCCGCGCGACGGGCCGTACGCCTCGGCAGCCGCCGGGCGGGTGGGCCGCGGCGGGGAGTGGCTGCCGTTGGTTGAACCACCGGGCGGGGGCGGAAGTTCCATAGTGGCAACGGCTCCGGCGGATGCCCAGAGCGCCGGAGCCGTTCGCGACGTCCCGGCCACCCCGCGCCGCCACCCGGTCCGGCCCGTCGGGCGTCAACCCCCGGGACCTGCGGTTGCGTCAACTCCCTCCGAAGACTGTTGCGTTGACGCGTCCGGGCTCACTATCGTCGCCCTTTAGTGAACGGTCGCGTTCACTAAGAACACCAGGGGGACCCCACGTGACGCCCGATCGAACCGACACCACCGAGCCGCGCGACCGGCTCGCCAAGGACGGCCCCGAGGCCGCGCCCTCGCGCGCGGTGCACCCCGGCATAGCCCTGACCGTGATCGCCGCGTGCCAGCTGATGGTGGTGCTCGACGCGACGATCGTGAACATCGCGCTGCCGCACATCAAGGACGCGCTCTCCTTCTCCACCACCGACCTCTCCTGGGTTCTGAGCGCCTACACGCTCACCTTCGGCGGCCTGCTGCTGCTCGGCGGCCGGGCGGGCGACATCCTGGGCCGCCGCCGGGTGTTCATGGCCGGCATCCTGGTCTTCACGCTCGCCTCGCTGCTCGGCGGATTCGCCCAGGAGCCCTGGCAGTTGCTCGCCGCGCGCGCACTGCAGGGCGTCGGCGGCGCGATCGCCTCGCCGACCTCGCTGGCGCTGATCACCACGACGTTCCCCGAAGGCCCCGAGCGCAACCGGGCGTTCGGCGTGTTCGCGGCCGTGTCGGCGGGCGGCGGCGCCATCGGCCTGCTGGCCGGCGGGATGCTCACCGAATGGCTCGACTGGCGCTGGGTGTTCTTCGTCAACGTGCCGATCGGCGTGCTGATCGCCTTCCTCGCGCCGCGCTGCATCGCCGAGTCCGAGCGCCACCCGGGCCGCTTCGACATCGCAGGCGCCCTCACCTCGACGCTGGGCATGGCCTCGCTGGTGTACGGGTTCATCCGGGCCTCCGAGGAGGGCTGGCGCGACGCGCTCACCCTGTCCTCCTTCGGCGCGGCGGTGCTGCTGCTCGTGGCGTTCGCCCTCGTGGAGTCCCGCGCCCGCGAACCCATCACGCCCCTGCGGATGTTCGCCGACCGCAACCGCGCCGGCACCTACGTGATCATGCTCAGCCTCGCCGCGGCGATGTTCGGCATGTTCTTCTTCATCGTGCTGTTCGTGCAGAACGTGCTCGGCTACACGCCGATCCGCGCGGGCCTGGCGTTCCTGCCCGTCACCGTCGCGATCATCACCGGCGCGGGGCTCTCGCAGCGGCTGCTGCCGACCTTCGGCCCCAAGCCGTTCATGGTGGCGGGCGCGGCGATCACCGGAGGCGGTGTGCTGTGGCTGTCGTTCATCGACGCCGGCACCCAGTACGTGAGCGGCATCCTGGCCCCGATGCTGCTGTTCGGCTTCGGCATGGGCCTGAACTTCGTGACCCTGACACTCACCGCGGTCTCCGGGGTCGCCCCGCACGAGGCGGGCGCGGCGTCCGGACTGCTGAACGCCGCACAACAGGTGGGCGGTTCGCTCGGCCTGTCCATCCTGGTGACGGTCTTCGGTACGGCCAGCCGCGACGAGGCGCAGCGCCAGGTGCCGTCGTTCCTGGCGCAGGCCACGCCCGAGCAGCAGGCGGCGTTCGCCAAGACCCACGAGATGCCGCCGCCGTGGGGCGACCACGTGCTCACCGAGGGCATCTCCACGGCGTTCCTGGCCGGGGTCGGCATGGCGGCCCTCGCCCTGCTGACCGCACTGGCCGTCATCCGGGTCCGCAAGAGCGATCTGGAGGCCCTCAGCGGGACGGCAGGCGCGGCGGGACCGGTGGCCTGAGCGCACGCGCCCGTACGGGACATCTGACGGAGGGGCGGGGGGGGGGGAGGGGGGGCCCCGAACGGGACCACCCCCCCCGCAACGACCGCCCGAACGACAGGCAGCAGAACCTCCCCCTCACCCTGCC
>NZ_JBEOYE010000102.1:0-4025 GCF_040296945.1 Streptomyces sp. NPDC001941 | reverse complement strand
TGCGGGCCAGCCGGTCGCGCGGGCGCACCCCGGCGGAGAAGACGACCAGGTCGGCGTGGACGCGCTAGGCACCCGTACCGCCCGCCCCTCCGTCTGTCAGACCTTCTCCTTGCCAGAGCCCCTTCCGGGGCTTCCGGGGGCTCCCCTACGGATCCAGCTCGCCCTCGGTGGCCGGACCCCCGTCGGGCTCCGCCGTGCGGCCAGTACCGCCGTAGGGGTCCCCGTACGGGTTCTCGTACGGGTCGCGGGGGCCGGTCACACAGTCGCGCGGCGCCACCGCGCGCGTGGCGATGACGTCCCGGGCCCGCGCCTGGCCCCAGCTGGTCGCGTACCAGGGCCCGCCGTCCCCGCGGAGGTCCACCGCGATCTGCCGCAGGGCGCAGGAGCGCTGGGGCTCGGGCAGCGCGTCCAGCGCGGGCACGGCGTCCGCGGAGAGCCCGTCCAGGTAGTCGGTGTCGATCTTCCCGGTCTCCTGGAAGCGCCGTACGTTGCTCTCGGCGACGAGCGCGTCGGGCGACGCCAGGCCGAAGGCAAGTACGGTCACCGCGGCGCTCGCCGCGACCGCCCGGGGCAGCCAGCGCGCCCCGAACGCCCCGGCCGCCATGATCAGTACGAGCACCAGGCCGAGCCAGAGCTCCATCACGGTGACCGAGATCCGCAGCCGGGTGAGCCCGTACGCGTCGACGTACAGGTCCATGCGGCGCAGTGCGGAGGCGACGACGACCAGGGTGAGCGCGCACAGCACGCCGAGGACGGTACGGACCAGGGTGCGGTCGCGCGCGTCGGAGCGCGGCGCCCAGCGCAGGGCGAGCGCGATGACGGCGAGGGTCAGCAGGGTGGCCGTCAGGAGCTGCCAGAAGCCCTGGCGCGCGTACTCGGCGTACGTCAGGCCGGTCTCGCTCAGCACCTTGTCGTAGCCGCCGAACAGGACGGTGAGCTGGACCGCGTTGAAGGCCGCGAACAGCAGGTTCAGGACGATGAGCGGCAGGGCCCACTCCAGCCGGCTCCTGGCCCGCCCGGGCTTCGCCACGACGCGGTCCCAGCGCAGCGGCGCGGCGGCCGTGCGGGCGGCCGCCACGGCGCCGAGCAGGCCGAGGAGGGCCAGCAGCACCCGCAGCGGGCTCTCGGCCATCGAGACGTCCGGCACCAGCGTCCCCACCAGGTCGGCGAAGGCGGCGTCGGCCCCGGCGAACAGTGCCCCGAAGACCACCACCAGGGCCAGTGCCACCGCGCTCGTCCGCAGCACGGGCCCGACCCGCCCCTGCGACCCCGCCCGGGCCCGCAGGCCCGTCCAGGCCCAGGTGGTGCCGGGCACGACGGCCTCGGCGAGGCCCACCGGCGCCAGGAGCACGGCGGCCCAGCCGCGGCCGCCGTGCAGGGCGAGCGCGCCGACGCCGATCGCCGTGAGGACCGCCAGGACGCTCGGCCAGGCCGCGTCGCGCAGCGCGGGCACCACGAGCAGCGCCAGGCCGCCCAGGGCCCACAGGAGCGTCCAGGGGCGGGCGCGGCGGCCGGCCCCGCGGGCCGCGAAGTACGCGGCGAGGGCCGCGGGCACCGCGACGAGCAGCAGGTTCACGCCGATGCCGTCGCCGAGCAGCAGCCCGCTGAGCAGACCGGTGACCACGACGGCCACGAGCGTCGCACCGCTGACGGGCGCCGGGGGTCCGGAGCGGGCCTTCTCGTACCACCCCGGCGGCGGGGGCGCCCCGCCCGGCGGACGCCAGGCGTGCGCGGCGGGATAGGGGTACGGGGCCGCCTGCACGACGGCCCCCGGCGGGGCGGCGGCACGCGCGCGTGCGGCCTGCGCGGCTGCGGCGGTCACCGGCTCCTGGCCGGGCATCGCGTTGCCGGGCGTCGCGCTACCTGCCGTCGCCGCGGCTTCCGGCACCTGTCCGGACGCCGCGCCGTCCGTGCCGCCGGACGCACCGGGTACGGCTCCGGGTATGCCATCGGAATCGGACATGGACGGGACCCCCTCCCCCTCCGCCGCGCACGTCAGGTTCCGGGCGATCACATGATCAACACGGCGGTTGGCCGAAAGGGTATGCCCGGGTCCCTGCGGGGGTCGCCCTCCCGGCGGGCCCTGTGTCAGGACCGTGACAGACGCCGGGGCCGCGGGGAGGGGCGGCGTACGGCCGGTACGGACAGGAGGGCCCGCGACCGCGCGGGCAGCGGCGTACGACCCGTACGGACGACGGTTCCGGACGACCCGGAGGACCGGTGCCCGTCCGGACGCTTGCCGTACGGCTGGGTTACGGACCATCCGGAGGACCGGTGTCCTTACGGACCACGACGCGTGCCCGTACGGACCACGACCGTACGGATCAGAAGCGGGGCTTCTCCGGGAGCCAGTCCGGCAGTGCCTCCGTGCGCTCCACCCAGGCGGCGGGCGGCGCACCGGCGGCCGACGCGGCCACCACTCCCCCGGCGATCGCACAGGTGGTGTCGACGTCGCCGCCCACCTGTGCGGTCGTCCAGAAGCACTCCTCGAAGTCGCCGAGCGCCCGCGCTGCGGACCACAGGGCGAACGGCACGGTGTCGTGCGCACTGGTGCGCCTGCCGCTGCCCAGGACGGCGGCCACGGTGCCCGCGTCGCCGTAGTCGAGCATGTCGCGCGCCCGGCGCAGCCCCGCGCCCACGGCGCTGCGGGGCACCAGGGCGATCACGCCGTCCAGCAGTGCGCCGGGCGTCGGCGGGCCCGCCGGGTCCGCGGCGAGCGCGGCGGCGGCGGCCACGGCCATCGTCCCGACGACGGCCTCGCGGTGCTGGTGGGTGGTGTACGAGGAGATCTCGGCCTGGTGGGTGGCCTGCTCCGGGTCGTCGGCGTACCAGGCGCCCAGGGGCGCGATGCGCATGGCGGCGCCGTTGCCCCAGGAGCCCTGCCCGTTGAAGAGGGCCGAGGCGAGTTCGCGCCAGTCGCCGCCCTCGCGGACCAGTCGCAGCATGCGGTTGACGGCCGGGCCGTAGCCGCGGTCGAAGTCGTGGTGCTCGGCCAGCGAGGCCGCGAGGGCGTCCTGGTCGATGCGGCCGTGGGTGGCGAGCACGGCGAGGACCGAGCAGGCGGTCTCGGTGTCGTCGGTCCACTGCCAGGCGCCCGGGGGCAGCTCGCGGCTCTTGAGGAGGGGGTAGTGGGCGGGGACGAAGTACTGGGAGCCCAGGGCGTCCCCCACGGCCAGCCCGCGCAGGCTGGCCAGGGCGCGTTCGAAGCGCCGGTCGGAAGAGGAGTCAGCGGTCATCGCACAGCCACTCTAACCGGTGGCGCCGTACGGCTCGGGGGTGCGCCAGCGCTCGAAGGGCCGGTCGAGCGTGTAGCGCCCGTCCTCGCCGAGCAGCAGCGTGCGGGTCTCGGCGTTGCCCGGGTTGGACAAGGACTCGAAGTCGGCGACCGACCAGTGGAACCAGCGCATGCAGAACAGCCGCATGGTCAGCCCGTGGGTGACGAGCAGGACGTTCGGCGGGTGGTCGGGGGCCTCGAAGCTGCGGTAGAGGCTCTCCAGGAAGGCCCCCACGCGGTCGTAGACGTCCGCGCCGGACTCCCCCTGGGCGAAGCGGTAGAAGAAGTGCCCGTAGGCGTCCCGGTATGCCTTCTGCAGGCGCACGTCGTCGCGGTCCTGCCAGTTCCCCCAGTCCTGCTCGCGCAGCCGGGGCTCCTCGCGCACGCGTACCCGCTCCGGGTCCAGGTGGAAGGCGCGGAACGTCTCGTGGGTGCGCCGGTAGGGGGACACGTACACGCTGACGTGTTCGTCGCCGAACAGCTCGCGCAGCCGCTCGCCCGTCGCCTCGGCCTGTCGCAGGCCCCGTTCGGTGAGCCTCAGGGCGTGGTCGGGCTCGCGCTCGTACACGGTGTCGTCGGCGTTGCCCTCCGACTCTCCGTGCCGGACGAGGACGATGCGCTGGGGTCGGGCCATGCCACGACCCTAGATCGGCCCTCCCGGGGAGCACGCGGTCATCACAGGTGCCAGGTTCGCGCCCGCACCTGCTGAAGTCGCAGAGCTCCTGGGCATCGGAGAGGGCGACAGCGCCAT